>JAJZRV010000062.1 GCA_021850135.1 Pseudomonadota bacterium
GCTCCTCAGCCCGGCAGAAATGGGGGAGCTGTTCAAGGTGCTGGTGCTGGGCCGGGGC
Organism: Pseudomonadota bacterium; assembly: GCA_021850135.1. Taxonomy (GTDB): domain Bacteria; phylum Pseudomonadota; class Gammaproteobacteria; order Burkholderiales; family Ferrovaceae; genus JAJZRV01. The sequence goes on from JAJZRV010000062.1 coordinate 59, forward strand.
GAGACGTCGCCCGCGGCGCGTGCGGCCCTGGGGTTATCGTAACGGCTGCTGCGTGAGCGCGGCGGAGACGGCCGCAAGGCGGGCGTTGCGGATGCGTTCCGGAATGCGCGCAGGATCACTCTCCTGGCGCGCAACTTCGCCGGCGGGTACCGCCAGGGCTGCCTGCAGGGCAAGGTTGAGGCGGTTCCAGAGGGTGCGCTCGAGGTTGGGCGTGCCCGGGACGCTGTCCGCGTGACAGGCATGCGCGGCCAGCATGGCCTCGAAACGTTGCGGCCGGCGCAAGCCGTCGGTCTGTTCGATCAGGCGCAATACGGTATCGGCCGGTGCCGTGGCGCTGCTGCCGATGGCACGGCTGTTTTCGCTCGTGATCCTGGCCAGGTCGCGAATTTCCGTGGGGACCCGCAGGCGTTCGCTCAACCGCTGGAGGATGTCCCGTCCGCCTTGCGGCGCTTCCTGCAACAGGGCCGTGGCCCATGCCGCAAAGCGCACATCCAGTCCATGGCCGCGACGCGCCGCCAGATCCACGCTGTCCAGTGCCGCCGCGGCATGGGGCGTCCAGAAGGGCATCAGTTCCGGCAGGATACGGGGCAATGCCTGGCACTGCGCCAGCACCCGAAACAGCTCGGAGGGCGTGGATTCGGAAAGGCCGCGCGCCAGTTCCTGCCATACGCGTTCGGGCACGAGCGCATCCACCTCGCCGCGCACCACCATGGAGTGCATCAGCGCCAGGGTTTCCGGGGCCACGGTAAAGTCGAATGCCTGCTTGAAGCGTGCGGCAAAACGGGCCACCCGCAGGATCCGCACCGGATCCTCGGCAAAGGCGGCGCTGACATGGCGCAGGCGACGCTGTTGCAGATCGTCGACGCCGCCGAAGGGGTCGACCAGGATGCCGTGTGGGTCGCGCGCCATGGCGTTGATGGTCAGGTCGCGGCGTTCCAGATCCTGTTCCAGCGTCACCTCGGGGCTCGCATGAATGGTGAAGCCCTTGTAGCCTGGCCCGGTTTTTCGTTCGGTACGGGCCAGCGCGTATTCCTCGTGGGTCTGGGGATGCAGGAAGACCGGAAAGTCGCGACCGACGGGCCGGTAGCCCTGCGCAATCATCGCTTCCGGCGTGGCCCCCACCACCACCCAGTCGCGGTCCGTCACGGGCAGCCCCAGCAATTCGTCGCGGATGGCGCCGCCCACGGCGTAGATTTTCATGGCTGCGAGGCGGGGTCGGGTTCGGAGCTGCGCGATGGGGCCACCCCCGGGATCATTCCCACACGCTGGCGCAGGGACAGGGGCGGAAGGCCCAGCCGGTGCGCGTAAATGGTGGCGTTGAACATGACGTGCTGGACGTATCCGCGGGTTTCGCTGAGCGGGATGGTCTCGATGAAGATGGTGGCATCCTGGGGTTTGCCCGAAACCCAGCGCAGCACCCGGTTGGGCCCGGCGTTATAGGCGGCGGTGGCCAGGATGGGGTCGCCCAGCTGGTTGAGCAGATGATGCAGGTAATGCGTGCCCAGCTGCAGGTTGACGTCCACCTGGGTAGTCATGGCCGAACGGAACTTCCTCAGCGGGATGCGCTGTGCCACCCAGCGTGCCGTTGCGGGCATCAGCTGCATCAGCCCCATGGCACCGGTGCGCGAGCGGGCTTCGGGAAAGAAGTGGCTTTCCTGGCGCACCAGGCCGAAAACCCAGGCGGGGTCCAGCTGATTGCGCTGGGCCTGCTGCCGGAGCGCGGCTTCGAAGGGCAGGGGAAAGCGCAGTTCAAAGTCCTGCTGGTCACCGGCGCGCTCGATGCTGTAGATGGCGCGGTCCACCCATTGTTCGCGGTTGGCCAGCGCGGCGGCAGCGAGGTGCTGGCGCGGGGTCAGCGTGCGGTTGGCCACGGTCCATTCGTACTGGGATTCGGGCGTCAGTGCGAGGCGGTGCAGACGCAAGGCCCGTTCAAAGCGGGGGGCCAGCGACTCGACTTCATTCGGTTCGAACGGCGGGGGGGGGGGGGGGGGGGCAAAGTGGCCGCCCAGATCCTCAAGCGCCAGCAGGCCATAGTAGTGGGATTCCTGCGAGAGCGGCACGAGCAGGGCCCGGGCTTCGTCGGGATGGCTCGTCATGTTCAGGGCGCGGGCCCGCCAGTAGCGCCAGACGGCACGGCCCGATTCGGCGGCGGAGAGGGTGCCGATGGCGTACAGCAGCTCTTCCCAGTTTTCCTGCCGCAGTGCGGCCCGCGCGCGGGCTGCGCGCAGGGAATCATCCATGAGGGATTCGGGGACGTTGTGAAACCAGAGCAGGGCATTGGGGTGGTGCAGCATCGTGCTCTGCCAGGCAATCTGCAGCCAGCCGTAGGACTGGTCGCGCGCCGGGAAGGCGTGGGCCATGCCGGTCCAGGCGTCGGCGGCCTGTTGCGGGTGACGGGCAGCAAGCTGGCTGAGTGCAAACAGGGTCAACTCGCGCCGGGCCGGGCTGTCGTCGCGGCCATCCCAGCCTTCCAGGACCTGGGCGGGCCGGGTGTAGGCCAGGGTCAGGCCGTCTTCGCTCAAACCCTGGAACGGGGGGAGAAAGCTGTTGATATAGCGTGCAAGGGGCAGGTTGCTGCTGCCCAGTGCCTGACGCAGGGCTGCCCAGATATCGTCGCGGGTGATCGCGTTCTGCAGGGTCAACAGGCGAAACACGGGGTCGCAACTGTCGGGCAGGGTTTTGCGGCCAAACCACAGGGTGCGGGCTTCCCGCGCAGCGGCTGGATCCTGGCGGCGCAGGCGGTTTTGCAACTGGTCGCAGGCCACTTCAGGATCTTCCAGCGCGGCAGGCGTGACCTGTACGGCGAAATTGTCCCAGTCCTGTGCGCGCCCCAGCGCCCGCAGCCAGCTGATGCGCAGGGGGTCGGCCAGGGGGCTTGCCGGGTAGCGGGTAAAGAAGGCCTGGACCTCGCCGCTGGCCACGGGGCCGGGCTGGCTCAGTTTTGCGTCGAGCAGCCAGTACAGCGCGTAATCGGCCAGCGGGTCGCTGGCGAGCAGCCGGTTGTATTTTTCCAGTGCCGGAATGTTGCGCACCTGCCAGGCGTCATGGGCGGACAACAGGGTGTCGTCAGGGGATTCGGCGCCTGCGAATTGGACGGCCAGCAACAGGGTCGCCGCGACGAGCGCACGGACGGGCGCGAGAAAGTGCAACGGGGTGTCTCCGCAACTTGAGGAATGGTTCCGGCGATTATAGGTCCAAAAGGGCAATCGGCGTATCATCGGCATTTTGTGCCCGTTCAGGCCGGCCTCATTCTTCATGGAGGAAGACACCATGGCGCTATCCAGTCCCGTCGCACCCCGCAAATTGCTGCATCGCCGGAACATTTCCGTGGAAGGTTACCAGCGCGAAGACGGCCTGTTCGACATCGAGGGGCACCTGGTGGACGTGAAAGGCTATGAGTTTCACGTGTCTGGCGGAAGCAAGCCGGCGGGTGAACCGATCCACGACATGTGGCTGCGCATCACCATTGACGGGGACATGGTCATTCGCGAGGCGGAAGCCCGGACGGTGGCCCGTCCGTACCCCGGCAGCTGCGAAACCATCACGCCGCACTACGCCAGCCTGAAGGGGTTGCGCATTGCCCCCGGGTTTACCAAGGCCGTCAAGGAGCGTTTTGCCGGCGTCCGGGGCTGTACCCACCTGACGGAGATGATCGGCACCCTGGCCACGGTGGCGTTTCAGACGCGTTACGGCTCGGCCGAGTCGGGCAGCGACCAGAAACCGCCGCATCTGGATGGCTGCCATGCCCTGGATACCCGGGGTCCCATCGTCGCCAAATTTTACCCCAAATGGTTTTCTCAAAAATCATAATGTTCTCTTGATGAATTTTGGGTAGAATCTGGGCTCCATTCCATGGGCTATCGGCTATCTGTAATTGGCTATGGATACCATTCACATGGATACCATCAACACTGATAAAAGGCCAAGCAATGAAGATCCATGAGTATCAAGCAAAGGAGATTCTGCGGAAGTTCGGTGTCACAACGCCGCGCGGCATTCCGTGTTTCTCCGTGGAGGAGGCAGTTGTGGCAGGAAAGGCCCTTGGGGGCAATGTCGCCGTGGTCAAGGCGCAGATCCACGCCGGTGGGCGCGGCAAGGGCGGTGGCGTGAAAGTCGCCAAGTCTCCTGCCGAGCTCGAGACCTACGCAAAACAGATTTTCGGCATGCAGCTGGTGACCCATCAAACGGGGCCGGCCGGACAGAAGGTACGTCGCCTCCTGATCGAAGAAGGCGCCGACATCAAAAAGGAACTCTATGTCGGCATGGTGGTGGACCGCGGCACCCAGCGCGTCGCCCTGATGGCCAGCTCGGAAGGCGGGATGGACATCGAGGAAGTCGCTGCGCACACCCCCGAAAAGATCCACACGATTTTCATTGACCCGACCAAGGGTCTGCTGGACAGCGATGCGGATGACGTCGCCCTGAAAATCGGCGTGCCCGAGGCTCTGGTTCCCCAGGCGCGCACCCTGCTGCAGGGTCTTTACCGCGCTTTCGACGAAACCGATGCGAGCCTTGCGGAGATCAATCCCATGGTCGTGACGGGCGATGGCCGCGTGGTGGCCCTGGACGCCAAGATGAATTTCGATTCGAATGCGCTGTACCGCCATCCTGAAATCACGGCCTTGCGCGATCTGGACGAGGAAGACCCCAACGAAATCGAGGCTTCCAAATTCGATCTGTCCTATATCTCGCTCGACGGCAACATCGGTTGTCTCGTCAACGGGGCAGGACTGGCCATGGCGACCATGGACATCGTCAAGCTCTACGGCGGCAGCCCGGCCAATTTCCTTGACGTCGGCGGCGGTGCCACGACGGAGAAAGTGACCGAAGCGTTCAAGCTGATGCTCAAGAACCCCAACCTCAAGGCCATCCTGGTCAACATCTTTGGCGGCATCATGAAGTGCGACGTGATTGCGGCGGGGGTGGTGGCAGCCGCGCGCGAAGTCAAACTCGCGGTGCCCCTGGTGGTGCGTCTGGAAGGCACCAACGTGGAGCTGGGCAAACAAATTCTGGCGGAGTCGGGTCTTCCCATCATCTCCGCCGTCAACATGGCTGACGCCGCCGCCAAGGTGGTGGAAGCGGCGCGGGGGTGATATGTCGATTCTGATTAACAAAGATACCAAGGTCATCACCCAGGGCATCACGGGCAAGACCGGCATGTTCCACACCAAGATGTGCAAGGAATATGCTTTTGGAGCGCAGTGTTTCGTAGCAGGTGTCACGCCCAAGAAAGGCGGCCAGAACTACGAAGGCATTCCCATTTATGAAAGCGTCAAGGAAGCCCGCGCCCAGACCGGCGCCACGGTGTCGGTGATCTACGTGCCGCCCCCCTTCGCTGCAGCTGCCATTGACGAAGCCGTCGAAGCCGGCATCGATCTCGTCATCTGCATCACCGAAGGGATCCCGGTGCGCGACATGATCCGCACGCGCTACAAGATGCAGGGCAGCAAGACGCAACTGATCGGCCCCAACTGTCCTGGCCTCATCACGCCGGACGAAATCAAGATCGGCATCATGCCGGGGCACATCCACAAGAAGGGCCCCATCGGCGTGGTTTCCCGCTCCGGCACCCTGACCTACGAAGCCGTAGGCCAGTTGCGCGAGTTGGGACTCGGCCAGTCCAGCTGCGTCGGCATTGGCGGCGACCCCGTCAACGGCATGAAGCACATTGATGTCATGCGCCTGTTCAACGACGATCCCGAAACCGAAGCGGTCATCATGGTGGGCGAGATCGGCGGAAGCGATGAGGAACTCTGCGCACGCTGGATCAAGGACAACATGAAGAAACCGGTCATCGGCTTCATCGCCGGCGTGACGGCGCCTCCTGGAAAACGCATGGGCCATGCCGGCGCCATCATTTCCGGCGGCAAGGGCACGGCGCAGGAAAAGCTGGCTGTCATGGAAGAGTGCGGCATCAAGGTCACCAAGAATCCGGCCGAGATGGGCAAGACGCTCAAGTCCGTACTGTAATCCGTGCGGTAGGCAGCAAGAAAAAGCGCCCTTCGGGGCGCTTTTTTATTGGGGTTTGCGGGGGCAGTTTTCGCGCAGGCAGTCGGCGTACAGCTGCAGCGAATGATCGTGGATGGAAAAACCGCGTTCCTTCGCCACCCGGGCCTGGCGCCGCTCGATCTCGGCGTCGTAGAACTCTTCCACGTGGCCGCACTGGAGGCAGACCAGGTGGTCGTGGTGTTCGCCGTGATTGAGCTCGAAGACCGCCTTGCCGCTTTCGAAATGGTGGCGTACCAGCAGTCCGGCCTGCTCGAACTGGGTCAGGACCCGGTACACCGTGGCCAGCCCGATTTCCATGCCCTCCTGCTGCAGGCGCCTGTAGACGTCTTCGGCGCTCATGTGCCGGGTTTCCGAGTTTTCGAACAGCCCCAGGACCTTCAGGCGCGGGAGTGTCGCCTTGAGACCGATATCCTTGAGATCTTGCGGAGCGCTCATGGGGGGGCAATGTGCAGGTGAAGATGGGTTATTATAAGCGGATTGGACTGTACTGGATAAAACAATGATTCGATCTGCTGCTGCACTGTCCCTGCTCGCGTTTTTGCTGGCAGGGTGTTCCTCGTTGAGCATGCCGTCGCTGCCGAGCGTATCGTCGCTGTCCAGTATGCCAAGCCTGTCCGCCATCAAGCCCTACACACTGGACATCCAGCAGGGCGTGGTGATTGACGAGGAAATGATCAGTCGCCTGAAAACGGGCATGACCCGGACCCAGGTGGGCTACGTGTTGGGCACGCCCCTGCTGGCGGATCCCTTTCACGCCAATCGCTGGGACTATGTCTATTACACGCGCAAAAAGGGAAAGATGGACCAGCCGCGCAACCTGACCGTATTCTTCAAGGACGACAAGCTCGAGCGGTATGAGGCGGATTATGCCCTGCCGCCTCCAGCAGCTGCGGCTGCGCCGACGGCGCCCACAACCCCGGTGGCGCCCGTAACTCCAGTGGCGCCCGCTACCCCGACGGCGTCCGCCACCCCGGCGGCACCCGTTGCGCCGGTGGCTGAACCGACGTCAAAACCCGCGGAGGCGCATTGATGGCGCTTGGAATCTGCATCGCCGGCGGCAGCGGCCGGATGGGGAGAGCCCTGATGGAGGCCGTGATTGCGGCGGAGGACCTGGTCCTGACGGGTGTGCTGGAACAGCCGGGCAACCCCTATCTGGGGCGCAACCCCGGAGACTGGCTGGGTGCGCCAGTGGATGTCCTCATCACGGCGGATGTGCCGGCAGCCCTCCGGGCAAGCCGGGTATTGATTGACTTTACCCGGCCAGCCGGCACGCTGGCGCACCTTGCCGCGTGCCAGACCCAGGGGCGCGGCATCGTGATCGGCACCACGGGGTTTGGCGAAGCCGAAAAGGAACTCATCCGGGAAGCCAGCCGGGACATCCCCGTCGTTTTTGCGCCCAACATGAGCATGGGTGTGACGCTTTCCCTGGCCCTGCTGGATCTTGCGGCGCGGGTGCTGCAGCCGGGTTTTGACGTGGAAATCATGGAAGCCCATCACCGCCACAAGGTGGACGCCCCGTCGGGTACGGCGTTGCGCATGGGGGAAGTGGTGGCGGCAGCGCGCGGACAGCGTCTGGCGGAGGTGGCGGTATATGGCCGCGAGGGCGTGACCGGCGAGCGTCGGCCGGAAACCATCGGTTTTGCCACGGTGCGCGGCGGGGACGTGATCGGTGACCACACGGTGGCGTTCATGGGCTTGGGTGAACGGATCGAAATCACCCACAAGGCCAGCAGCCGGGCCACGTTCGCCCTGGGGGCGCTGCGCGCTGCCCGGTTCATCGCCGACAAATCCTCGGGGTTGTACGACATGCGGGATGTTTTGGGGTTGAATGACCTGCCCGGCGCAGGGCAGGTTTGATCGACGCACTGTTTTAGGGTATCATTCCACCAATCG
>JAJZRV010000063.1 GCA_021850135.1 Pseudomonadota bacterium
TTCCGATCTGTGCCCCTGAAGGTCCTGAAGCGCCTGGCGGAAAAAGTGACCACGGTGCCCGAAGGCTACAAGCTGCACCCCACGGTGCAGCGGGTGATCGACAACCGGCGCCTGATGGGCAAGGGCGAGCTGGCCCTCGACTGGGGCATGGGCGAAACCCTGGCCTATGCGGCTTTGCTCGACGACGGCTACGGCATCCGGCTTTCCGGGCAGGATTGCGGACGCGGGACCTTCTCGCACCGGCATGCCGTGATTCACGACCAGAACCGGCAAAGCTGGGATTCAGGCACCTATGTGCCGCTCCAGCACGTCGCGGACAACCAGCCCAGTTTTACCGTCATTGACTCGATCCTGTCCGAAGAGGCGGTGCTGGGGTTCGAGTACGGGTACGCCACGGCAGAGCCGCGTCAGCTCGTGGTCTGGGAAGCCCAGTTTGGCGACTTCGCCAACGGCGCCCAGGTGGTGATTGACCAGTTCATCAGTTCGGGCGAAGCCAAGTGGGGCCGGTTGTGCGGTCTGACCATGCTGCTGCCGCACGGCTACGAAGGGCAGGGACCGGAGCACTCCTCGGCCCGCCTCGAGCGCTACCTGCAGCTTTGCGCCGAATACAACATCCAGGTTTGCGTGCCCAGCACGCCGGCGCAGATTTTCCATCTGCTGCGGCGCCAGATGATCCGCCCGCTGCGCAAGCCGCTCATCGTGATCACCCCCAAGAGCCTGCTGCGCCGCAAGGAGGCTACCTCCGACCTGCGCGAACTGGCCAGCGGCACCTTCCAGAACGTGATCTCCGAAACCGAAACGCTCGATGCCGGCAAGGTGCGCCGGATCGTGGCCTGTAGCGGCAAGGTCTATTACGACATCGTGGCGGAGCGCAAGGCGCGGGGCATCGAGGACATCGCCGTGATCCGCCTGGAGCAGCTCTATCCGTTCCCCCATACGGAATTTGCGGCCGAGATCAAGAAATACCCCAATGCCCATTCCGTCGTGTGGGCGCAGGAAGAGCCCGGCAACCAGGGGGCGTGGCATCGCATCCAGCATTACCTGTCGCGCCATTTGAGGGACGACCAGACCCTGTCCTACGCCCTGCGGCCCTCTGCGGCTTCACCGGCGGTGGGCTATCTGGCCAAACATAACGAACAACAAAAGGCGCTGATCAATGCGGCGCTGACCATTGCGTCCTGAGGACGCTGCACAAAAGGGAGTTAAGACATCATGCTGATCGAGGTGAAGGTTCCCCAGTTGTCCGAGTCCGTGGCCGAGGCCACCCTGCTGGGTTGGCATAAGCAGGTCGGCGAAGCCGTGGCACGCGACGAAAACCTGATCGACATCGAAACCGACAAGGTGGTGATGGAACTGCCGGCCCCCGCCGCCGGCGTCCTGGTGGACATCAGGAAATTCGGGGGCGCCTCGGTGGTGAGCGGAGAAGTCATCGCCACACTGGATACCGAAGCCAAGGCGACGGCACAGCCGGCTGCCGCAGCCCAGCCCGTGCCTGCGGCAGCCCCGGCAGGGGCAACTGCCGGCGCCGCTCCTGCTGCGGGCGTGGCCATGCCTGCGGCCCGCAAGATCCTTTCCGAGAACGCGGTGGAACCAGCCAGCGTGACCGGCACCGGCAAGGGTGGGCGCGTCACCAAGGAAGATGCCCTGGCGCATCTTGCCCGGCCGGCTGCTGCAGCACCCGCTGCCCGGCCCGCGGGGCTCGACCAGCCCCGGGTGACGATTCCCTTGGGCGACCGGCCCGAACAGCGCGTGCCCATGACCCGCCTGCGCGCCCGGGTGGCCGAGCGTCTGGTGCAGTCCCAGTCCACGGCAGCCATCCTCACCACCTTCAATGAAGTGAACATGCAGCCGGTCATGGATCTGCGCAGCAAGTACAAGGACAAGTTCGAGAAGGAACACGGGGTCAAGCTGGGCTTCATGTCCTTTTTCGTGAAGGCCGCCGTGGCGGCGCTCAGGAAGTATCCCGTGGTCAATGCCTCGGTGGACGGCAATGACATCGTGTATCACGGCTACTTCGACATCGGGATCGCCGTGGGCAGCGCCCGCGGGCTCGTGGTTCCCATCCTGCGTGACGCCGACCAGCTGTCCATTGCCGATATCGAACGGAAGATCGCCGAGTTCGGAGAGCGTGCCCGGGACGGCAAGCTCACCTTGGAAGAGCTCACCGGCGGCACCTTTTCCATCTCCAACGGCGGCGTGTTCGGATCCATGTTGTCCACGCCCATCATCAATCCGCCGCAGTCGGCGATCTTGGGCATCCACGCCACCAAGGAACGCGCAGTGGTGGAGAACGGCCAGATCGTGATTCGCCCCATCAACTACCTTGCGCTGTCCTACGACCATCGCATCATTGACGGACGCGAAGCCGTCCTGACGCTGGTGGCCATCAAGGACGCCATGGAAGATCCGGCGCGCCTGCTGCTGGACCTGTGACCCACTCAAACGGAAACGCAGCAATGACGCAACAATTCGACGTGGTCATGATCGGGGGCGGCCCCGGCGGTTACATTGCCGCAATCCGCGCGGCGCAACTGGGCCTGTCCGTGGCGTGCGTGGACGCCTGGACCAATGCCAAAAACAAGCCCAGCCTGGGCGGCACTTGCCTCAACGTGGGCTGCATTCCTTCCAAGGCCCTGCTGGAGTCATCTGAAAACTTCGAACGCGCACTGCACCACTTTGGCGAGCATGGCGTGCGCGTGGGGGAGGTGAGCCTCGACCTCGGGCAGATGCTGGCCCGCAAGGACAGGATCGTGGATCAGCTCACCGGGGGCGTGGCCTACCTGTTCAAGAAGAACAAGGTCACGTCATTTCATGGCCACGGCAGTTTTGCAGGGCGCACCGGGGGCGGCTTTGCCGTGACCGTGCGCCAGGCCGACGGGGAAATCGCCCTCGAGGCCCGCCACGTGGTGATCGCCACGGGTTCCGTGCCGCGCCCGATCCCTGCCGCCCCCGTGGACAACCAGTTCATTCTCGACAACGAGGGGGCGCTGGCCATGACCGGGGTGCCCAAGCGCCTGGGCATCATCGGTGCGGGCGTCATCGGCCTCGAGATGGGCAGCGTCTGGAAGCGGCTGGGCAGCGAGGTCACCCTTCTGGAAGCCATGGAGACTTTCCTGCCGCCGGTGGACGAGCAGGTCTCCAGGGAGGCATTCAAGTTCCTCACCAAGGATCAGGGGCTGGTCATTCATCTGGGCGCCAAGGTCACCCAGGTGGATCGCAAGGCCAAGGCCCTCAAGGTGCACTATACCGATGCCCGGGGCGAGCAAACCCTCGAGGTGGACAGGCTCATCGTTGCCGTGGGACGGGCGCCCAACACGGAGGGGCTCAACCTCGCGTCCGTGGGCGTGCAGGTGGATGCGCGCGGCTTCGTGGAAGTGGATGAGCATTGCCGCACGGCCACGCCCGGCATCTGGGCGGTGGGCGACGTGGTGCGTGGCCCCATGCTGGCGCACAAGGCGGAAGAGGAGGGCGTCGCCGTGGCCGAACAGATTGCCGGCCAGCACAGCCACGTGGATTTCAACACCATTCCGTGGGTGATCTACACCGCGCCCGAAATCGCCTGGGTGGGGCAGACCGAACAGCAGCTCAAGGCGGCAGGCACGGCCTACCGCGCCGGAAGTTTTCCCTTTGCGGCCAATGGTCGCGCCAAGGCGCTGGGAGAGACGCGCGGCTTCTTAAAGATTCTTGCCTGCAAAAACACGGACCGCATCCTGGGTGTACACATCATCGGCCCCTTTGCCTCCGAGCTCATCACCGAGGCCGTGGTGGCCCTGGAATTCCGCGCCAGCAGCGAGGATATCGCCCGCATCGTGCATGCCCACCCGGCGCTCTCCGAGGTTTTCCACGAGGCCGCCCTGGCCGTGGATGGCCGTACGCTCAACATGTAGCGCATTCGCGCCATGCAGTTGCACGCTTCGGACAGAGTTGATACTGTCGGGGTCATGACCGAACCTACTGGCCCTGCGCGGTGGTACCGAACTTTTAGCGAACGCGCCGATTTCGAACCCGACGCTGCACAACTGCAGGTCATCGAACGCCTGCAGGTGCTGCACGACGACCTGATGGCGTTCAAGCGCTACCGCCAGACGCTTCTTGCCCGTACTTTTGGCAACCGCGAGCCGCCTCGCGGCGTGTACCTGTACGGCGGGGTGGGGCGCGGCAAAAGCGCCATGATGGACGGATTCTTTTCCACCTTGCCCTACCGCCGCAAGCGGCGGGTGCACTTCCACGAATTCATGGCCAGCGTGCACGAACGCATGCGCCGCATCCATAACCAGGAAGACCCGCTCAAGATGGTCGCGGCAGAAATTGCCGTGCAGACCCGCGTCCTGTGCTTCGACGAATTCCATGTCAGCGATATTGCCGATGCCATGATCCTGCAGCGGCTGTTCGAAAACATGATCAACTGGGGCGTGGTGCTGGTCATCACCTCCAACTACGCGCCTGATGCGCTCTATCCTGACGGCCTCCAGCGCGAGCGCTTTCTGCCCGCCATCGAGCTCATCAAGGAGCGCCTCGACGTGCTCGAGGTGTCGGGCGACATCGATCATCGGATGCGCGTTGCAGAACACCTGGACACCTACTTCTACCCGCTCAACAGCGCCAGCAGCGCTGCCATGCAGGAGGCGTTTCGCGCCTACTGCCCGCAGCCGTCCGCGGCCAAGGGTATCGAGATCATGGGCCGCCTGCTGCCCGTGCTGGGCATCGGCCAGGGCGTGATCTGGTTCGATTTCGATACGCTTTGCGGCAGCGCGCGGTCGCAACGCGACTACCTCGAGCTTGCCGAAAAATTCTACGTGGTGCTGCTGTCCAACGTGCCGGTGCTGACCCCGCGTCAGCGCGACGCGGCACGGCGCCTGACCTGGCTGGTGGACATCCTGTACGACCAGCGCGTCAAGCTGCTCGTTTCCGCGCAAGCCTCGCCGGAAAAGCTCTATCCGGAGCCGGAGGGCGATCTGGACAACGAGTTTCACCGGACCGTGAGCCGGCTGCTGGAAATGCAGACGGCAGATTACCAGTCCACCCTCAAAAACTAACGGAGCGCCCTTCCGTGAAAGGGCGCTCATCGGGAGAACAGACATGGCGTTCAAGGCGTACCGGGTAGACTCGGTGGAAGGAAGGATCTGCGGCAGGATCGTCGCGCTGGAGATGGCCGATCTCCCCCCCGGCGACGTGCTCATCCAGGCGGAATATTCCAGCGTCAACTACAAGGACGCGCTTGCCGCCACCGGTACGGGCAAGATCATGCGCAATCTGCCATTGACCGGCGGCATTGACGTCGCGGGTGCAGTGCTGGAATCCACCGATCCGCGCTTCAAGCCTGGCGAGCCCGTCCTGGTGACGGGCTACGATCTGGGCGTGGCGCACGACGGGGGCTACGCGCGCTACGTGCGCGTGCCGGCGGACTGGATCGTGCATCGTCCCCAGGGCATGGACGCACGCGAAGCCATGGCCATCGGCACGGCCGGGTTTACGGCGGCGCTTTCCGTGGTCCGGCTGGAACAGAATGGCCTCCGGCCGGAAAATGGCCCGGTGGTGGTGACGGGGGCCACCGGCGGCGTGGGCAGCCTGGCCGTGGAGTTTCTGGCCGGCCTGGGGTACGCGGTCACGGCCGTGACTGGAAAGGCTGACCAGGTGGACTACCTCAAGGGGCTGGGCGCGAAGGAAGTGCTGCTACGCTCGGCCATCGATCTGGGTTCGCGCCCCCTGGAAAAGGCACTGTGGGCCGGCGCCGTAGACCCCGTGGGCGGGGCCATGCTGGCGTGGTTGACCCGGACCATGCAGCAGCACGGTTCGATTGCAAGCTCCGGGCTCACGGGCGGCATCGAGCTGCACACCACCGTCATGCCGTTCATCCTGCGTGGCGTCAATCTGCTGGGCATCGACTCGGTGCTCTGCCCGATGCCGCTGCGCCAGGAAGTCTGGCGTCGCCTGGCCACGGACCTGCGTCCGCGCCACTGGAACGCCATCATCCACGAAGTGACACTGGAACAGCTGGACGGCGTGTTTGCAAAGCTGATGAAAGGAGAAGGTGCAGGAAGAACCATCGTCAAACTGACGGATTGAAAGTTCGCCGCCAGTCATCGACCCACCCTCATTCGTGGAGGAAGGCACATCATGACGGGAGAAATACAGCAGCGGTTTCACGCACGATCAATCGCGGACCCGGATGGATTCTGGAGGGAGCAGGCGGCGCTGATCCACTGGGAGAAGCCGTTCGATCAGGTGCTGGACTATTCCCACCCGCCTTTTGCGCGCTGGTTTGTCGGCGGCAGGACCAATCTGTGCTACAACGCCGTGGATCGCCATCTCGCGGCCCGGGCCGATCAAAACGCCCTGGTGTACATCTCCACCGAAACCGGCACCGAAAGGCACTACACCTTTCGCGAACTCCATGCCGAGGTCAATCGCTTTGCCGCCGTTCTGAAACGGCTGGGGGTCGGGCAGGGCGACCGCGTCATCATCTACATGCCGATGATTGCAGAGGCCCTGTTTGCCATGCTGGCCTGCACCCGCATCGGCGCCATCCACTCCGTGGTGTTCGGCGGGTTTGCCGCCCACAGCCTGTCCACGCGCATTGACGATGCCCGGCCGACGGTCATGGTCACTGCCGATGCCGGCATGCGCGGGGGCAAGAGCGTGCGCTACAAACCGCTGGTGGACGAAGCCTGTCGCCTGGCCCAGTTTCCGCCGCAGCGCATATTGATCGTCAACCGCGGCATCGATCAGGAGATGGCGCGCATGCCGGGCCGGGACGTGGACTACGCCGAGCTGCGCGACGCGGTGGGAGCGGCCACCGTGCCGGTGACCTGGCTCGAGTCCAACGAGCCGTCCTAGATCCTCTATACCTCCGGCACCACCGGCAAACCCAAGGGGGTGCAACGCGACACGGGGGGCTACGCGGTGGCGCTGGCCGCGTCCATGCGCCATATTTTCTGTGGCAAGCCGGGCGAGGCCATGTTCACCACCTCGGACATCGGCTGGGTCGTGGGCCATTCCTACATCGTTTACGCGCCGCTCATCCACGGCATGACCACGATCATGTACGAAGGCCTGCCCACCCGTCCGGATGCGGGCATATGGTGGAAGATCGTGGCACAGCACGGGGTGACGGTCATGTTCAGCTCACCCACCGCGATTCGCGTGCTCAAGAAACAGGATCCGAAATATCTCTCCCAGCACGACCTCAAGTCGCTGCGCTATCTCTTCCTCGCAGGCGAACCGCTGGACGAACCCACTGCGCGCTGGATTTCGGACGCACTGGCGGTCCCGGTGGTGGACAATTACTGGCAGACGGAAACCGGCTGGCCCATTCTCTCGGCCATGCTGGGCGTGGAGGAGACCCCGCGCAAATACGGCAGCCCCAGCTTTCCGGTGTACGGCTACAACGTGGCGTTACTGGACGAGAACACCGGGCAGACGGTGGGTGCCGACCAGAAGGGCGTGCTGGGCATCGTGCCGCCGCTTCCGCCGGGCTGCCTCAGCACGGTCTGGGGCGACGATGCGCGTTTCGTCAGCACCTATTTTTCGCTGCTGAAGGAGCGCAAGGTGTATTCCTCCTTCGACTGGGGCATCCGCGACCAGGACGGCTACTACTTCATCCTGGGGCGCACCGACGACGTCATCAACGTGGCTGGACACCGGCTGGGCACGCGTGAAATCGAGGAGGCCATCAGCAGCCACGCCAACGTGGCGGAAGTGGCTGTGGTGGGCGTGGAAGATGCCCTCAAGGGGCAGGTGCCGGTGGCGTTCGTGGTGGCCAAAAACGCGCTCGACCCGGCCGACGCAGTGG
>JAJZRV010000013.1 GCA_021850135.1 Pseudomonadota bacterium
CTTCAGGCGATCCAGGTCAGTATCATCGAAAGTACGCACGATCACGGGCAAACCGGGTTCGAGTTCCCGTGCATGGCTGATGATGGCCAGCGAAACGGGCGTATCGGCAAAAGTCACCACGACCGCGGCGGCACGGTGCAGCCCCGCGGCAATCAATACCTCGCGCCGCCCCGCATCCCCAAACACCACGGACTCGCCGGCGGTGGCGGCGGCGCGGACGCGTTGCGGATCCATATCCAGGGCGATGACCGACAGCCCTTCCTGCTCCAGAAAACGCGACAGGTTTTGACCGCTGCGCCCGTAACCACACACGATGACATGACGCTGCACCCCGTAGCTGCGCGCGGACAATTCGTGCAGCGCCAACGAACGTAGCGTCCATTCGCTTTCGCAGCAATACAACACGATGCGGTCGCTCATCATCATAATGAGCGGCGAGAGCAACATGGAAATCACCAGCGCCGCCAGAACAATCTGCAACGGTGTATCCGGCAGCAGTTGCAGTCCCTCGGCCTGCGCCAGCAGGACGAACCCAAACTCCCCGGCAGGCGCAATCGCCAGCGCCGTGCGCAAGGCCACGGAATCCATGTCGCCGAAAACCCGCCCCAATCCGTAAGCAATGGCCAGCTTCAGCGCCAATAGCCCGACAAGTATGAGCAGCACCCAGGGCAGCTGCACGGCCACAACTGACACGTTGAGCAGCGTGCCGATCGTGATGAAAAAAAGGCCCAGCAGGACATCCCTGAAAGGCTTGATGTAATCCTCAACCTGGTACCGGTAATCGGTTTCGGAAATCAACACGCCCGAGATGAATGCGCCCAGGGCCAGGGACAGGCCTGCGCGTTGGGTGAGCCACGCCATGGCCAGTGTCGCCAGAAGGACGTTGAGCACAAACACTTCTGATGACTTTTGGCGCGCCACCCAATTGAACCACTTGCCCATCAATCTTTTTCCGAAACCCAGCAGCAGTACCAGCACCAGGGCAGCCTTGAGCGCCCCCAGCAGCAGGATATTGGCCAATGCTCCGTTGTGCTGGGCCAGTGCAGGAATCAAAATCAGCAGGGGGACCACCGCCAGATCCTGAAACAGCATGACGCCCATGATGCGTTGGCCATGAGGCGACTTGAGTTCAAGCCGTTCCGCCAGCAAGCGCGACATGATGGCCGTCGAAGACAGGGAGAGCGCCCCGGCCAGCGCGATACTGCTCTGCCAATCCAGACCCGCTGCGTAGGCAAGACCAAAGCAGGCCGCCAAGGTCACGGCCATCTGGGCCCCCCCCAGACCGAAAACGGTGCGCCGCATGGCAAACAACTGGGCAAGACTGAATTCCAGGCCCACGGTAAACATCAGAAAGATCACGCCAAATTCAGCCAGCCCGCGCGTTGCCTCATCGGGGGGAATCAACCCCGTGGCATGGGGCCCAATCACGATCCCTGCCAGCAGGTATCCCAGCATGGCGGGAAGCCCCAGGCGCCTGAACAGCGACACCGCCAAAATGGCGGCCAGCAGCAAAATCAGGACGAGTTCGAGCGTATCGTTCATACCCTCAAGTATAATTGCTTGCCATGACCCCAGAGACTACAAATACCGCCCCCATGAAAGACGCCGTCATCCTTGATCTGGCACGCGAGGTTCTCGAGATAGAAACCGAGGCCATCGAACAGCTTGCGCAGCGTCTTGATGGCAGCTTCGTTGCCGCACACCACCTGATGCTTTCGTGCAAGGGCCGCATCGTTGTGAGCGGCATCGGAAAATCGGGCCACATCGCCAACAAGATCGCCTCCACCCTAGCCAGCACCGGCACCCCGTCCTTTTTCATGCACCCGGCCGAAGCCGGCCACGGCGACCTGGGCATGATCGCCAGCGACGATATTCTCGTCGCCCTTTCCAATTCCGGGGAAAGCGACGAGTTGCTGGTGATCGCCCCCCTTCTGAAACGGCGCGGCACCCGCATCATCGCCATTACGGGCAATCCGCGCTCCCGGCTGGCCCGCCTTGCGGATGTGCACCTGGATGCCTCTGTCCCGCGAGAAGCCTGCCCACTCAATCTGGCGCCTACCGCCAGCACCACGACAGTGCTGGCCTTGGGCGATGCGCTAGCAGTCAGCTTGCTCAAGGCGCGCGGTTTTTCTGCAGCGGATTTTGCCAGAACGCATCCTGGCGGGGCACTCGGGAAAAAATTGCTGCTCACCGTCCAGGACGTCATGCATCAGGGCGAGCGCGTTCCCCGCGTCTCTGCAGAGGCCACCGTGGCCCAGGCCTTGGTTGAAATGTCCGACAAAGCGCTTGGAATGACCGCTATCGTCGACGATCAGGGCCGTTTGCAGGGAATCTTTACAGACGGGGACCTGCGTCGTGCCCTGGAAAATGGCCATACGGCTATTCATGAGGTTCTCGTGAGCCGCCTGATGACCCCCAACCCCATCGTCACCCATCCTGACAAACTGGCAGCCGAGGCCGCCGCCATCATGCAGGATCGCAAGATCTTCGGTTTGTTTGTCGTGGACGATGCACGCCGCCTGGTCGGCGCCTTCAACATGCACGACCTGCTGCGCGCCGGAATCGTCTAAAAGCCATGCCACTGCTCACACCGGAAACCTTGTCCGCCCTGGCGCGATCCATCCGGGTCGCCATCTTCGACGTTGACGGCATCATGACAGACGGCGGCCTGACTTTTGACAGCGAGGGGCGAGAGCTCAAGACGTTCCATGTGCGGGATGGCCAGGGTCTGAAGTTGCTCCAGGAGGCCGGCATCGTGCTGGCCATCGTGACCGGCCGCAGTTCGCCCATCGTTGATGCCCGAGCGCGCGAGCTGGGCATTCGCCACGTAGTTCAGGGATCCGCGGACAAGCTGGCCTCATGTCAGGCCCTGCTGGAGCAACTCAAACTGGACTGGGCACAGTGCGCCTACATGGGGGACGACCTGCCCGATCTACCCGTCCTCAGGCAATGCAGCCTTGCTTTGACCGTACCTGAGGCGCCAGCCCTGATCCGCGACCATGCCCACTGGGTTTCGCCCATGGGCGGCGGAAAGGGCGCCGTGCGCTGTGCCGCCGAAATGCTTCTCGACGCCCGGGGACAATGGCAGGAAGCCACTCGAAAATGGCTAGGCTGAGCCACAACCTCGAGGCCTGGACCCCGGTCGCCGTAGTGCTGCTGCTGGCCATGGTCAGCGCCTGGTTGTGGCGCGTGGTCGAGAGCAACGCCTTGCCGGAAGGTCGCGCGCTGAGCCACGACCCCGACCTGATCATGGAGCGCTTTGCCGCGCGCCAGCTGGGCGACAACGGCCAGATTCACTACACGCTCAATGCGCGGAAGATGGTACATTACCCGGACGACGACACCTCTCATTTTGATGAAGTGGTGTTTACCTCGCTGGAACCTGATGCGCCAGCCATGACCGTGCGCTCCGAAAAGGCGGTGCGTGCGGGACGGAAGGACGAGGTGGTCTTTACTGGAAATGTCATCGTTACACGTGAACCGACGCGGGACCAGCCGTTGACCGTCGTCAGAACCTCCACGCTCAAAGTCTTTCCCCAACGCGGCATCGGAGAAACAGATCAACCCGTGGTCGTGAACTACGGAAAGAACACCCTGACCGCGCTTAGCATGGTCATCAACAACAAAACCAGAATAGCCGAATTCACCCGTGCAAAAGTCACCTATCTGCCGCCGCCGCATCGCCCTTGAGGCTGTCCTGTTGCTGTTGTTCTGCAGCCTGCCCGTTCATGCCGAGCGCGCCGACAGGGACAAGCCGGTCAACATCGAGGCCGACAAGATGACTGCCGACGATAACAAAAAAACGACTCACTTCGAGGGTCGCGTGGTCCTCACGCAAGGCACCATCCGCCTCACAGCAGACGACATGACTGTGCGGGAAGACCCTGACGGATTCAAGTACGCCACGGCTTATGGCAACCCTGTCACATTCAGGCAAAAGCGCGAAGGCGTGAACGAGTGGGTGGACGGCATGGCGCAACACGTCGAGTACAACGGCAAACTCGACCGCATCGAATTATTCGACAAGGCCGTCGTCCACCGCGACAAGGATGAAATCCGGGGAAATTACCTGTCATACGACACCAAGACGGAATTTCTCCAGGCACGCGGCGCCGGCAGCACTGATGGCGGTCAGGCCAGTCCCAACGGACGCGTTCATGTCACCCTGCAACCCAAGGGCGACAAGACGAAGCCTGCCGCGACGACGCCCTCACAACCGAAACGCAATATGGAAGTCGCCCCATGAGCCTGCTGCGCGCTGAGCATCTGGTTAAGCGCTACCGTTCCAGAATCGTCGTCAAGGATGTCTCGCTTTCCGTGGAAAATGGCGAGGTGGTCGGGCTGCTGGGCCCCAACGGCGCCGGGAAAACCACCTGCTTCTACATGATCGTCGGTTTGATCCCGCTGGACGGCGGCGACATCTTCCTGGATTCGACACGGCTCAGCCTGTTGCCCATCCATCGCAGATCTCAGCTTGGACTATCCTATCTGCCTCAGGAAGCCTCCATTTTCAGGCGCATGACCGTGGCAGAGAATGTCCGCTCGATCCTGGAGCTGCGCGGCCTTTCCGAACAGGAATGCGCCCAGGAACTGGATGAGCTGCTCGACGAACTCCACATTGCCCACCTGCGCAACAACCCGGCCATCAGCCTTTCCGGGGGTGAGCGTCGTCGCGTTGAAATCGCCCGCGCCCTGGCAACCAAACCGCGCTTCATCCTGCTGGATGAGCCCTTCGCCGGCGTCGATCCCATCGCGGTCATGGACATCCAGCAAATCATTCGTTTTCTCAAGCAACGCGGCATCGGCGTACTGATCACCGACCATAATGTGCGTGAAACGCTCGGCATCTGCGATCGTGCCTACATTATCAACCAGGGCTCCGTCCTGGCCGCTGGCCACCCCGATGAAATCATCTATAATGAGAGCGTGAGGAAGGTGTATCTGGGTGAACATTTCAAGCTTTGAGCCATGAAGGTCAACCTACAGCTCAAACATTCGCAGCATCTGGCGTTAACACCGCAACTGCAGCAGTCCATCCGTTTGCTGCAGCTTTCCACAATGGAGCTCGATCAGGAACTGGAAAAATTCCTGATGCAAAACCCGCTGCTCGAACGCGAAGATCCGGACGCAGAACCCCAGACCTTCCCGTCCTTGCAAGAAGCATCCCACGACAGAATGGACAGTGGCGAGGCGGAATCTTCGGGTGACTGGGAGCCGTCCGAGGCCTGGAGTCCCGATGAATTTCTGGGAGGCACCTGGCACGATCACGAGGACGAGCCCGAGTCACCGCAACAGGCCGGCAATTTCCTCACGCTCATGGACCATCTGTCCGCCCAGCTGCGTCTCATGCCGCTCAACGAGCGTGACCATCAGTTGATGTCGCTGCTTCTGGCCAATCTGGACGAATCCGGGTACTTGCCCCTGACCGTGGAGGAAATGCTGGCAACCTGCCCCGAATCGCTGGCCGTCGAACCGGAAGAGATCCAGGTCGCGCTGCGCCTGTTGCAATCTCTGGATCCTGCCGGGGTAGGAGCGCACGATCTGTCCGAGTGTCTTGCACTGCAATTGCAGGCGCTGCCAGAATCCATGGAAGGACGGGCTGCAGCACTGTCCATCGTCAGGCATCACCTGCCTTTGCTGGCGGCACGCGATGTCCCCCGCCTCAAAAAGGCATTGGGAATCGGCGACGAAACCCTGCGTCAGGCGCGCCAACTGATCACCCGACTGAATCCCAAACCCGGATCCGCCTTCGTGCAGAGTGAGACCCGTTACGTCGCACCGGATGTCATCGTCAAAAGGGTCAAAGGAAAATGGCGCGTCACGCTCAACCGGGAGGCCATGCCCCGATTGCGCATCAATGCCCTGTACGCCAATCTCATGAAAAGCGGACGCGATCCCGGTGGTCAGCTGTCAAGCCAGCTACAGGAAGCCCGATGGTTGATCAAAAATGTCCAGCAACGGTTCGATACCATCCTGCGTGTCTCCGAAGCCATCGTCGAACGTCAGCAAAATTTTCTTGAACACGGCGAAGTCGCCATGAGACCTCTTGTTCTGAGGGAAATTGCTGATATTCTTGGACTTCACGAATCCACGATATCCAGGGTCACGACGCAAAAGTACATGCTGACTCCGCGCGGGCTTTTCGAATTGAAATATTTTTTCAGCAGCCATGTGGGGACGGAAGCCGGAGGGGCCGCTTCCTCCACCGCAATCAGGGCGCTCATCAAGCAGTTGATCAGCGCCGAGGATCGCAGAAACCCGCTGTCTGACCATCGGATTTCGGATATTCTGGCCCACCAGGGCCTTGTAGTGGCACGTCGCACCGTGGCCAAATATCGTGAAGCGTTGCAAATCCACCCGGCCAGCCAACGTAAAGCGCTGTAGTTTATTTGAGGGAGCTCAAAATGAATGTCACAGTCACAGGACAGCACATCGAAATCACCCCGGCGATCCGGGACTATGTCGTGGACAAACTGGAACGGGTCAAACGCCATTTTGACAGCCCCATGGATGTCAGCGTGATTCTCACGGTGGAGAAACTCAACCAGCACGTGGAGGCCAATGTGCACGTCAATGGTCGCGATCTGTTCGTCGAGACCACGAACCCTGACATGTACGTCGCCATTGACGAACTGGTCCGCATGCTTGACCGCCAGATCATCCGTCACAAGGAAAAGCAGCACGACCAGCGCAATGGGCAGCCTATCAAACACCTGGCTGCTGACTGATTTCCCCTGCGAACCATGATTTCCATTCAACAGCTGCTTGATCCAGGCCACGTCCTTCTGGACCTGGACGTCACCAGCAAAAAACGTTTGTTTGAACAGATCGGGATTCTGTTCGAGAACCACCATCAGATTTCCCGCAGCCAGGTTTTTGACGCCTTGTTCAATCGCGAGAAACTGGGGTCCACGGGACTGGGCCATGGCTTTGCCCTGCCCCATGGGCGACTGAAGGGACTGCGGGACACGCTCTGCGCGTTCATCAGGATTTCAGGCGACATTCCTTTCGATTCTCCGGACGGACAAAACGTCAAAATGGCATTCGCCCTTCTGGTGCCCGAACACGCCAATGAACAGCATCTGAAACTGCTGGGAGAAATCGCAGAAATGTTCAATGACCCCGAATTACGTCAAGCGCTGTTAGCGGCAGTCGATGCGTCGCAGGCCTGGCACATTCTGAACGAATGGACTCCAAATGCCCGACGTCAGCGTTCAGCGGCTGTTTAACGAAAACCGCGAGAAACTCAATCTCGTCTGGTTGGCGGGACGCCATGGTTGCCAGAGAACGGCGCCGGTGGGGAGTCTTACGGACCCTCGCGCCGGCCTCATCGCGCACCTCAATCTGACCCACCCCCATCGGTTCCAGGTGCTCGGGCACATGGAAATCACTTACCTGCTTGGACTGGATGGCATCGCGCTGCAACGCGCCTTCGACAATATTTTTTCTGAAGACCTGGCCACGATCATCATCGCGGACGGCGGACTGCTCCCGGAAGCGTTGGGGGCAGCAGCCGATGCGCACGGAGTTCCGGTGATCGGCTCTCCCGTTCCAAGCGCCACGGTCATCAACCTGTTGCGGCACTACCTCAGCCAGGAACTGGCCGAGGAAATTACGCTGCACGGCGTGTTCATGGTCATTCTGGAGGTAGGCGTCCTGATCACGGGAGACTCCGCCGTCGGAAAGAGCGAACTGGCGCTGGAACTGATTACGCGCGGTCATGGGCTGGTGGCTGACGATGTCGTGGAGCTCTACCGAATCGGTCCCGAAACACTGCAGGGCCGGTGCCCGCCACTGCTGCGCGATTTTCTGGAAGTGCGCGGGTTGGGGCTGATCAACATACGCTCGATTTTTGGCGAGACGGCCGTGCGTCCCCGCAAAAACCTGAAGCTGATCGTGCACCTGGAGCGTCCTCCAGGTGGCGACTTGTCCGCCCTGGACCGATTGCCCGGCAATCTCAAGACCCAGAACATTCTGGGCCTTGAAGTACCACGCGTCGTGCTGCCCGTTGCCATCGGACGCAACCTGGCGGTGCTGGTTGAGGCAGCCACGCGCAATTTCATCCTTTCGCAGCGCGGCATTGACAGCACCGAGCAGTTTGTCCGACGTCAGGCAGAATACATGGCCGAGGAGCAGCTCCTGCCCGACTCGGAACCTCATGACTGACACGGCAACCTCGCCCGTAACGACGGCGCCCCAGATCGTCCTGATCAGCGGCCTTTCAGGATCTGGAAAATCCGTGGCATTACGTGTTCTCGAGGACGCGGGCTATTTTGCGATGGACAATCTGCCGCTCGCTTTTGTAACCGTGGTCATCGAGGGACTGGTGGAACGCGGCGAACACCGCATTGCCCTGACCCTCGACGCCAGGGGAGGGGAAGCGGTCAAACGTCTTCCTGACACCCTGGCTTCCCTGCGCGAGGAAGGACTGGACGTACGCTTGTTGTTTCTGGATGCCAGCGAACAGGAGCTTGTCCGGCGCTTTTCCGAAACCCGACGACCTCACCCCCTTGCCAATGGGCAACTTTCCATCGCCGAATGCATCCGCGCCGAACGCACCCTGCTGGAAGCCGCGGCGGGGATTGCGCGTCGCATTGACACGACCAACGTCTCACCCAACACCCTACGTGCGTGGGTCCGCGATTTTGTCCAGCTGGACCCATCGCGATTGACTCTGTTTTTTGAATCCTTTGGCTTCAAACACGGCATCCCGCTGGATGCGGATTTCGTATTTGATGTCCGGTGCATTCCCAACCCCTTCTACGACCCGAGGCTCCGTCCACTCAGCGGCAAGGACCCTGAAATCATTCGTTTTCTCGAAAGCATTCCCATGACCCAGCGCATGTTCGAAGACATCTATCAGTTTGTCAGCCGCTGGGCGCCTGATTTCATCCGTGATAACCGGACCGCACTGACCGTGGCCATTGGCTGTACCGGTGGGCAACATCGTTCAGTCTATCTGGCCGAATCACTGGCCCATGCGCTCCAGGCCAAGCACGCCGTCCGGGTCATTCACCGCGAGTTGGTCGAGTAGTCTCAGAATTTTTCGTACCGGCGTCGGCACTGCAGCCCCGGCAACATCTGACCGGTCCAGCCACAACAGCCCTGCACCCTCGGCAGGCGCAGTGTCGGGGCCGACCGACAGGTAAAACGGGTGGATATGCAGCCGATAATGCGTGAATGCGTGGCGCAGCGGCGGCAACGCCGACAGGGGATGAGCCTCCAGCCCCCATCGCTCCCTGAGGCTCGCCACGGGATCCTCTTCCAGGGAAATTTCCGGAAAACTCCACAGCCCGCCCCAGATGCCGCCATTCGGCCGCTTTTCCAGAAGCAAGTGCTCCCCCCGGCGGACCAACAGCATCCGCGTGGTACGTTCCGGAATTGCGCGTGCTGGTTTGGGAGCAGGGTAGCGTGAAACGGCCTGTGTCAGGCGTGCCTGACAGCACTGATGCAGGGGGCACTCGTTGCAACGCGGCTGTCTTTGCGTACAAAGGGTCGCCCCGATGTCCATCAGTCCCTGGGTATAGGCTTCAATATGGTTTTCTGGAAGCAGGTCTTCCGCAAGGGCCCACAATGCTTTCTCTACCGCCGTATGGCCCGGATAGCCCGGCACGGCAAACGCGCGCGTCAACACGCGCCTAACGTTCCCGTCCAGAATGGCATGCCTTTGGCCGTAGGCAAAGGCCGCAATGGCCGCTGCGGTGGACCGCCCCACTCCTGGAAGTGCCATGAGCCCTGCGACATCTCCTGGAAATCCGGCTCCGGGGCGTTCCGCCACCTTCCGTGCGGCGCGATGCAAATTGCGTGCTCTGGCGTAATAGCCCAGCCCGGACCAGTGGGTCAACACGGCCTCTTCATCTGCCGCAGCAAGGGTCAGGACATCGGGGAAGCGTGCCAGGAAACGTTGGTAATAGGGAATGACCGTGGCAACCTGGGTTTGCTGGAGCATGATTTCAGACACCCAGATCCGGTAAGCATCGCGGGTACCCTGCCAGGGCAGGTCGTGCCGACCGTACGCCCGTTGCCACGCGACAACCCTCGCCGAGAAATCAGGCAACGTCGCACCTGGCATGCGTTGGAGCGGGTGAAGGGAATCGAACCCTCGTCTTAAGCTTGGGAAGCTTCTGCTCTGCCATTGAGCTACACCCGCGGAAAGCGGCTATTCTACGCCAATTTCAAGACAGGCCTCAATGAGAAGCCATGCGCTCATGGTAGAATGGACCCATTAAGGATACTCGACGCCCGTGATACAGCTTACCATCAACGGTCAGGATTGCCGCTTTGAAACAGCCCCCACGGTGACCCAGGTGATTGCTCAACTTGAGCTGGCTCAACGCCGCATTGCTGTGGAAAGAAACGGGGAAATCGTTCCCAGAAGCCGCTTTGACGAAACCTTCCTGGCTGCGGGGGACCACCTCGAAATCGTGGTTGCCGTCGGCGGCGGCTGACTTTTTAAGACCTTTACCATGAACCTCGACCCATTCGTCATCGCCGGGAAACCCGTTCGTTCGCGCCTGCTGGTGGGCACGGGCAAGTATGCAGACTTCGATCAAACCCAAAAAGCCATCGAGGCAAGCGGTGCGGAAATCGTCACCGTTGCGATCCGTCGCACCAACATCGGCCAAAACCCGAACGAACCGAATTTGCTGGACGCCATCCCGCCATCCCGCTATACCCTGCTCCCCAATACGGCCGGATGTTATACCGCGCAGGATGCAGTACGCACCTTGCGCCTTGCCCGTGAACTGCTGGACGGGCACAACCTCGTCAAGCTCGAAGTCCTTGGGGACCCTCATACCCTCTTCCCCAACATGGTCGAGACGCTCTCTGCAGCAGAAACACTGATTCGCGACGGATTTCAAGTCATGGTGTATTGCAGCGACGACCCCATCATGGCCAAACGCCTCGAGGAACTGGGCTGCGTCGCCATCATGCCGCTGGCCTCCCTGATCGGTTCGGGAATGGGCATCCTCAATCCCTGGAACCTTGGCATCATCATTGACAACGCCAAGGTTCCCGTCATCGTGGATGCCGGCGTGGGCACCGCATCGGATGCTGCCATCGCCATGGAGCTGGGCTGCTCAGGCGTCCTGATGAACACCGCCATCGCCCAGGCCAAAGACCCGGTTCTAATGGCCTCCGCCATGAAAAAAGGGGTGGAGGCGGGGCGTGAAGCTTTCCTGGCAGGTCGCATGGCCAAAAAAACCTATCAGGCCTCCCCCAGTTCACCCACAAGCGGATTGATTCGTTGAATCCCGATCCCAGGCCCATCCGCAGTTACGTCCTGCGTCAGGGGAGGGTATCCTCGGCGCAGCAACGCGCCTTCGAACAGCTCTGGCCCCGCTGGGGCCTTTCCTTCACCCCTGCCCCTCCTGGGATCCAGGACGCTTCCCCGCTATTTGGACGAAAGGCGCCCTTGATTCTGGAAATTGGATTTGGCATGGGAGAAACGACCGTTGCCATCGCACAGCACATGCCGGAAAAGGATTTTCTGGCCATTGATGTCCATACGCCAGGGATCGGCAGCCTGCTTAAACGCATCGCCGAAACCGGCGTCACCAACATACGGGTCATGCGGCATGATGCCGTCGAGGTCGTACGGGGCATGTTGTTACCCGAATCCCTGGACGGCATCCACATCTTCTTTCCCGACCCCTGGCCCAAAGCCAGGCACCACAAACGCCGCCTGATCCAGCCTGATTTCGTGCGATTGCTGGCAAGCCGCCTGAAAAGGGGCGGAGTGCTGCACCTGGCCACGGACTGGGAAGATTATGCGCAACAGATGTTGACGGTGCTCAGCGCCGAACCACAATTGAAAAACACTGCCGACGCTTATGCGGACCGTCCCCAGTACCGGCCTTTGACAAAATTTGAACAGCGGGGCCTACGCTTGGGACATGGCGTGTGGGACGTGATCTTCAAAAAAATTTAGTAGCGTAATCCCTCGCGCTCCAGCAGTATCCGCTTCACTTCCAAACCCAGCCCAAACCCGCCCAGCCCGCCGTTGCTGGCAACCACGCGATGGCAGGGCACCAGAAACGGGATGGGATTGGCACCACAGGCGCTTCCCACGGCACGGGTCGCCCGCGGACGCCCCAGATATTCCGCCACCTGTCCGTAAGTCCACACCGAGCCTGCCGGAATGTCTTGCAGCGCCTGCCAGACCGCCTGTTGAAAAGGCGTGCCGTGCACATCCAGTGGTGCTTGCCAAGGTTTGCCAGGGTATTCGACGGCCCCCACCAATGCGTCGAACCAGTCCTCAAACAAGGCGGCCTGACGCGACGCTCTTCGTGCGCCATGCAAAGGCAGCTCGGGAAACTGGCAGTTCGCAAGAAAGAGCGCACGCTCCTGGTCCGACGCCAGGGAGGCCCAACGCAGCCCCCTTGCACTGGCCACCATGGGCACCCAACCCAGCGATGTTTGCTTGAGACGAAACTCCAGATCGCTCATGGTCCCTCCGGCAAGAAATGTTGCAGCAACTCGTTGAGGAACTGCTGTCCAAGCGGCGTGGGACGAATCCACTGCCAGTCCCGCTGGATCAATCCCAGCGCTTCCACTTCGTCCAGGGTGGGCACGATGCGCAGCAACGACACGCCAGTGCGTTCCTCGAACAGTGCGGCAGGAACGCCATCTCGCAGCCGCAGGGCGTTCATCATGAATTCAAAGGGAACGGCTTCCGTTGCCACCTCGTGCGATTCCTGAATGGCGTTGCCCTGCGCCACGGCTTTCATGTAGGCCTCGGGGTGTTTGTGTCGCATCTGTCGGACAATCCTGTCCTGAAATGACAGCTTGCCATGTGCACCCGCTCCGATGCCAAGGTAATCCCCAAAAGTCCAATAATTGAGATTATGCGCGCAGCGAAAGCTCGGTCTCGCAAAAGCCGACGTTTCGTAGTGGTCAAACCCTGCCTCGATCACACGCGCCTGAATGGCGTCGCCCATTTCGGCTGCGCGGTCATGGTCGGGCAACGCTGGGGGAGCGTGGTGGAAGGGGGTATTCGGCTCCAGCGTCAACTGGTAACAGGACAGATGCGTCGGTTTGAAGGAAAGTGCGGTGTCCACATCCGCCAGCGCCTGCGCCAGTGTCTGTTCCGGCAGTCCGTACATCAGATCCAGATTGAAATTGTCAAAATGATGCGCGGCGATCTCCACGGCACGACGTGCCGCATCGGCATCATGAATGCGCCCAAGCACCTTGAGATGGGTATCGTTAAAACTCTGGATGCCGACAGACAAGCGGTTGATGCCTGCACGCCGATACGCCTCAAAACGCGCCCTCTCAAAAGTCCCCGGATTGGCTTCGAGCGTGATCTCTGCTTCCGGGACCAACGGCAGGCGCGCCCGGATCGCATCCAGGCATTCGTTCATGCCGCGTTCCGACAGCAGGCTGGGGGTGCCTCCGCCAAAAAATACCGAGCGGACGCGACGTCCCCATATCCACGGCAAGGCAGATTCGAGATCGCTTATCAACGCCTCGATGTAACGGGCCTCAGGCAGGTCGCCGCGAAGCTCGTGCGAGTTGAAGTCGCAATATGGGCATTTTTGAATGCACCACGGAAGATGCACATAGAGCGAAAGGGGGGGTGGGGTAGCAATGTGAATGGCTGCACCATTCGTGAGCTGCATCATCCCCCTCCATCAGGTCAAGGCCTGGGTGCGCAACCGGTCCAACAGCCGTGCCAGGGCCTGGGCCCGGTGGCTGATCCGGTTTTTGTCCGCAGCCGCAAGTTCCGCCACGGTGCACCCCTGCTCTGGAAGATAGAAATAGGCGTCGTAACCAAATCCCCCCTGGCCTCGGGGCGACAAGATGACTTCCCCGTCCCATCGCCCTTCAGCAATCAGCGGTTCGGGATCCTGGGCCGAACGCACCAGGACCAGGACGCAATAGTAGTGGGCACCCCGGTCTTTCATGCCCTGCACATCGTGGACCAGTTTCTCGTTGTTACGCAGATCAGATTTCGGCTCGCCGGCATAATGAGCCGAAATCACACCGGGTGCGCCCCCCAGGGCATCCACACAGAGGCCAGAATCGTCCGCGAGCGCCGGCAGTCCGCTATGCAGCGCGGCATGCCTGGCCTTGGCGAGCGCATTCTCAACAAAGGTGGGATGCGGCTCGGGCGCTTCCTCGATCTGAAGGTCGTCCTGGGGGATCACCTCCCAATCGAGTGGCTGCAGCAAGGCCTGCAATTCGCGCAGCTTGCCCGGGTTTCGGCTGGCCAAAACCAGACGCTTCATCATGACCCTGACACGGGCGATTCCAGGGCCTGTCGTTGCAACGCAAAGAGCTCTTTGCAGCCTGCTGCCGCCAGGTCCAGCAACGCGTCCACTTCGCTGCGCCGGAAGGGCGCGCCTTCGGCTGTGCCCTGAATCTCCACAAAATGGCCATCGGCCGTCATGACCACATTCATATCCGTGTCGCAGCAGGAGTCTTCGTCGTAATCCAGATCCAGCACCGGAAATCCCTCAAAAATCCCGACGGAAATTGCTGCAACGGGTTGAAGGATGGGGGACTGCGCCAGTAAACCGTCTCGCACCAAACTGGCGACGGCATCTTCCAGGGCGAGGTAGGCCCCTGTGATGCTTGCGGTGCGCGTGCCACCGTCAGCCTGTAGGACATCGCAATCCATTTGCAACGTACGCTCCCCCAGCAGTTCGAGATCGACTACAGCACGCAGGGAGCGCCCGATAAGGCGCTGGATTTCCTGTGTCCGGCCGGATTGCTTGCCGGAAACGGCTTCGCGCTTGTTGCGGGTATCGGTGGCACGGGGCAGCATGCCGTACTCGGCAGTCAGCCAACCTCGGCCCTGACCCTTCAAAAACCCCGGAACCTTGTCTTCCACGCTGGCAGTGCAAAGAACCCGCGTATCCCCAAACTCCACCAGGACCGAGCCTTCGGCGTGCCGGGTATAGCCCCGCGCAAAGCGGATGGGGCGCAGTTGATCTGGGCGGCGTTGACTGGGTCGCATGAACTTCCTCGATGATTTTGAAACATTCCAGACTGCTAGTTTACCGCCTTTGGCGATGCAACTGGAGTATGATGTCGCGTCTAAAACCGTCGATGAGCCTGCCACAGTGGCGACCGTTTACAGTATGACCGGATTCTCAGCGGCCACCCGGGACCTTCCCTGGGGCACGTTGGCGTTGGAACTCAAAAGCGTCAATCACCGCTACCTCGAAATCCAGTTTCGCACTCCCGAGCCTTTGCGCATGCTGGAACCCGGACTGCGGGACCGCATCGCCAGCA
Source organism: Pseudomonadota bacterium (assembly GCA_021850135.1). GTDB lineage: Bacteria > Pseudomonadota > Gammaproteobacteria > Burkholderiales > Ferrovaceae > JAJZRV01. The sequence continues at coordinate 15,244 of JAJZRV010000013.1, forward strand.
GCCTGAAGCGCGGCAAGGTGGACTGCCGCATCGAGTGGCGTCGCGCAGAAACGACGGCCCAGGCCGCATCCCCGGATACCGAGGCCCTGGAGCAACTGCGTGCGGCCAGTACCATCGTCCAGGAAGTATTTCCTGATGCGACCCCCCTTTCCGTGGGAGAAATCCTGCAATGGCCCGGGGTACTGCGTCAGGACGCGGGAACCGACCTTTCACTCGAAGCGGACTGTCAGGCCCTCGCAGAAATCGTGCTCCAGACCCTGACTGAATCGCGGGCTCGGGAAGGCGCCAAACTGAAGGCCTTCCTGTTGGAGCGCGTGGACAGCATGGTACAACTTGCGGATGCCCTGACTCCACATGTTCCCGCCCTGGTCACCGCCTTTCAGGAACGTCTGTCCTCCCGCCTGCGGGATGCGCTGGGAACCCACGAGGAGGAGCGCGTACGCCAGGAAGTGGTTTTGTTTGCAGCGCGAATCGACATCGAAGAAGAGCTCTCCCGCCTCAAGGTACATCTCCAGGAGGTCCAACGCATTCTTGAGTCTGGTGGTGCCGTAGGCAAGCGCCTTGATTTCCTGATGCAGGAACTGCACCGGGAAGCCAATACCCTGGGATCGAAATCCGTTTCCACAGAAGTCTCACGCACCGCCATGGACATGAAAGTCCTGATCGAGCAAATGCGCGAGCAAGTCCAGAACATCGAATGAACGGCCAAATTTTCATTATCGCGGCTCCCTCGGGCGCCGGAAAATCCAGCCTGGTCGCTGCCCTGATCGCAGCCGACCCGGGGATACGGCTTTCCATTTCGCACACGACCCGCCCTCCGCGCCCCGGTGAAGTGGATGGCCGCGAGTATCATTTCGTATCACACGACGTTTTTCACGGCATGCAGGAACGCGGCGAATTTCTCGAGTCTGCCGAAGTCTACGGAAATTTTTACGGGACCTCGTCAGCCGATATCCGCCATAGCCTCGACCAGGGACGCGACGTCGTACTGGAGATCGACTGGCAGGGCGCGCGACAGGTGCGCGCGTTATTCATGGATGCCATCAGTATTTTCATCCTCCCCCCCTCGCTGGAAGCCTTGCGTGAACGGCTCCTGGCGCGCGGCAAGGACCCCCTGGAGGTCATCGAGAAGCGCCTGGCTTTGGCCCGCGAAGACCTCAGCCATGAGAACGAGTTCGATTATGCTATTATTAACAATGAGTTCGCCGAAGCGGCGAAGGATCTGACTGCCATCGTGCGCGCTGCACGGTGCCAACGCAGCCGGCAATATCCCCGCTACGCCGATTTGTTCCGTTAATTACATCGAATTGAAGGTTTCCCCATGGCTCGTATCACCGTTGACGACGCACTGCACTCCATCCATAACCGCTTTGAATTGACCTTGGCCGCCACCTATCGTGCGCGGCAAATCGCTTCGGGCTCCACCCCTCTCGTCGAGCCCAACAAGGACAAGCCGACTGTCATCGCGTTACGGGAGATTGCGGCTGGAAAAATCGGGATGGAAATCCTCAACAAGGTGCCTGCCTAAACCCAGATAACCCGTGTCCCCCTCTGCCCCGGCCCTAGCCTCCCAACCCATTTCGCCGGCTACGCTGACCGAGGTTGCTGCCACCTACCTGCGCCCCGCAGACGTCGTCCAGATCGAAGAGGCTTTCAGGGTCGCCGCATTGGCGCACGAGGGACAGTTCCGCAAAAGCGGCGACCCTTACATCACCCACCCTCTATCAGTCGCCACCATTCTGGCGGAATGGCACCTCGACCCCCAGGCCCTGATGGCCGCCCTGTTGCACGACACGGTTGAGGATACCAGTACCACCTCAAACGAGATCGCACAGCAGTTCGGGAAATCGGTGAGCGAGCTGGTGGATGGCGTCAGCAAGCTCGACCGCCTGGAGTTCCAGACGGAGCAGCAGGCCCAGGCAGAAAACTTCCGCAAGATGTTGCTGGCCATGGCCCGCGACGTCCGCGTCATCCTGATCAAACTGGCGGACAGGCTCCACAACATGCGCACGCTGGAGGCCATGGATGCCGGCAAACAGCGCCGCATCGCCCGTGAGACGCTGGACATCTACGGCCCCATTGCCAACCGGTTGGGATTGCACGCCGTATTTCAAGAGTTGCAGGACCTGGGCTTTCGGTATCTGTTCCCAAATCGCTATCAGGTTCTGACCAAGGCCATCCGGGCGGCGCGTGGCAACCGACGCGAGGTGGTCGGCAAGATCCTGACGTCCATCAACCAACGTCTGACGGCTTTCGGGGTGGATGCCCAGGTCACCGGACGCGAAAAACACCTCTCGAGCATCTACAACAAAATGCTCGGCAAATCGCTCTCCTTCTCGGAGGTCCTGGATATTTACGGCTTCAGGATCCTGGTCAAGGATGTTGCAGCGTGCTATCTCGCGCTGGGTGCCTTACACACGCTGTATAAACCCATTCCGGGAAAATTCAAGGATTACATTGCCATCCCCAAGGCCAACGGTTATCAATCCCTGCACACGACGCTGTTCGGCCCTTTCGGCACCCCCATCGAAATCCAGATCCGTACCCACGAGATGCACAAAATTGCCGAAGCAGGCGTGGCTTCGCACTGGCTGTATAAATCCTCCGACACGCCCTTGAGCGACGTGCAGAAAAAGACGCACCAGTGGTTGCAGTCCCTGCTTGAAATCCAGACCGAAAGTGGCGATGCCGTCGAGTTTCTCGAACACCTGAAAGTCGATTTGTTCCCGGACGAGGTCTATGTTTTTACGCCCAAGGGAATGATCAAATCGCTCCCCAAAGGTTCGACTCCGGTGGATTTTGCCTACGATGTTCATACCGACGTCGGCAATCGCTGTGTCGCCGCCAAGATCAACAATGAGCTCGCCCCGCTTCGTACACCGCTTTCCAACGGCGATCGGGTAGAAATCATCACGGCAGAAAACGCGGCACCCAACCCGGCCTGGCTGAACTATGTCGTGACTGCCAAGGCCCGTTCGAAAATTCGCCACTATCTGCGCACCATGCTGCTGGACGAGTCTGTAGAACTGGGCGAACGTCTGCTCAACCAGGCGCTGCGCGCTCTCAAGGTCAACCCGGCCGACATCAAATCCAGCCAGTGGGAGCAGTTGCTGAAGGGCGATCGCTGCAAATCGCGCAAGGAAGTGCTGGCTGAAATCGGATTGGGGCGCCGGCTCAATATCGTCGTTGCACGCGCCCTGCTGTCCCGTTCGGACATGCAGTCCCTGGAGGGGCAGGGCTCGATCACGATCCGTGGAAGCGAAGGCGTCGCCGTCCAGTTTGCCCATTGTTGCCGCCCCATTCCCGGCGATCCCATCATTGGCATCATCAAGAAAGGGCAAGGGCTTCTGATCCACACCCAGGATTGCCGCGCCATCCGGCAGTTCCGCGCCGATCCGGACAAATGGGTGGACGTGGAGTGGGAAAACAACACTGGTAAGCTGTTCGATGTGGCCATCAAGCTGATGGTGGTCAACCGTCGCGGTGTTCTGGCCACCGTGGCCTCCGCCATCGCCGACGCCCAATCCAACATCGACAGTGTATCCATCGCCAAGCCCGACGGCACCTATACGGAAATCAACTTCACGGTCCAGGTCAAGGATCGCACCCACTTGGCCACCCTGTTGCACCATTTACGAGAAATCCCTGAAGTCGTACGTATCACCAGGGTTCAAAGCTAATCTTCAAGAGGACACCATGACCAAATCCATCGTTTCCACTGCCGATGCACCGAGCGCCATCGGGACGTACTCCCAGGCTGTACGCGTCGGCGACACCGTCTATCTGTCCGGCCAAATCGGGCTGGACCCGGGTTCCATGACGTTGGTGGAGGGGATTGATGCCCAGATCGTGCGCGTCCTCGACAACCTGAAGGCCGTCGCCCAGGCGGCGGGTGGCGACCTCGGCGACCTGGTTCGCGTCACGGTCTTCCTGACCGATTTGGCGCATTTTGCCAAGGTCAATGAAGCAATGGCCCGGTATTTCTCGCCGCCCTTCCCGGCGCGCGCCGCCGTGGGGGTGGCTTCCCTGCCGCGCGGTGCCCTGGTGGAAATTGATGGGGTCATGGTCCTCGGCCACTGAGTGGATCGATGTCTTCCCTGCAGGACATGGGGATTGCGCCGACCACCCTGTCCCGCCTCAGCAAGCTGGGCATTCGAACGCAGTTTGACCTCATCCTCCATCTTCCTTTGCGTTATGACGATGAAACGCGCATTGTGCAGATCAGCGACCTGTTCTATGGTCAGACCGGATGCCTGGAAGTCGAGGTCATGGATACCGAGGTTCAGTATCGTCCCAAACGGACGCTGCGCGTTCGGGTACGCGATTCAAGCGGCGAGATCACATTACGGTTTTTGAATTTTTATGGCAGCCAGTTGCGGCAGATGGCTGCCGGGACCCGATTGCGTCTTTTGGGCGAGCTGCGGCAAGGCCGCCAGGGTTCGGAAATGATCCACCCCAAATATCAGGTCATCGGTGAAGCCGTCCCCTTGCCGCAAACGCTCACGCCCGTCTATCCCACGACCGCCGGCCTGTCGCAAGTCACTCTGAGACGCTGCATCAACCTGGCTATGGACCGCCTGGATCTGTCCGATACTCTGCCTGATGCGTTGCGCGACGCGCTGCAGCTTGCCCCGTTTGCGGACAGCGTGAAACTGCTGCACCATCCCCATGCCGGGGTATCGCAACAACAGCTGGACCAACGCACGCACCCTGCCTGGCGCAGGCTCAAGTTCGACGAGCTGCTGGCGCAGCAGATCTCCATGCGTCTTCATCATCGCGAACGCCTCGCACTGCGTGCACCTGCCTTTGCCGCTTTCGAACAGCAACGCGAACGGTTTTTGCAAAGTTTGCCGTTCACTCTGACCCAGGCCCAGAACCGGGTCCTGCAAGAAATCGAGTCCGATCTTTCGCGTACACACCCCATGCACCGCCTGCTGCAAGGCGATGTGGGCAGCGGGAAAACCGTCGTGGCTGCCCTGGCCTGCCTGCGTGCCATCGCCGCAGGATTTCAGGCGGCCCTGATGGCGCCCACCGAAATTCTGACTGAACAGCATTTTCGAAAAATCGAGCAGCTCCTGCAGCCCATGGGCATTTCCACCGTATGGATCACCAGCAGTCTGCGCAAGAAGGAAAAGGAGGCTGCGCTGCAACAGGTCGCCTCGGGCACGGCGCAACTCGTGGTCGGGACCCATGCCCTGATCCAGGGCCCCGTGGTTTTCAAGGCATTGGGGCTTGTCGTCATCGATGAACAGCACCGTTTTGGCGTGGAACAGCGACTCGCCCTGCGCAAGAAAGCTGATCGGGGGGGGCATGGCCAGCCGCACCAGTTGATGATGAGCGCGACCCCCATTCCCCGGACGCTCAGCATGAGCTATTTCGCCGACCTCGATGTTTCCGTCATTGACGAGCTGCCGGCCGGGCGCAAGCCCATCGTCACGAAACTGATCAACGATGCGAGAAGGGATGCCGTCATTGCGCGGATTCGCGAAACCTGTCTGCAGGGAGGGCAAGCCTACTGGGTCTGCCCCCTGATTGAAGAGTCCGAAGCCCTGCAGTTGCAAACCGCGGTGGAAACCTTTGAGCGTATTTCCAGCATTTTTCCGGAGCTTCGAACGGCGCTGATTCACGGGCGCCTCTCCCCTGCCGAAAAGTCAGAAATCATGCGCCAGTTTTCCAGCGGTGCGCTGCAGTTGCTGGTTGCGACGACCGTCATTGAAGTTGGCGTGGACGTCCCCAATGCCTCCATCATGGTCATTGAACACGCCGAGCGCATGGGACTCGCCCAGCTTCACCAGCTTCGCGGCCGGGTGGGGCGTGGCGCCACCCAGGGGTTTTGCGTGCTGCTGTATCACCCGCCTCTTTCAGCGCTTGCGCGTGCGCGCCTCAGGATCATCTTCGAACAAACGGACGGCTTCGAAATCGCGCGTCAGGACCTCATGATTCGTGGCCCTGGCGAATATTTCGGCGCGCGCCAAAGCGGCACGCCGCTGCTGCGCTTTGCAGACCTTGAGCAGGACGAGGATTTATTGCAGCATGCAAGACGCTGGGCTGATCTATGGATCACCCGCGACATCGATGGCGCCCGGCGACATCTGGACCGCTGGTTGTCGTCACGACAGGAATTTCTAACAGCATGAAACGGTTGAACGCCTACTGGCGCCTGATGCGCCTCGACAAGCCCATCGGGACCTTGCTGCTGCTTTGGCCCACGTTATGGGCACTGTGGTTAGCCAGCCACGGCCACCCCTCCCTGACCAATGTCGCAGTTTTTGTACTGGGCACGCTGTTGATGCGTTCTGCGGGCTGCGTCATGAACGATCTTGCAGACCGCAGGATCGATCCTCATGTTGCCAGGACCAGTCAGCGGCCCCTGGCCACAGGAGAGGTCACCCCGCGCGAAGCCCTGATATTGGCCATCTTGCTCAGCTTGGTCGCCTTTGCCCTGGTATTGACGCGTAACGCGCTCACATTGGCGCTGTCCCTGCCTGCGTTGTTTCTGGCGGGCAGCTATCCTTTGACGAAACGATTTTTTCCCCTGCCGCAAGCCTACCTGGGCATTGCCTTCGGATTTGGCATTCCCATGGCATTTGCCGCAGTAAGCGGTACCGTCCCTCTCCTTGCCGGCAAACTGATGCTGGCCAATCTGTTCTGGACGATTGCTTACGACACCGAGTACGCCATGGTGGATCGGGACGACGACGTTCGCCTTGGGATTCATTCCTCGGCATTGTTGTTCGGGCGATGGGAAGTCACCGCCATCATGGTGTGCTATGTGGCAGCCTTGGGAACGCTTGCGTGGGTCGGGGTTTCAGCGCACTTGGGGATCGTTTACGGCGCAGGGCTGCTGGTAGCTGCAGCCATTGCGCTCTACCATTTTTTACTGATCAGAACTCGGGACCGCACGCTCTGTTTTGAGGCTTTCCTGAACAACAACTGGTTGGGGGGGGCCGTATTTCTGGGGCTGGCCGCAGACTTGTTGCTGGCGGCCGGGTAAAGCCAGGCTAGAAGCCGTATTTCAGTCCAATGGAAAGCAGGTCAACCCCGGCATCGCCATTGATACGGTTATACTTGAGCTGATAACGATCCCACCCGCCCTGAAAGCGCAGGCTGCGCGTGATATCGTACTTCATACCCAAGCCCATCATGTTGTAGGGCAGGGCATCTGTCAGCCCATGAGTCACGCTGTTGCTTGTTGTATCGCCGTCTGTGCGCACGCTGCTCAATTTTCCGGTGAAACCGAAACGATCGTTGAGAGACAGGGTTCCGGTTCCACCGAGCACCCAACTCCGCGGGGCCGCAGAAAAGGCGCTTGCAGAACGCCCGGGCACCCCATCTACGCGATTTTTGCTGGACAGCGCGCTGCCATCAAAACCGGCATCCGAGTCCATCTCCATGGTCAAGGGCAAGGCACTGATGCCTGAAAACCATCCGGCCGATTCGGCATGAGCCCCCACAGACAGTGGCGCAATCACCACGGCCAGGCAAACCACAAACAGTCGACTTGCTGTAAGGCGCTTCATTTATATCCGACCCTATACGCAACCCCAATCGGGATTCTCACGTTTCCCATATTACACTCAAAAATGTGCCGTCGTCCAATGGGCATCTTCCTGCAACTCTTTCCCAATCCAGCGCAGTAACGCATCCTGAACAGGCTTTGATGCGGCTGCCTGGGGGTGATTCACCATCACAACCAAGGACAGGGGGCGGCCAGAGCGGGTCAGTCCGTAGCCGGCCAAGGTACTGACGCCTTCCAGGCTACCCGTCTTGAGGTGAAATCGCCCTTCCAGACCCTCGCCTGGCAGTCGTTTTTCCACGGTTCCATCCAGCCCGACCAGTCCCAACGAAGCGACGAACTCGGGTTGATAGGGCCCTTGAGCAGCCTTGATCAGTAACTGGCTCAGGTGCCCGGCTGAAATCCTGGCCTGGCGTGACAAGCCCGAACCATTCTCCATGACCAGTTCGGGAAACTTCAATCCTTCGCGCGCCAGGATTTCCTGGACTTTACGGGCGCTTGCCGTTGCGCTGGCATATTCCACCCCCTCGGTCCAGCCTAAGTCCAGGTACAGCGTCCTCGCCATCAGATTGTTGCTGAATTTGTTGATCTCGCGAATCTGCTCTGCCAGGGGTGGAGAACGGTGCATGGCCAGTAACGGCAGCCCAGCGGGGGCTTTTCCTTTCACCACTTTCCCGGAAAAGTGTCCACCCAACTCGCCCCAAATCTTGGAAAATGTCGACAGAATGTATTCATCATTCGACAAAATGCTGTAAGAAAGCATTTTCTTGCCGCAACTTGCCACGTATTCCCCAGCCAGCGTGACCTGCACTTCCTGGCCGTTGTCGCTGACCTTGCGATCAAAGGTGGATTTCCAGTCTTCGGGGCAGGAGCCCGCCCTGGGAAGCAGCCTGTTTTCGATTTTCAACCCTGGAAAATCAAAATTAGGATTCACCAATACCCGCTCCCCCACCGCTTCCAGCGTCAGACTCACCGCCTTGAAACCCACCTGAAGCGCTTCGGGTACCGTGTTGTATGCGCGAAACCCCTGATGATCAAAGCCGTTGGGGTCCTGTGTACCCTCCTGAAACTTGCCAACATCTAGCACGAGATCGCCATGGATGTCGCGAACCCCCCTGATTCTCAATGAGCGCAGCAGGGTTTCCCAGTGCTCCAAGGTCAACCCCGGGTCGCCAGACCCTGCGATGTACAAGTTGCCCGCCAGGACCCCCGCCACAGGCTCTGCCCCCTTGATTTCGGTATCCCATGTTTTCGTCGGCCCCAGGGCCACCAAAGCGGAGTAAGTCGTCACCAACTTCATCAGCGACGCCGGATTGCGCGGCACTTCCGCATTCCAACGCAGCACCTGATTTTGCGTTGCAACATCCTGCACGACAATGGATAGGGCCTCTGCGGGGATATGCGCCGCCAGCAGGGCCTGCATGACGCCTGGGGGCAATGAGGGCTCAGGGACGGTTTGGGCCACTCCGGTAGCCCCCCAGAGCAGGCACCACCCCAGGCCCAACAGGATGCCCCACCGGTAAACCACTATTGAAATCTGCATGGACAACCCTTACACTGTTAGCACTCGCACATACCGAGTGCTAATAATTACCTAATCAACCCTCTCGCAGGAGAAATTTCGCATGAAAATTCGTCCGTTACATGATCGCGTGATTGTCAAACGCCTCGAAGAAGAGCGCAAGACGGCCTCGGGCATCGTGATCCCTGATACCGCCACCGAAAAACCGGACCAGGGCGAAGTTCTGGCCGTGGGTAAAGGCAAGATTCTGGAAGACGGTACGGTCCGCGCGCTTGACGTGAAGGTCGGCGACAAGGTGCTCTTCGGGAAGTATTCCGGCCAAGCCGTCAAGGTTCAAGGCGATGAGCTGCTGGTGATGCGCGAAGAAGACATCATGGGCATTGTAGAAGGTTAATCGATCACTTTATTTTATGGTTCCGGGCGCCTCTGCCGGGAATCCAAGTTCAGGAGTTAAAACATGGCAGCTAAAGAAGTCCGTTTTCATGACAGCGCCCGATCCCGCATGGTCGTAGGCGTCAACATCCTGGCCGACGCGGTCAAGGTCACCCTAGGCCCCAAGGGCCGCAACGTCGTTCTGGAGCGCTCCTTCGGCGCCCCCACCATCACCAAGGATGGGGTCTCCGTCGCAAAGGAGATCGAACTGAAAGACAAATTTGAAAATATGGGCGCCCAAATGGTCAAGGAAGTCGCTTCCAAGACCTCGGACGTGGCCGGCGATGGCACGACGACGGCCACCGTACTGGCTCAAGCTATCGTTCAGGAAGGAATGAAGTTTGTTGCCGCCGGCATGAACCCCATGGATCTGAAACGCGGCATCGATCGCGCCGTCGTGGCAACGGTCGAGGAACTCAAGAAGCTGTCCAAACCCTGCACCACCAGCACCGAAATCGCCCAGGTGGGTTCGATTTCCGCCAACTCCGACAAATCCATCGGTGAAATCATCGCCCAGGCGATGGACAAGGTGGGCAAGGAAGGTGTCATCACCGTCGAAGACGGTTCCGGCCTGCAAAACGAGCTGGAAGTCGTGGAAGGGATGCAATTCGACCGCGGCTACCTGTCCCCCTACTTCATCAACAATCCCGATCGCCAGATCGCATTGCTGGAAGATCCCTTTGTACTGCTGCACGACAAGAAGATTTCCAACATCCGTGACCTGCTTCCCGTACTGGAGCAAGTCGCCAAGGCAGGCCGTCCGCTGCTGATCATTGCAGAAGAAGTGGAAGGTGAAGCGCTGGCCACCCTGGTGGTCAACAACATCCGCGGCATCCTCAAGACCACTGCGGTCAAGGCGCCAGGATTTGGCGATCGTCGCAAGGCCATGCTGGAAGACATTGCCATCCTGACCGGCGGCACGGTGATCGCAGAAGAAGTGGGGCTGTCACTGGAAAAAGTCACCCTGAACGAACTGGGTCGCGCAAAGCGCATCGAGATCGGCAAGGAAGACACCACCATCATTGACGGTGCCGGCGACGAAAACGCCATCAAGGGCCGTGTGGCACTGATTCGCAAGCAAATCGAAGATGCCACCAGCGACTACGACCGCGAAAAACTGCAGGAACGCGTGGCCAAGCTGGCAGGCGGAGTTGCCGTCATCAAGGTTGGGGCCGCCACTGAGGTTGAAATGAAGGAAAAGAAGGCGCGTGTGGAAGATGCTTTGCATGCCACCCGTGCAGCCGTGGAAGAAGGCATCGTTCCCGGCGGCGGCGTGGCCCTGCTGCGCGCTCGCGCCACCCTCAAGACCCTGAAGGGCGACAATAGCGATCAGGATGCCGGCATCAAGATCGTTTCACGCGCCATTGAAGAGCCGCTGCGCCAAATCGTTGCCAACTGCGGCGACGAACCGTCGGTGGTCGTCAACAAGGTTCTGGAAGGCTCAGGCAATTACGGCTACAACGCCCAATCCGGCGAGTATGGCGATCTGGTTGCCATGGGTGTGGTTGACCCCACCAAGGTCACCCGCTTTGCCTTGCAAAATGCTGCGAGCATTGCTGGCTTGATGCTGACCACCGATTGCATGGTTGCCGAGTTGCCCAAGGAAGAAGCTCCCATGCCCGGTGGCGGGATGGGCGGGATGGGTGGCATGGGCGGGATGGATATGTAATCCCGCAGTCGCCAGCGACAAAAACCCTTCCCGGTTTTGCCGCGTCGCAACAAAAGCCCGATGGTCCTCCATCGGGCTTTTTTCACTCCTGCAGAACTCCCCCCCGTTTTGTACATGAGTCAAAAAAGCCTTTGAACTCCTTGAAAACCTGATTACTATTAACACGGCACTCACACCCTGACTGCCAAATAACGCGTGTGACACCGGTTGCCATTTTCGGAAAACACACCAAAAAAACGGAGGAAACCCATGCATGTAAACCTGGCCCGGAAAGCAGGCACACCGCGAAATGCCCTTCAGGGAATTTCAGGACAAGTCAAAACAGGAGGCTCTCATGTCTGAACTGTCAGCAAGCAAAATTCAAAACAATCCCAAGTATCACAAGCTGGTCGCGCAGCGCGACTCCCTGGCCTGGACCTTATCCGCAATCGTCTGCGTCATGTACTTCGGTTTCATTCTCATGATCGCATTTGCTCCGGATTTTCTGACGCAACCCCTGTCCACAGGCAGCGTCGTTCCCGTCGGCATGCCCCTGGGCGTTGGCGTCATCCTGGTGTCGTGCATCCTGACAGCCATCTATGTGCGTCGGGCCAACCACACCTTCGACCCCCTCACTGACGAAATCATTCAGGAATCGCTCAAATGAGAACATGGAAAAACGCCTGCCTGGCAACCCTGGCCACAGCCTCGTCGTTGCTCACCCAGCTTGCCATTGCTGCCGATGTTGCAGCTCCGGCTGCGGTCGTTCCTGCAGCACTCCCCGCAGCGCCTGCGGAACCACCCATAAACTGGCACGCCATTGTGATGTTTATCATCTTTGTCGCCATCACCTTGGGAATCACCTACTGGGCCGCCAAACGAACGAAGACTGCCACGGACTTTTACGCCGCCGGTCGCGGCATCACCGGCCTGCAAAACGGCATGGCCATTGCTGGCGATTACATGTCGGCAGCCTCCTTTCTGGGGATCGCCGCATTGGTCTACATGAACGGCTTTTACGGCCTGATCTTCTCGGTAGGCTGGCTGGTGGGTTGGCCGATCATCCTGTTCCTGATTGCCGAGCGACTTCGTAATCTGGGCAAGTACACCTATGCCGACGTAGCCTCGTTCCGGCTGCAACAGGGCCCGGTCCGTACCATGGCTGCCATCGGTTCATTGATCGTGGTGATCTGGTATCTGATCGGGCAAGCGGTGGGTGCCGGACAGCTGTTGCACACCCTCGTGCCACAGATTTCATACAGGGAGTCCATTGTCATCGTCGGTACGCTGATCATTGTCTATGTCACCTTCGGCGGCATGAAGGCCACCACTTGGGTCCAGATCATCAAAGCGGGACTGCTCCTCGGTGGCGCCACCCTGATCGCCATTGGCGTCATGGCCCATGAGGGTTTCAGTTTCGAGAAATTATTCACCGATGCAGTGGCTATCCATCCAAAGCATCTGGACATCATGAAATCAGTGGTGCCCATTGGCGCCAAAGCCAACCCGATCGAATCCATTTCGTTGGGACTGACACTGATGTTTGGTACCGCGGGCCTCCCGCACATACTGATGCGTTTCTTCACCGTCACTGACGCCAAGGCAGCGCGCAAGTCCGTGCTGTACGGAACCTGCTTCATCGGTTACTTCTATATTCTGACCTTCATTATCGGTTTTGGCGCCATCGTTCTCGTTGCCAATAATCCGGAATATGTCACCGATGTCACCAAGAACATCCTGGCGCTCAAGGGCGGCGGCAGCATGCCTGCGGTCTACCTTTCTCATGCCATCGGCGGCGATCTCTTCCTCGGGTTTATCGCTGCAGTGGCCTTTGCCACCATTCTTGCCGTGGTATCGGGACTGACGCTGGCAGGTGCTTCTGCACTGTCGCATGACATCTATGCCAACGTGATCATGAAGGGCAAGTCCACCGAAGCCCAGGAAGTCTGGGTCTCCAAGCTGTGCGTCATCGGTTTGGGCATCCTGGCCGTGCTCCTTGGCATCGCCTTTGAGAAACAAAACGTGGCCTACATCGTGGCCCTGACCTTCTCGATCGCGGCCTGTGCCAACTTCCCGATCCTGGTCCTGTCCGTGTTCTGGCGCGGACTGACCACGCGCGGTGCGGTGCTTGGCGGATACACGGGAATCTTCGGCTCCATCGGTCTGCTGATCATTGGCCCGACCGTTTGGACCAAGGTACTGGGAAATGGCCCTGCCATCTTCCCGTACGACTTCCCAACGTTTGTCGTACTGCCTGCGGTCCTGATCGTTGCTTATGTCGCATCCGTAACGGATAACAGCGAAAGCGCGAAAAAGGAACGTGCGGCATTCGATGCCCAGAAGGTTCGCTCCGAAACAGGGCTGGGTGCGGAAGCTGCCGCATCGCACTGAGCATCCATAAATCGCACTGAAAGGCTGGGGGCGGACCCGTCAGGGTTCGCCCCCTTACTTTTTCAGGAGATGACGCAGTTTGACGAACATCATGGCCGTCATCAGGGCATCGTTGAGCGCGTCATGCTCTTCGCGCTCTGGCAACCGAAGGTCCTGCAGGATGTGGCTGAAGCTCAGGTCCACATTGCTGCCCGCATGCTGGGAAAACTTGTAGTCGTAATAGAGCCCCGAAACCTCGATTTTGGACTGGGGGAGGGGAACGCCCAGAAATGGCTTTACCAGGCGGTTCAACATGGCCACATCAAATTCCAGGTAGTACCCCACCAGCGGCCTGCTTCCCACAAAATCCAGAAACTTCTGAATGGCTTGCCCGGGATCCAGCCCATGGGCCACATCCATGCTGCGTAGGTGGTGAATCCGGATACTGTCTGCATTGACCCGCCCGGAAGGGCGGATAAACAGTTCCAGCCGTTCGCTGGTGATGATGCGCGCATTCCTGATCAATACGGCGCCGATGGAAATAATCTCGTCCCTGTTGCGGTCCAACCCGGTCGTTTCGCAATCCACGCTGACCCACTCGTTGGGCGGTGGCGGACCGAATAGCCCATCGTATTCGGGTCTCAGCAATTTTCTGCGATACCAGGCGCGTTTGACCCTTTCCCACATGTCCTTACAGCGCATCCAGCTTGAAATGGTAGTGGAGCACGCCCCTGAAACGTTTCACCACCTGCAGGCTGTCGCGCAACAAATCGCGCTCCAACGTGCTCAGCGAAGCCATGTGCACGATATTGTCCGGGCGCTGTTCCAGTGAAATCTGGTGGAGGCCCTGTTTGAGACGAATATCCATCAGGTAATACAAAGACTCCTTGAGGTCGATGGCTAGATCACCAGGGATTCTCTCGATCTGGGCCAGGGCCTCGATGCGTTCTGCCGTGCTGATGCAGACCAGACGGGATTCCAGCGCTAGACTCCGGACCCCATGCACGATCGGAAAGATGCCCAGTTTCTTGATATCCAGCTCCCCCCCTTCGCCGTCGCCGCGCAACAGGCGGGACCACCAGCTGCTCTGTTCAGAGAAACTGTCTGCGGCTCTGGCAAAGTGGGCAAAGAAGCTTGGCATGTCTTGCAGTGAGCGGTAAAAAAAGTCCTTGAGATCCTGCAGCAATGCCTGATCGCCACAGACCGCCACGGCGTCGGAGAATATGGCCAGGCGCATATGGGTTTCCGCGCTGGGGTGGAAAATCCACTTCCTGATCGTGTCCTTGAAATCATCCAGGTTCTGGCACCAAAGCGGGTTGCGCATCATGACACCCCCCAGGCAAGGGGGGTAACCAAAGTCACACAACGCATCGTTGAACGCTGCGGTCAACCGCATCACATCGGGGGAGTGGTAACCATTGCGCAGGATCAACCCATTGTCCTGGTCCGTTTTCAGGATCTGCTCCCCCCGACCTTCGCTTCCCATCACGATCATGCAGCTGTTCTCGATCAATTCCGGGGGGGCTATGAACTGCCAGAGACGGGTAAAGATCTTGGCGTTGAGCTCCTGTACGAGGCGCGCAATCATGCTGACCTTGACCTCACTTTCGCTCAAAAGCTGGATCAGGCGCTGGATGTTTGTGCAGGCGCGTTTGAGTTCGTCCTGTGTTCGCGCCTGCTGAACCTGGTGCCAGATCAGGTGGGAATGGTTTGAAATGAAACTCAGCAGATCCAGCTGTTCCATGACCCCGACGATTTCTTCCTGTCGCTTGACCACGATACGGTGGACACCGTGCCGGATCATCAGGATCAGGGCGTCAAATACCGCATCATCCTGGGATACTTCGATCAATTCCCAAGTGGCGAGTTGACCCACCGACAAGCCATGCGGGTCACGATCCGCAAGTATGGCCTTGCGCACATCGGTGGAAGTAAAGATACCGTAGCGTTCTTCGCCTCGAACCAGGACGTTGGACAGTTGCTCGTCTTCAAAAATGCGCGCCACACTGAAAACGTCCATCTCTTGGGGCACAAAGCGGGGAGGGCGGACGAAAGCCTGGTCGATGCGTGCCAGCATGAGCGAATGGAGTTCCCGTTGGGACCGTCGCTCGGTCAACGCCCGCATTTTCTGGGAAATGTCGGAAAACAGCAGGGCACCAAAATTGGCATTCGCCGCGATGAGCTTCTTTATGGTGGGTTTTGGCACCAGATAGACAATCAGTTCCTCGGCGGCCGTAAACACACCGGTCACACTCCCCGAGATCAACCCGCGCCCGTCAAAACACTCGTCCTTGCTGTAGACGCAGACCACTTCCTCTTGCTCGGTCTGCTGCACGTGGCCCTTGATGATCACGAACAGATGTGTGGGTTCATCCCCTTGGGACAGGATGACTTCCCCTTCCGGGTAGTAACCGATATCCACGCTATCGCGAACCCACCGCTGCTGTTCGCCGGTCAGCCCGTCAAAGGGGACTGCGTTGAAATTGAAGGATTTTGGCATGGGACGTAGGCCTTGGATGCACTATACTTCACCAGCGTTAATTAGTAATCAGGATGCTTCTCATGACCCAAAACAGCAAGCCCGGCCCGGGTTCCCCATCAAAAACATGGTCTGGACGGTTTTCCGTCCCCATTGCAGAATCCGTCAAAGCCTATACGGCATCGGTCCAGTTTGACCGCCGACTCGCGGAATTCGATATCCAGGGGTCTCTCGCACATGCCCAGATGCTGAGCGAAGCGGGCCTGATTTCGCCGGAAGATCTCCTGGCGATCCAGTCTGGCATGGCAACCCTCCTCGACGAGGTTCGGGGCGGCCAATTCCCCTGGAATCTGGACGATGAGGACGTTCACCTGAATATCGAACGTCGGCTGACCCAGCTTATCGGCGATGCGGGCAAGCGGCTGCACACCGCCCGTTCCAGAAATGACCAGGTCGCAACAGACATCCGGCTGTACTTGCGTCACGAAATTGACCACCTCGATGTCCTGTTACGCGCCGTCCAGTCGGCCTTGCTGGACCTAGCCGAGCGTCACGCAGATACACCCATGCCCGGGTTCACCCATCTGCAGGTCGCGCAACCCGTCACTTTCGGCCACCACATGATGGCTTATGTGGAGATGTTCGGCCGCGACCGGGAGCGATTGTCGGATTGTCGCCATCGCGTCAACCGCTTGCCCCTGGGTGCGGCAGCGCTCGCCGGCACCAGTTACCCCATCCGTCGGGAACGGGTCGCAGAGCTGCTGGGGTTTGAGGCACTCTGCCAAAACTCCCTGGATGCCGTCTCCGATCGCGATTTTGCCATTGAATTCTGTGCGGTCGGGGCCCTGATCATGACCCACGTTTCCCGGCTTTCAGAGGAGCTTGTGCTTTGGATGAGCCCCAGATACGGCTTTATCCGGATCGGCGATGCTTTCTGTACCGGTTCGTCCATCATGCCCCAAAAGCGCAACCCTGACGTTCCCGAGCTTGCCAGAGGCAAAACCGGGCGCGTCACGGGTCACCTGATGGCGCTCCTGACGCTGATGAAGGGGCAGCCTCTGGCCTATAACAAGGATAACCAGGAGGACAAAGAACCCCTTTTCGACACGGCAGACACCCTGGTGGCCACCCTGTCCATCTTTGCCGAAATGCTGCGGGACATCGCCGTCAACAAGGAGGCCATGCGCCGTGCCGCCCTGGAAGGATTCTCCACGGCGACCGACTTGGCCGACTACCTGGTCAAGAAGGGAATGCCCTTCAGGGATGCCCATGAGGTGGTGGCCCGTGCCGTTCGACTGGCCGAGGAGCAGAACTGCGACCTGTCGGACCTGTCTTTGGAAACGCTCAAGGGGTTTTCGAAAACCATCGGGGAGGATGTCTTTGCCGTCCTTACCATCGAAGGCTCCCTGGCAAGCCGCAATGTGACTGGCGGGACCGCCCCTGAACAGGTTCTGGCAGCCATAAAGGCAGCCCGGGTCACTCTGTCACGCTGAGATACCCCGTCTTGGGCACCTGCTCCCGGCATATTTTCCGGGTTTCCGGGCCTGAGAGCCGTTCGCCAAACCAGGTACAGTGGTGAATGCGCTGGCTTTTTCTTTGGCAGTAGACGCAAGTACTGCAAACGCCAAAGGGGGGGCCGCCATTGTAATTTTGCAGTTCGTAGAGGATGGTTCTCAGCACTGAAACGCTGTATCTGACCCGGTTGGCGCTGATGTCCCGGGTTGCTGTTTGCCATAACGCCGCCGGACTGGATTCGCTCAGAAATGCTTCTCCCAGCGGACTGAGGCGCAGCCTGACCACGCGTTTGTCGATTTCATCCTGATAGCGCTCGATCAGCCCCCGGCGGTCCAGCAGCAACAGGCTTTGGGATACGGTGCCCTTGGTCAGGCCAAGATACTCAGCCAGCGCCTGTGGGGTGTTGCTGAAGCGATTGGCCTGCTCCAGAAACATCAAGGCCTGGACATGAACAGGCTGCAGTCCCTCATCGCTGCCGATGCGCCGAAACTCAGAGCGCATCAGGTTTGCGAGGCGATCCACAAGATCAAGTAGGACAACCGGGTTTTTGAGCATGGAATGATGCTAGCGAGTCAATACCATTTTGTCAAAAAATCAAATTTTGATTTTTTTAGTATCGGATCAATACCACAGACCACCTATCCCCCTGAAAATCGAGGTTTTTTTGTCTAAATAGCCCTTTTTCACCATGAGTCAACCCTATTTTTCAGAGTTGTTGCATATTCGCCAACACCCCTGAACCCCTTATTTGGCGCGGGTTTTGACGATGCCATTGTTTTTCTTGTGGGCTGGAGAGGCGCAAAACACCGGATAAACGGCACCAAAGTCCCGTGTGATAGACTTTTGATCATGAATGACCTGATTTTATTACCTCGGCGTCGTGCTCTGGCACTCGCCATGACAACGTTTTTGTCGGGATGCGGACTCAAAGGCGCCCTGACTCTCCCTAAACCTGCGCCCGAGCCGACGACCGCACCGCGGCCGGACACGCAAAAGCCCAAGACTCCCGACACTTCGACACCATAATGCCCGACCATTTCCTTCCCGCTGGTTTTTCACGCGTTCACGGCGAACTGCACGTCGAGTCCCTCCCCCTGAAGGACCTGGCCGAACGCTTCGGTACACCATGCTACGTCTATTCCAAGGCGGCCATATCCGCGTCGTTTGGGGAATTTGAGGAAGCTTTTGCCACACTTCATCCGCTCATTTGCTATGCCGTCAAAGCCAACGGCAACCTGAGCATCCTGAGCCTGCTCGCCAGACTGGGCGCTGGTTTCGATATCGTTTCGGGGGGGGAGCTGAGCCGTGTTCTGGCTGCAGGAGGCGATCCGGGCAAAGTCGTCTTCTCGGGCGTAGGCAAATCCGCGGCAGAAATGGCGCAGGCGCTCCGCGCCGGGGTGCTGTGCTTCAACGTGGAATCGGCCGCCGAGCTGGAGCGCCTGTCGCAGGTGGCCTCGGCTTTGGGCCTTGTTGCGCCTGTCTCATTGCGGGTCAACCCCGATGTGGATCCTGGCACGCACCCCTATATCGCCACCGGGCTCAAGAACAGCAAGTTTGGCGTGGCCTACGTGGATGCCCTGGCGCTTTACCAAAGGGCGGCGCGTCTTCCCGGCATCCGGGTGACCGGCATCGACTGCCACATTGGATCCCAAATCACCGAGCTGCCTCCTTTTGTCGCAGCGCTCGAGAAGATTCTGGCACTGGTTGACGCGCTCTCGAATGCAGGCATTCCCCTGCATCACCTGGATCTGGGCGGCGGCGTGGGTATCCGCTATCGTGACGAGACACCCATCGTGCTAAAGGACTACGCACGTGAGGTGGCCTCCCGTTTGGAAGGGTTTGGCGGACGCCTGCTGCTTGAACCGGGGCGCCGCATCATCGGCAACGGCGGACTGCTTCTGACACGCGTGGAGTACCTTAAAACCTCGCCGGAACACCGTTTTGCCATCGTGGATGCCGCCATGAACGACCTGATTCGCCCCTCGCTTTACGAAGCATGGCATGAAATCGTTCCTGTCAGCACAAACACCGCCCCAACGGCCGTGATGGACGTCGTCGGCCCGGTGTGCGAAACCGGCGACATTCTAGGCTCGGCGCGTGAACTCGCTGTTGCCGAGGGTAGCCTCCTGGCCATCCTCTCCGCCGGCGCCTATGGCGCTTCCATGGGCTCAAACTACAATGCCCGCCCCCGCCCCCCGGAGGTGTTGGTGGACGGGAACCGCGCCCACCTCATCCGGCGCCGCGAATCCATCGAAGACCTTTACCGTGCCGAGTTACCGATCAGCGACCTGCTGTGACGATCCACTCGCATTTGAAAACCCGTAACAACCAAATTTTAGTATCGTTTCGATACTAAACCCAACATGATCGGTCAAAATAATCTTTGTTATGCATCGCTGAATGCTCCTATCGCTAATTTTCTGAAATAGAATCCAATCACCAAGAGGCATGCACTGGTGTTCTCAAGTGCCCTTCGTGTGGGTTCATCGGAAACGATCGATTGGTCCCACTTGGTAGTGCAAAGCACGAACGATCTGGAACAACCGATCAATACTGACAAGGAGTCAACGATGGTAGCAGCCAAGAAGAAACCCGCAGCCAAGAAACCTGCGGCCAAGAAGACAGTCGCCAAGAAGGCCGCGGCCCCCAAGAAGGTCGTAGCCAAGAAAGCCGCAGCCCCCAAGAAGGCTGCAGCCAAGAAACCCGCAGCCAAAAAAGCCGCAGCCAAGAAACCCGCAGCCAAAAAGGCCGCTCCCAAGAAAGCTGCAGCCAAGAAACCCGCAGCCAAAAAGGCCGTAGCCAAGAAGCCCGCAGCCAAAAAGGCCGCCCCCAAGAAAGCTGCAGCCAAGAAACCCGCAGCCA
>JAJZRV010000064.1 GCA_021850135.1 Pseudomonadota bacterium
GCGGGGGGGCAACTATATATATTGAGCAAAAAACCACGCGCTGCCGGGCATACCGGAACCATGGCAGCAATGCGGCAAATGAAAGGAAAAATCACGCGGCATTACGGGGCATTACTCGAAAACGGGCTGGCTCAATAACCTGAGCCCGTCCTGCTGCGGTTAATAAAAATCGGGGCCGCAATCGAACAAAGAAACCTCGCGTGGCTGTCCGATCTCGCGCCAGGAATGGCTGTTCAATTTCAATCTGAATCAACGAAAAAGGAGGTAACACATGGCTAAAAAATCAAACATTGAAGCGCTGCTGGCAAGAAAGGCAAAACTTGAGTATTACGGATTTAGAATTCGAAGGCGTGGTTCATGACGTGTTGGACGTGCTGGCCGATGCTCACACAGAGTAGCGCGTGGACTCAATCGCCGTGTCGTTGGCGGGCGGCCAGGTACACGACAACGGCTGTAATGCCTGCCGCGCCAAAAACAATTACCGAAAGCCCAAGATAAAAACCAGTTTCAAGGCTCATGATTGACGCTAAAACCAGGCTTTCTCGTGCTTCATGATGCGCGCAAGAAAGAATGCGTTGGAGAAAACGGCAAGCAACGACAAAGCGATATCGTCGGCCCAGTGTTTCGAATCCGGGGAAATCAGGTACAGTGACAGAGCGCCGAGAACCAGTCCGACGATATGCAGGTTCTTAAAGAAATTGAGATTTGGCATGGTGTTCTCCTGAGGCATATTAGTCTAGCATGGCCGAAAAAAAACAACTGATTTGCCACCCAATTTTTACGGGATTACCTCCCCGCAAACCCGCATAAACACTGGGGTCGATTTTTCAATTATAATCCCGTTAATGTGTCGCAGATCGAGCATTGGCGCGGGTTGATACACCGGATTGTGATTCCGGTTGTCGTGGGTTCGAATCCCATCCGTCACCCCAAAATTCCTCCTAGTGCTGTCGCAGGTGCAGCGCGAGTTCCTGCCGGATCTCCCGCAGCCTGGTTTTGACTTTCCGTTCGTTGATTCCTCCCATCCGCATCAGGATTTTCTGGCCTGCAGAGCGCTTTTCAAGTTCGGGGTCCGCGTACAGGTAATACACCTTGGGTCGGACCAGCTGGATTTTCTCCGCGATTTCTGGGGCGGCGATCAGGTCGTCGAGCGCCTGCATCAGGCGGTCGTTGAAATACTGCCCGGGGTAGCCCAGTGTTTCGTAGGCCTTCTGGAACAGCGGATAGAGGCGCACGTAGAGCGCGACGAGTTTTTTCGCATCAACCGCTTCGGCGATCCTGACGTAAGGCGCGTAGCGCGCGGCGTTCCTGGCGCTGAGCGTTGCGGCATCGTCGCTGCCTTCCACCAGAAACTTTCCCGCAGGGGGGTCAATCGGCAACGCGTTGGCGGGGACGATGCGCCGCGGCAGGTTGTCTACGGTCGCCACGATGTGATGAATGAGCGCTTCTGAATCGAAAAGCCGCATCAGCGACTTGTTGCCGATCAGGGCGGCCAGCGCATCGAGCATGAAGCGATCGCTTTTGTCCAGATCGGGCAGGGGCGGCTGCGGGGCAGGCGGGGGCTCGACCACTTGTCTGACCTCGGGTTTGGGGGGAGGCTGGACCGGTACCGGCGGCAGGGGCAGCGGTAAATTGGCCTGGGCGACCACGGGTTTGGCCGGTCCGTGCCGCCAGTAGAAATATGCAGTGGCGGCACTGCCGAAAACGGCCAGTGCGACGAGGGTCATCACAAGGTGCTTTTTCATCGGGGGCACGCGTGAAAGTGGGATCGGGTTTGCACAATATAGACCATCCGGCCTGCCCTGTCGTTTCTGGGATCAGGCAAAAAAACGCCCTGCACAGGGCAGGGCGTTTCAGGGATGCTGCAGGGCTAGCGCCCTGCGACATCGGGATGGTTATTTAAGGGACTGCAGATAGAGCGCAACTTCGTGCTTCTGCGCGTCGTCCAGGCCATGGGCGATGCCTTCCATGGCAACGCCGTGCGGACGCTCGAGATCCTCTTCACTGCCTGCAGAGTGGTTCTTCTCATGCTCTTCGCCACGCATGGCGTCGTCATTGAAGGCCATCAACTGCTTGTAGAGGTAATCCGCATGCTGACCGGCAAGGCGCGGGATGGGGCCGTTGCCTTCGGCATTGGCACCATGACACGCCATACAGGGCGGGACGGCCTTTTCCAGATTCCCTTCATTGAAGATCTTCTGGCCTGCGGCAACCATGGCGGGATCCGCCGTGGCCGCAGCAGGGTTGGGCAGGGGGGTCTGATGCGAGTAGAACTCGGCCAGCTGCTTGATCTGCGCTGGCGTGAAGTCCCGGGCGATGCCCCACATCATGTCCTGAGCCGCCTTGTCCTTGCGGGTGTGCTCATGGAATTCCTGCATCTCGGCTTCCAGATAA
Organism: Pseudomonadota bacterium; assembly: GCA_021850135.1. Classification (GTDB taxonomy): domain Bacteria; phylum Pseudomonadota; class Gammaproteobacteria; order Burkholderiales; family Ferrovaceae; genus JAJZRV01. Next base: position 2,395 of record JAJZRV010000064.1, read on the forward strand.
ACCGCTTGCTGGCCAGCCAGGATGGGGAACGTCGGGTTGACGGAGTTGCCGTTCACGCTGTTGCCCACTTCGCCGTGGCAAATCGAGCAAACCTGCTGTGCCAGGGTGTTGCCCGAAACGTTCGGGTTGCCCAGGCTACGGCTGCGTTCGAGGTTGGAAGAGCAGGCCCCCAGCGTCAGTGCGACTGCGGAAAGGGTCAGAATTTTAGCGATCTGTTTCATATTCATCCCCTGATTAGTAAATGAGGCTGGCGTACAGCATGGAAGTGTTGAAGTCATGCGGTGCCAGGGTGCTGATGACGCCGTTGCTCAACGAATTTCCAGTCACGCCGCCAAGCTGGGTGTAGAAGGTGTACATGTAGCCAATCCGGACGTTCTGGACGGGCGCCCAGAAAATGCTGGGGGTCCAGGACTGCCAGTTGGGGCTGCCGGTGGGGCTGCTGGCGTACAGGCCGACGTCGTTGCTACCCGTAGCGCCGCGGTAGAACAACATGGCGCCGTACTTGGCACGGTAAATGTACGTAATGTCCGCCCAGGTTTCGTTCAGGGTGTCGCTTGCGTTGGTTGGCGTCACGCCGAAGGGGTTGGCCGTACCCGCCGCATTGCTCATGTCTTCGTGGGTGAAGCGCAGGTGAGCCGAAATGTAATGCGGTTCCAGCACGTACTGGTACTGCGCATCCAGACCGTAGTCGCGGTAGGTATTGACGGTATCCGCCCAGTCGGAGGCACCCACCAGCCCACTGTTGTGGATGTTGGAGACCATGCCGTGTGCGCCCACCTGGAAGCTGTGGGGGCCCCATTCCTGGTTATAGGCCAGACGCACGTAGGGCGAGGGATCCATGTCGGTTCCCGAAGCCCCTGCCGTCAGGACCGAGAACGGACCGTGGGTGGGTGTCTTGTAAACACCGACTTCGCCGTACCAGGTCTTGTCCTTGAACACATAGGCGCCCACGCCGACAGCTGCCTGTGCCAGGCCGCCGCTTTGCAGCACGGTGGTCGGTGCAAGTCCGGGCGAGGTGGCAAAGCCGCCGTTGAAGTAGCCGATCCAGTCGGAAGTCCAGTTTTCGGTGGAGTTCCACACGTCGGACATGGTGGGACGGTTGTTGACGTAGAACCCGTAGATCAGGTCGCTGTTGGCCGTGACGATCCGGTCGGCATAACGGATTTCCGTGTTGTCGATGGAGTCGCTGTTACTGTACTGGGTGCCGGTGGCGGTGTTGTTGTACTTCTGACCCGTCCACTGACCGAACATCCCGATGTTGTCGGTGATGTGACCGCCGTAAAACAGGCTATACACCTGCATGTCCATGGAGGAGGACGGTGCTGTGCCCCAGTTGCCGGACGAGGTGTTGGTGTAGTACTGGCGTGCAGCCTGCAGCATCACGGCCACGGGCGGACGGTCAATATTGGTGGTCAGGTTGAAAATGTCGTTGGCATTTCCCATGGTGTAGCCGGTCAGTTTGAACATCCGGCCCAGGGAAGTGAGCTGCGGATATTCGCCCCCCACGTGACATGCCACACATTTGAAACCGGTCTGTCGTGCAAAAACCGGGATAGCGCTGGCGTCAAGAGAGACCGCCAGGGACACCACACCCAAGAGCAGGAGGACAGAACCCCGCGCCCTTTCAAGCAGGCTAGTTAACTTCATTGTGAAACCCCCTAAGTGTTTTTCTGAAAAACAGGCACAGACGTCTTTGAATTGATATTGATCAAACATCTGCTAGGTGCAAGCTTCCTTTCCCGAGGCGGAAATGTCAAGAATGGCGTACCAAAAACGCAACACCCGGAAGGCGGGAGGGGTCAGGTTGCAACACCCCCGCCGGAGGGCGGGGGTGGAGGAGGCGGTGGACTAGAGGAGGTTCTTGACGGATTCCGCGAGATTTGTCGCGGTCAGGCCAAAATGTTTGAAGAGTGCGCCTGCGGGAGCCGATTCGCCATAGGAATCAATGCCCAGCACGGCGCCGCATCCGTATTTCCACCACAGGCCGGTGCTGCCTGCTTCCACGGCTACCTTGGGAATGTTGCGGGGCAGCACGGAAGCGCGGTAGGCCTCATCCTGCTGGTCAAAGACCGAGGTGGCCGGCATGGACACCACGCGCACCGGGATGCCTTCGGCTGCCAGCAGTTTCTGGGCTTCCACGGCCAGACCCACTTCGGACCCGGTGGCGATGAGAATGGCGCGGGCGAGACCCTCGGCTTCCTTCAGGACGTAGCCGCCCCGGCTGATTTCCACGATCTGCTCCGGGGTGCGCGACTGGAACGGCAGGTTCTGGCGACTCAACACCAGGCTGGTGGGCCCGTGGCTGCGCCGGATGGCAGCAGTCCAGGCCACGGCAGTCTCGGTGGTGTCGCAGGGACGCCAGACTTCCATGTTGGGAATGAGGCGCAGGCTGGACGTCTGCTCGATGGCTTGGTGCGTGGGACCGTCCTCGCCCAGGCCAATGGAATCGTGGGTGAACACGAAAATCGAGCGCAGCTTCATCAGTGCGGCCATGCGCAGGGCATTGCGGCTGTAGTCGGAGAAGGTCAGGAAGGTGCCGCCGTAGGGAATGAAGCCCCCGTGCAGGGCCACGCCGTTCATCATGGCGCTCATGCCGAACTCGCGCACGCCGTAGCTCAGGTAATTGCCCGGCTGGCCGGCTTTGAGGGGTTTGCTGCCGCTCCAGTTGGTGAGGTTGGAGCCGGTCAGGTCCGCCGATCCCCCAAAAAACTCGGGGATGACGGGGCCGAGGGCTTCCAGGGTGTTCTGGCTGGCCTTGCGCGAGGCAATGGTTTCTCCCTTGTCGCGGCATTGGGCGATGAATTCCAGTGCGGCAAGCTCGAAATGTGCGGGCAGCTCGCCTTTCATGCGGCGGGAATATTCCGCCGCTTCCTCGGGCCAGGCGGCCTGATAGGCCAGAAAACGGCGGTTCCATTCGGCTTCCGCAGCCGCGCCCCGGGGGCGCGCATCCCAGGCCTCATAGGCCTCGGCGGGGATTTCAAAGGGCCCATGGTTCCAGCCCAGCACCTTGCGCACCGCGGCAATTTCATCGGCGCCCAGGGGCGAGCCATGCACATCGTGCGACCCGGCCTTGTTGGGGCTGCCCTGTCCGATCACCGTCCTGCAGCAGATGAGGGTGGGCTTGTCGCTGCTGTGGGCGTTCGTGATGGCGCGTGAGACGGCTTCCACATCGTGCCCGTCCACGCCACGGATGACATTCCAGCCGTACGCTTCAAACCGTGCCGGGGTGTCCTCGGCAAACCAGGCGTGGACGTGGCCGTCAATGGAAATGCCATTATCGTCCCAGAAGGCGATCAGTTTGTGCAGTCCCAGGGTCCCTGCAAGGGAGCAGGCCTCATGGCTGATGCCTTCCATCATGCAGCCGTCGCCCAGGAACACATAGGTGTTGTGGTCGACGAGGGTGTGTCCGGGTTTGTTGAACTGCTCGCCCATCATCCGTTCGGCCAGGGCCATGCCCACGGCATTGGCGATGCCCTGCCCGAGGGGCCCGGTGGTGGTTTCGACGCCGGGGGTCAGGCCGTATTCCGGGTGTCCCGGGGTTTTGCTGTGCAATTGCCGGAACTGCTTGAGCTGCTCCATGGGCAGGTCGTAGCCCGTCAGATGCAGCAGGGCATAGATCAGCATGGAGGCGTGGCCGTTGGAGAGCACGAAGCGGTCGCGATCGCTCCAGTGGGGGTTGGCCGGATTATGTTTGAGGTGGCGTCCCCACAGCGCCACGGCCATTTCGGCCATGCCCATGGGGGCACCAGGATGGCCGGAATTGGCTTTTTGCACGGCGTCCATGGCAAGCGCGCGAATGGCGTTGGCCATGAGGGAATGCGGAACGGTTGCGGTTCCTTCGGTCATGATGAAGAGGCCCTTGATTGAATGGCGATGGAGGAATTCAGTTGATCTTCGGGGTCAGCTCGCCCTTGGCGTAACGATCGCTCATGGCTTCCATCGAGACGGGCTTGATCCGGCTGGCTTGCCCGGCGCTGCCGAAGGCCTCGAAACGTTGTTTGCAAATGCCCATGGCGGCCTTGCGGGCATCGGCCAGATATTTGCGCGGATCGAATTCTTCGGGGGTCTTGAACAGGTGGGCGCGGATGGCGCCGGTCATGGCCAGGCGGATGTCCGTGTCAATATTGATCTTGCGCACGCCGTGCTTGATGGCCTCGACGATTTCCGACACGGGCACGCCGTAGGTTTCCTTGATGTTGCCGCCATTGGCGCGGATCACCTCCAGCCATTCCTGCGGCACCGAGGAGGAGCCGTGCATGACGAGGTGCGTGTTGGGAATGCGCGCATTGATTTCCTTGACGCGCCAGATGGCCAGTGTCTCGCCGGTGGGGGCCTTGGTGAACTTGTAGGCGCCGTGGCTGGTGCCGATGGCAATGGCCAGCGCATCCACCTGGGTCTGGCGCACGAAGTCGGCCGCCTGCTCGGGGTCGGTGAGCAACTGGTCGTGACTCAACTGCTTGTCGGAACCATGACCGTCTTCCTCACCCATCATGCCGGACTCGAGCGAGCCCAGGCAGCCCAGTTCGCCTTCGACGGAGACGCCGACGGCATGGGCCATCTCCACCACCCGGCGGGTGACCCCCACGTTGTATTCGTAGCTCGAGGGGGTCTTCATGTCCTCCATCAGCGAACCATCCATCATGACGCTGGAAAAACCCGAGCGGATGGAACGTTGGCATACGGAGGGGCTTGCGCCGTGGTCCTGGTGCATGCATACCGGAATGTCCGGATACATCTCCACCGCCCCCTCGATGAGCTTGCGCAGGAAAGGCTCACCCGCGTATTTGCGCGCCCCGGCCGAGCCCTGCATGATCACCGGGCTGTTGACGGCGCTGGCCGCCTCCATGATGGCCTGGATCTGTTCCAGGTTGTTGACGTTGAAGGCAGGCAGACCGTAGCCATTTTCGGCGGCATGGTCGAGCAATTGTCGCAGGGAGATGAGTGCCATGAATTTTCCTCAAGTTTTCCAAATTTAGAGTGTTGCAGCTTGCGCCGGGGTCACCCCGAGGCGCGCCA
>JAJZRV010000065.1 GCA_021850135.1 Pseudomonadota bacterium
ACATGATTCCGCTCAACCTCCTGCAGGGCAACACGCGTGCCGACTACATCGAAACCGGCTACTGGTCCTACCGCGCCATCGAGGAAGGGCGCCGCTACTGCAACGTCAACATCGCGGCCTCCAATCGCGTGGACCAGTTCTGCGCCATCCCCGACCAGAGCGAGTGGCGCCTCGATCCCAAGGCGGCATACGTGCATTACTGCTCCAACGAAACCATCGATGGCCTGGAGTTTTTCTGGATCCCCGACGTGGGCCCGGTGCCGCTCGTGGTGGATATGTCCTCCCATTTCCTGTCGCGCCCGGTGGATGTCTCGAAGTTTGGCCTGATCTATGCGGGAGCGCAGAAGAACATCGGGCCCGCGGGGTTGAGCCTGGCCATCATCCGCGACGACCTGCTCAAGCCCTCGGCTCCCGGAACCCCGTTCCTGATGGACTACCACAACCAGGTGCATGCCCATTCCATGCTGAATACGCCGCCCACGTTCACCATCTGGGTGGCGGGCCTCGTGTTCAAATGGATCAAGCGACAAGGCGGCTTGCGGGCCATGGAACGGTTCAACACGGAAAAATCCCGGGTACTGTATGATTTTCTGGACAGCAGCGCGTTCTACCGCTCCCGTGTCAAGCACGAGGATCGCTCGCGCATGAACGTGCCTTTCCACCTGCGCGAGCCTGCTCTGGACGAGGTCTTTCTGAAGGAAGCCGACGCGCACGGACTGCACCAGTTGCGCGGCCACCGGGTGGTGGGCGGAATGCGGGCATCCATCTACAATGCGATGTCTATGGAAGGCGTGAAAGCGCTGGTGTCGTTCATGGCGGATTTCGAGCGTCGATATGGCTGATTCAAAACCGGAAATGTCGCTGCAGTCCCTGCGGGAAAAAATAGATCAGATCGATCTTGACGTCCTGCGTCTGCTCAACGCGCGCGCAGAAGCCGCAGGCGAGATCGGCAAGCTCAAGACCGGGGTGCTCTATCGCCCCGAGCGTGAAGCCCAGGTTTTGCGCCGTGTGCGCGAACGTAATCCCGGCCCGTTGAGCGGGGATACCGTGGCGTTCCTGTTTCGCGAAATCATGTCCGCGTGCCTTGCCTACGAACGCCCCATCACGGTAGCCTGTCTTGGCCCGGCGGGCACCTATTCCGAAGCGGCTGCCGTGCGCCACTTCGGACACGCCGCCAGGACGCTGGGTTGTGCCACGCTCGACGACGTTTTCCGTGCCGCGGAAACCGGCAAGGCCGATTTTGCCGTGGTGCCCGTGGAAAACTCCACCGAAGGTGCCGTGGGGCGCACGCTCGACCTCATGATCGAAACCCCCCTCAAGGTGTGCGGCGAAATCCAGCTGCGTATTCGCCACCAGCTGCTGGCATCCCCCGGGTTGACGGCATTGAAGGACGTGGTGCGGGTGTTCTCCCATAGCCAGTCGCTGGGGCAGTGCCAGCATTGGCTCAATGCCTTCCTGCCCCAGGCCGAACGGGTTGCCGTGGCCAGCAATGCCGAGGCGGCGCGTCTGGCCGCCGAACAGCCCGGGTCCGCCGCCATTGCAGGTGAGCTCGCCGGCGAGCGTTACGGGCTTCACGTGCTCCAGGCCAACATCGAGGACGAATCCACCAACACCACCCGTTTCCTGGTGCTGGGCCCCGAACTTCCCGGCCCGTCGGGACGGGACAAGACGTCCCTCGTGCTGGCCGCGCGCAACCGTCCGGGCGCCATTCATGAACTGCTGACGCCCCTGGCCACGTGCGGGGTCAGCATGACGCGCCTGGAGTCGCGCCCATCGCGCACGGCGTTGTGGGAGTACGTGTTCTTCGTGGACGTGGAAGGGCACCAGCAGGATCCCGCGGTGGCCACGGCCATCCGCGCCATCGAGGAGAAGGCGCTGTTCAGCAAGATCCTCGGTTCCTATCCGACGGCCGCGCTATGACGGATCTGTGCGACCTCACCCCGGCCTACATCCGCGACATCGCGCCGTACCAGCCGGGCAAGCCCATCAGCGAACTGGAACGGGAGCTCGGCCTGACCCGGATCATCAAGCTCGCTTCCAACGAAAACCCGCTCGGTCCCAGCCCCAAGGCCCTGGAGGCCATTGCGGCGGCCCTGCCGGAAGTGGCGCTCTATCCCGACGGCAACGGCTTCGAGCTCAAATCCGCACTGGCGTCGCGGTTTGCCGTGACGCGCGAACAGATCGTGCTGGGCAATGGCTCCAACGACGTGCTGGAACTGGTGGCGCGCGCGTTCCTGGGGCACGGTACTTCGGCAGTCTATTCGCAGCACGCGTTTGCCGTGTACCCGCTGGTGACGCAAGCCGTGGGGGCCGAGCGCATCGAAGTGGGCGCACAGGATTTTGCCCATGACCTCGAGGCGATGGTCGCGGCCGTTCGCCCCGATACGCGCGTCCTGTTCGTGGCCAATCCCAACAATCCCACGGGCACCCTGATTCCCGGTCCCCATCTGCGCGAAATGCTGGCGCGCGTGCCGCACCACGTGCTGATCGTCCTGGACGAGGCCTATACCGAATACCTGCTGCCCGAACACCGCTACGATGCCGTGTCCTGGCTTGAGACGATGCCCAACCTGCTGATCTCGCGCACCTTCTCCAAAGCCTATGGCCTGGCCGGATTGCGCGTGGGCTTCGGCCTTGCCCGTCCTGCGATCATCGACCTGCTCAACCGGGTGCGCCAGCCTTTCAACGTCAGCAGCCTCGCCCTGACGGCAGCGGTGGCGGCGCTCGATGACGCCGCCTTCCTCGAGCGCACCCGCGCGCTCAATACGGCGGGGCTCGCCCAGCTTTCGGCCGGGTTCAGGCGCCTGGGGCTGCCGTTCATTCCCTCCTTCGGCAATTTCGTGGCCGTCGAAGTGGGCGACAGTGCCCGCATCTACCAGGCGCTGCTGCGCCGGGGCATCATCGTGCGTCCCGTCGCCGCCTATCAGATGCCGCGCTATCTGCGCGTTTCGGTGGGCCTCGCGCAGGAGAACGCGGCATTCCTCGAGGCACTCGAAGCCAGCCTCGACGAGACGGCGTAGGCCATGGCGGACCCCTTCCAGAAACATCCGCGCCGTCTTGCCGTCATCGGTGTCGGCCTGATCGGCGGCTCCTTTGCGCTCGCCCTGCGCGAAGCGGCGCGCGAGGTGCATATCGTGGGCTATGACCGCGACGAGCTCAACCTCGCCGCCGCCCGCCACCTGGGCGTCATCAACAGCGCCGTGCACGACGCGGCGTCGGCCGTGCACGAGGCGGACATGGTGCTGATTGCCGTGCCGGTGGGCCAGTTCGAGGCCGTACTGCGGGAAATCGCTCCCGCCCTCAGTGCCACCGCCATCGTGACCGACGTGGGCAGCACCAAGGGGTCGGTGGTCCGGGCGGCGCAGGCCATCCTGGGGCCGGCCTTCGAGCGCTTCGTGCCGGGGCACCCGATTGCCGGAGCCGAGCATAGCGGCGTGCGTGCGGCCCGGGCCGACCTGTTCCGCGACCGGTCGGTGGTGCTCACGCCTACGGAAGGCGGACACGAGCTGCCGCGCGAGATCATGCGCAAGTGCTGGGAAGCCTGCGGCGCGCGCGTGGAAGAAATGTCCGTAGCCCGCCACGATGCCATTTTCGGGGTGGTGAGCCATCTGCCGCACCTGCTCAGCTTTGCGCTGGTGTACGACATCGCCACCCGGGTGGATGCGGACACGTTCTTCCGTTTCGCAGCCAGCGGGTTTCGCGACTTCACCCGCATCGCCGGCAGCAGTCCCGAAATGTGGCGCGACATCGGCCTCGCCAACCGCGACGTGCTGTTGCTGGAAATTGCCCGTTATCGCGAACACCTGGATCGCCTGAGCGAATTGTTGACCCAGCAGGACGGCGCGGGACTGGAGGCGTTTTTCCGGGTGGCCCGCGAGGCCCGTCGCAGCTGGACCGAAACCCCCTGAGAATTTCCATGACACAGACTTACCTTGTTCGCCCCGGCGGCGCGCTCACGGGAACCCTTCGGGTTCCCGGGGACAAATCCATTTCCCATCGGGCCATCATGCTGGGGGCCATTGCCGAAGGCGTGACGGAAGTGAGCGGGTTCCTGGAAGGTGAAGACGCGCTTGCCACCATGAACGCCTTCCGCGCCATGGGCGTGACCATTGAAGGACCGCATCAGGGCCGGGTCACCGTGCACGGCGTGGGCAAGCATGGCCTCAAGGCGCCTGCGCAGCCCATTGACTGCGGCAACTCGGGCACGTCCATGCGTCTCCTGGCGGGGCTCCTGGCCGGGCAGGGTTTTTCGCTCAGCCTGACGGGTGACGACAGCTTGCGCCGCCGCCCCATGGCGCGTGTGGCCCGCCCGCTACAGGCCATGGGCGCCGCGGTGGACACCGAGCCCGGCGGGCTGCCGCCAGTGCGGCTTGGCCCCGTCAAGCGGTTGCATGGCATCCACTACGATCTGCCGGTGGCCAGCGCCCAGGTGAAATCCGCCGTGTTGCTGGCCGGCCTCTATGCTGACGGCGAAACCTCGGTGACCGAACCGGAGCCCACCCGCGACCATACCGAGCGCATGCTGGCAGCCTTCGGCTATCCGGTCGTGCGCGAGGGCAACACGGCGCGGGTGACGGGGCAGGGCGTGTTGCGCGCCACCCCCATCGAGGTGCCGGCCGACATCTCCTCGGCTGCCTTCTTCCTTGTGGGGGCCAGCATCGCGCCGGGTTCCGACCTCACCCTGAACGCCGTGGGCGTCAACCCCACCCGCACCGGCATTCTCGACATCCTGAAGCTGATGGGGGCCGACATCACCCTGCACAACCCGCGCCTTGCGGGCGGCGAGCCGGTGGCGGACATTCGGGTGCGCCATGCCCCGCTGCACGGCATTGTGGTGCCCGAAGCCCTGGTGCCGCTTGCCATTGACGAATTTCCCGCCCTGTTCGTGGCTGCCGCCAACGCTGCCGGGCAGACGGTGGTGACCGGTGCGGCCGAATTGCGGGTGAAGGAGAGCGACCGCATCCAGGTGATGGCGGACGGATTGCAGGCCCTGGGGGTGGATGCCACGCCCACCCCGGACGGCATGATCATCAACGGTGGGCGGCCCTACACCGGAGGCACCATAGACAGCCGCGGCGACCATCGCATCGCCATGAGCTTTGCCATGGCGGCCCTGCGTGCCGGCGGGCCCATCACCATCCTCGATTGCGCCAACGTGGCTACGTCGTTTCCGGGCTTTGCCGAGCTCGCCGTGACGGCAGGCCTGTCCCTGAGTGCCTCATGATTCCCGTCATCGCCATTGACGGACCGTCCGCCTCCGGCAAGGGCACCGTTGCCGAGCGGGTGGCGCGTGTCCTGGGGTTCCATTACCTGGACAGCGGGGCGTTGTACCGGCTCACCGCGCTCGCCGCCGAACGCGCCGGGATCGCCCTGGATCGGGCGGATGCGCTGGAGACGCTTGCCGCCAACCTCGACGTGCGTTTCCTGGATGGAAATATTATACTTTCAAACCAAATGGTTACAGACGAAATCCGGTCCGAGGCCTGCAGTCGCAACGCCTCCCTGGTGGCCGCCATTCCCGGCGTGCGCGCCGGGTTGCTCACGCGCCAACGGGCATTTCGCCAGGCCCCGGGGCTGGTGGCCGACGGTCGCGACATGGGGTCGGTGGTCTTCCCTGATGCGGTGCTCAAGGTGTTTTTGACGGCCGCGCCGGAAATCCGGGCGCAACGGCGGTATAACCAGTTGATGGATAAGGGAATCCCTGCTAATATGCAAGGCCTTTTGCAGGACATTGAGGAGCGCGACGCCAGGGATGCATCCCGTGCCGTGGCTCCCCTGCAACGCGGCGAGGCCTTGCTGCTCGACACCACGTCCCTGACCATCCAGCAAGCGGTGGATCAGGTCCTGGTCTGGTTTGCACAGGCAACGCCAAGTTCGTCCTGATTTGAAGCGGAAGCGTCCGGACCCCGGGTCCGGCCAGGCGGCATGAAGGTCTCCCTGCGCGATTCAGGGCGTCCTCGCAACTCTGTCGCGACGCTTCCTGTTTATAACCTACCCCGCAGCGCGGCGGGCAATTGAAACGAAACAAGGTCGTCAATCTAATGAATACAGCACAACAAACCCAGGCTCCGATGGAAAGCTTTGCCAGTCTCTTCGAGGAGAGCCTGACACACCAGGAAATGCGTTCTGGTGAAGTGATCACTGCCGAAGTGGTCAGCATCGATGCCAACATGGTGGTGGTGAATGCCGGTCTCAAATCCGAGAGCCTGATCCCCATCGAAGAATTCAAGAACGATCGCGGCGAACTGGAAGTCCAGGTCGGCGACTTCGTCAAGGTCGCGATCGACGCGCTGGAAGACGGCTATGGTTCCACCAAGCTCTCGCGCGAAAAGGCCAAGCGCCTGGCTGCCTGGCTGGATCTGGACGATGCGCTTGCCAAGGGCACCCTGGTCCAGGGCGTGGTCAGCGGCAAGGTCAAGGGCGGCCTGACCGTCATGGTCAACGGCATTCGCGCCTTCCTGCCGGGTTCCCTGGTGGACGTGCGTCCCATCAAGGACACCACGCCGTTTGAAGGCAAGGAAATGGAGTTCAAGGTCATCAAGCTCGATCGCAAGCGCAACAACGTGGTGGTGTCGCGTCGCGCCGTGATGGAAGCTTCCCAGGGGGCCGATCGCCAGAGCCTGCTGGAAAACCTCAAGGAAGGTGCAGTGGTCAAGGGCATCGTCAAGAACATCACCGACTACGGTGCGTTCGTGGACCTGGGCGGCATCGACGGCCTGTTGCATATCACCGATCTGGCCTGGCGCCGGGTCAAGCACCCCTCCGAAGTGCTCAATGTGGGCGACGAAGTGGAAGCCAAGGTGCTCAAGTTCGACCAGGAAAAGAATCGCGTGTCCCTCGGCCTCAAACAGCTGGGCGAAGATCCCTGGGTGGGTCTGGCTCGCCGCTACCCCGAACGGACCCGTCTGTTCGGCAAGGTCACCAACCTGACCGACTACGGCGCATTCGTGGAAATCGAGCAGGGCATCGAGGGCCTCGTGCACGTGTCGGAAATGGACTGGACCAACAAGAACGTCCATCCCTCCAAGGTGGTGCAACTGGGTGACGAAGTCGAGGTCATGATCCTCGAAATTGACGAAGAGCGTCGCCGCATCTCCCTGGGCATGAAGCAGTGCCGTGCCAATCCGTGGGAAGAGTTCGCCATGACCCACAACAAGAACGACCATGTGCGCGGCCAGATCAAGTCCATCACCGACTTTGGCGTGTTCATCGGCCTGCCTGGCGGCATCGACGGGCTCGTCCACCTCTCCGACCTGTCCTGGAACCAGCCGGGCGAAGAAGCCGTCCACAACTACAAGAAGGGC
>JAJZRV010000066.1 GCA_021850135.1 Pseudomonadota bacterium
AGCCCCCGTCCATGACCAGCTCCACACTGTGCTCCAGGCGGTCGCGGATATCGTAGGGGTCGCACAGGGGTTCGCTCTCCCCCGGCATGATCAGGGTGGTGCTGAGAATCGGCTCTCCCAGTTCCTCCAGCAGCGCCGTCGCCACCCGGTTGTCCGGGATACGGATACCGATGGTCGCCCGCTTGGGGTGCTGCAAACGCCGCGGCACCTCCTTGGTGGCCTGGAGAATGAAGGTGTAGGCGCCGGGAGTGCAGTTCTTCAGCAAGCGGAACTGGCGGTTGTCCACCTTGGCGTACTGGGCGATTTCGGACAAATCCCGGCACACCAGGGTGAACTGATGGCGCTCGTCCACCTGGCGGATTTCCCGCAGGCGCTCCATGGCCGCCTTGTCGCCGATGTGGCAGCCGAGGGCGTAGCTGCAATCGGTGGGATAGACCAGGATGCCCCCCTGGCGCAGGATGCCCACCGCCTGGTTGATCAGCCGCTGCTGGGGGTTGTCGGGGTGAATGGAAAAAAACTGGGCCATGGTCGTATCAGGCCGCAGGAGCCAAATGCAGGCCCAGGTCGTGCCAATCGTGCCACACGGGGGTGCATTGGGGGGGCAGTTCCGGCAATCGGTCCATGCTGAGGTAGGCCTGTTCCGGGCTATGGTAATCGGAGCCGCGGGAAGCCAACAGGCCGTGGCGCACCGCCACCTCGGCGAACTGGCGGTTCATGTCCGGCGAGTGGCTGCCGGAAATGACTTCGATGGCCAGACCGCCGGCCTCCTTGAATTCCGCCAGGAGATTCTCCAAGGTCGTGCGCCCCATGTCATAGCGTCCCGGGTGGGCCAAAACCGGGATACCGCCGCTGCCGCGAATCCAGTCGATCGCCTCGCCCAATTCTGCCCAGCGGTGGCTGACGTGGCCCGGCTTGCCCTTGACCAGGAATTTCTTGAACACCGTGCGCAAATCCTTGGCATAACCCCGGCTCACCAGGAAGCGGGCGAAATGGGTGCGGCTGATGATGCGCTCGTTGGCAAACTCGTAGGCCCCCTCCAGGCCCCCCTGGATGCCGTGCTTGGCCAGTTCCGCGGCGATGCGCTCCGCCCGGCCGACGCGGCCCGCCCGGATGCTTTCCAATCCCTGTTGGAGAGCGGGAAAGCTGGGGGCGATGCGCAACCCCACCACATGGAGGGTACGATTGTTCCAGGTGACGGAAATCTCCACCCCGTTCACCAGAGCGATGCCTGCCTCTTCCGCCGCGCGGCGGGCCTCGTCCAGACCGGCCACGTCGTCGTGGTCGGTCAGCGCCAGCACGGCAACGTTCAGGCCTGCCGCGTGTCCGACCAGTTCCGAGGGAGTGAGGGAGCCATCCGAAACAGTCGAATGACTGTGCAGATCAATGAGGGGTGCCAAGGAGGTGTTCTTGCTTGTGGAAATGGTCAGAATCATAGCAAAATACCCCTTTCAAGGAAAACCGAAGCATCCTGCATGAAATTCCTGTTTGACCTGTTTCCCATCATCCTGTTCTTCATCGCTTTCAAGTTTTCCGGCATCTATGTCGCCACCGCCGTCGCCATCGCCGCCACGTTCGCCCAGATCGGCTGGGTGTGGACGAAACACCGCAAGGTGGAACCCACCCTGTGGATCAGCCTGGCCATTATCGTCGTCTTCGGCGGCGCCACCCTGCTGTTCCACAACGAAACCTTCATCAAGTGGAAACCCACCGTGCTCTACTGGCTTTTCGCCGCCATCCTGCTGGTGAGCCAGACCCTGTTCCGCAAGAACCTGATCCAAGCCCTGATGGCCCCGCAGCTTTCCCTGCCGCCCCACGTCTGGTTCAACCTCAACCTCTCCTGGATCGGCTTCTTCGCCGTCATGGGGGGGGCCAATCTTTACGTGGCGGCGAACTTTTCCACCGATAACTGGGTCAACTTCAAACTCTTCGGCACTCTCGGCCTGATGCTGGTTTTCGTGGTGCTGCAGGGTCTGGCCCTGTCCAAGTACCTCGACAAGGAAACCGAATAATGCTGTACGCCATCGTCGGCGAAGACGCCGCCGGCAGCCTGGAACACCGCCTGTTCGCCCGCCCCGCCCATCTGGAGCGGCTCAAGGCCTTGCAGGAGGCGGGAAGGCTGGTGCTGGCCGGCCCCTGCCCCGCCGTGGACAGCCCCGACCCCGGCCCAGCCGGCTTTTCCGGCAGCCTAATCGTTGCCGAATTCCCCTCCCTGGCCGATGCCCAAGCCTGGGCCGACGCCGACCCTTATGTGGCGGCAGGCGTCTATGCCCGAGTCTCCGTGAAACCCTTCAAGAAAGTGCTGCCGGCATGAACCGTATCGAAGCCATCCGCGACCGCCTTGCCGCCCTCGCCCCCCTGCGCCTGGACATCGAGGACGACAGCGCCAAACATGCCGGACACAAGTCGGCAGGAGGCGGCGGCCATTTCCGCCTCACCATCGTATCCGACGCCTTCGCCGGCAAATCCCTCGTCCAGCGCCACCGCCTGGTTTACGATGCCCTGGACGACCTGTTGAAACAAAACGAAATACACGCCCTCAGCATAAAGGCGTACACTGAGCAGGAAATCTGAGTTCACCCGACTTTCACACCCATAAGGACGAAAATCCCATGAAGTCTCTCAAAGCACGTATTCTCCTGGCCGGTTTCGCCGGGATGCTTTCCGCTTCCACCTGCTTCGCCGACGTGACGGTAAACGGCACGGCCATCAGTGAATCCCTGGTCGGGGTCCTGGCCAAGGAACGGGCTGCCCAGGGCCAGCCCGACAGCCCCGAACTGCGCCGCGCCATCCGCGATAATCTGGTGACCCTGGAAGTGGTGTCCCAGGAGGCGAAAAAGCGCGGCCTGGATAAGGATCCCGACGTGGCCGCCCAACTTCACCTGGCGACCCAGAGCATGTTGCAGCGAGCCTATATCAACGACTACATCAAGAACCACCCGATCAGCGACAGCGCCGTCAAGGCGGAATACGACCGGATCCGGACAGCCATGGGCGACAAGGAACTCCAGACCCGCATCATCATCGTTCCCAGCGAAAAGGATGCTCAGGACGTCATCGCTCAGGTCAAGAAGGGGATGAAATTCGAGCAACTCGCCAAGGACAAGTCCATCGACGCCGAATCAAAGAAACGCGGCGGTGAGATCGGCTGGCAAACCCCTGCCTCCCTCGGCGGTCCCATCGGCCAAGCCATGGCCAAGCTCTCCAAGGGTCAGGTCTCCGACCCCATCAATCTGGGCAACGCCTGGGGCGTAGTCAAGATCGACGACACCCGCCCTTACAAGGCTCCCGCATTCGACAGCGTGAAGGGTGACCTGCGTCAGCGCCTGGAACAGCAGTCGATTCAGAGTGCCATCGCCGAACTGCGCAAGCAGGCGAAAATCGAAGGCGCCGACAAGTAATTCCGGACGCCAGAAAGAAAAACCCCTTGCCGGCAACGGCAAGGGGTTTTTTCATGGCGCGGCTACCGGCTGTGCGAGCCATCGCACCAGGGAATATTGTCGCTCTTGCCACAACCGCAAACGTAAACCTTGCCGTCTTTGTCCGCCGTGTGCGCCAAGGGCTCAACAACGCCGCCAAGGGAGGAGTGGCTGCCGTCGCAATAGGGCGCGCTTTGGGTCTTGCCGCAACGGCACAGATAAACGGTTTGACCGGCTTTCAACTCCACCTCGTAAGGCGAATTCTTCTCGTACATCGCGACTCCTTTCGTTAACGACTCAGAAAAAAACCATTCAGCGCGGCAATTGGCACTCCAATTCCCGCAGACGCGACTCCAGTTCCTCGATGCGCTGCAGATAAGTCAAGGCCAGGGCCAGGCCGGGCACATTGGCACCGAAATCCCGCCGCAGCCGTCCAGCTTTTCGGGCCAAGATCAGGCTATGGGCGGCGAACAGCGGGGCCGCCCCCGCCTCCACCGGCTCGAAGACGCCGAACTCCACCAGCTCCAGCAGTTCCGCATCGTTCAGACCGGATACGCGCATCAGGTCGGACAGCGTCGCCCGCCGACCATCGTCCAGAAGCGAAAAACAGTCGGCAAAGGATTCAAAACTCATCTCAGACTCCTCCGAAATGGCGGCGGGGATTGAAGTCGGACACCCTAGCCAGTTCCTCGAACAGGGCCTTCTCTTTCTCGGTCGGCTGGGGCGGGGTTACCACCTGCACCACGGCGTAAAGATCACCGGCCCCATGCCCGTGCTTGGGCAGGCCCTTGCCAGCCAAGCGCAGTTTCTGGCCAGCCCTGGCACCCGCGGGGATTTTGACGCGCGCCCGCCCCGCCAGGGTTGGCACTTCCACGGTAGCTCCCAAGGCCGCTTCCCAGGGGGACACCGGCACTTCCAAATACAAATCATGGCCACTGGGCTTGAAAAGAGGATGGGGCTTCAGGAGGACGACCAGATACAGGTCACCGTCTGGCGCTCCCCCCATGCCCTTGCCTCCCTTGCCGGGAACCCGCAAGCGATGGCCATCCGTCACCCCTTGGGGAATGCGGACCTTGATGGTCTTCGGCACTCGCTGCGGCGCCCCCTCCTCTCCTCTCTCGACGACGGCCAGCTGCAGGTTGATTTCCGTGCCGTGGAGGGATTCTTCCAGGCTGACGGGCACCTTTACCTCGACATCCTGGCCGGCCATGGCGAAACCGCCACCGGCATGGGCACCACGGGGCCCCATGCCGAAGAGCTCGGAGAAAAAATCACTGAAGTCCCCGCTCCCGTGGGAGCTGAAGTGGAAATGACCAGGGCCGAAATGCTGTTCCCAGTCAGGCGGAGTGCGGAAATCCTGGCCGGGCTGGTAAGTGCCGAGCTGGTCATAGGCGGCGCGCTTTTCCGGATCCTTCAAGACCTCGTAGGCTTCCGCCACCTCCTTGAACCTCTCCTCGGCGTTGGCTTCCTTGGACACATCCGGATGGTACTTGCGCGCCAGCAGACGGTAGGCCTTCTTGATCGCCTCGGGACTGGCGCTTTTATCCACCCCGAGGATTTTGTAGTAGTCCTTGTATTGCATGTTGCCCGCATCCTGTGACCCACACTTACCATACTATGGGGCACGGGCCGGGGTTGTTCAACCCCGACTGCGAGCGGGAATTACCCCAGCCACTTGCGAGCGTTGCGGAACATGCGCAGCCAGGGGCCGTCCTCACCCCAGCCCTCGGGCCGCCAGGAGTGCTGGGCGGCGCGGAACACCCGCTCGGGATGAGGCATCATGATGGTGAAGCGGCCGTCCGGCGTGGTGAGGCCGGTAATGCCCTGGGGTGAACCGTTGGGATTCAGAGGGTAGCTTTCCGTGGGCTTGCCGTAGTGGTCCACGTAGCGCAGTGCCACCAGAGGCTGGGCGCTTTGCAGGTGGGCGGCGTCGCGGAACTCGGCATAGCCCTCGCCGTGGGCCACCACGATGGGCAGGCGGCTGCCGGCCATGCCGTCCAGGAACAGGGACGGGGATTTCGCCACCTCCACCATGACGAAGCGGGCCTCGAACTGCTCCGACTTGTTGCGCACGAAGTGGGCCCAGGAATCGGCGCCGGGGATGATTTCGTGCAGGTTGCTCATCATCTGGCAACCGTTGCACACGCCCAGGGCGAAGGAGTCCTTCCGCTGGAAGAAGGCCTCGAATTCGCTGCGGGCGCGGTTGTTGAACAGGATGGACTTGGCCCAGCCCTCCCCGGCTCCCAGCACGTCGCCGTAGGAGAAGCCACCG
This sequence comes from Pseudomonadota bacterium, assembly GCA_021850135.1. Classification (GTDB taxonomy): domain Bacteria; phylum Pseudomonadota; class Gammaproteobacteria; order Burkholderiales; family Ferrovaceae; genus JAJZRV01. The sequence goes on from JAJZRV010000066.1 coordinate 5,689, forward strand.
CAGGCCACCAGACCGTTGAAGTCCTTGAGGGACAAGTGTCCTGCGATGACATCGCTCATGTGCACGTCCACCGCCTCAAAACCGGCGCGGTCGAAGGCGGCGGCCATTTCCACCTGGCCGTTGACGCCCTGCTCCCGCAGGATGGCCATGCGGGGCTTGGCGCCCTTGGCGATGTAGGGTGCCGCGATGTCGTCGGCAGGATTGAAGCTCAACTCGGCGCAAAGGCCGGGGTCCTTGGCGTCCAGGAGACGGTCGTACTCCTGCTGGGCGCACTCCGGGTTGTCCCGCAGGCGCTGCATGTGGAAAGTGGTTTCGGACCAGGCCCGCTGCAGGTCCACCCGGCGCTCGTCGAATACCGGCTTGCCGTCCCGCAGGATGCGGAAGGCATCGTCGCCATTGACGCTGCCGATGACATGCAGTTCGGAGCGCAGGCCGGCGTCGAAAAAGGCCTGCATCACCGCGGCCGTCTCGCTGCGGCGCACCTGCAGCACCGCCCCGAGTTCCTCATTGAACAGCACCGACAGCAAAGCCGGCAAGTGCAGGGCATGGGGGTCGATATCCACGCCGAGGGCCTCGGCATCGGCCTGGAGACGGGCGAAGCACAGCTCGTCCAGATCCAGGGTCACGCCGGCATGAGCGGCGAACATCATCTCGCACAGGGCGGCGAAGAGGCCGCCGTCGGAACGGTCATGGTAAGCGAGGATTTTCCCGTCCCGGTTCATCTGCTGGATGGTGGCGAAGAAGGCTTTCAGGCTGGCCGGTTCGTCCACGTCAGGAACGGCGTTGCCCACCTGCTTGTAGGCCTGGGCCAGGGCGGAGCCGCCCAGGCGGCACTGGCCATTGCCCAGATCGATCAGGAGCAGGTCCGTGTCGCCAGCGTCGGTCCGCAGTTGCGGCGTCAGGGTTTTGGTGGCGTCGGGAGTCGGCGCGAAGGAAGAAATGATAAGGGACAAGGGCGAAGTCACCGCCTTCTTGTCGCCGCTGTCCTCCCAAACAGTCTTCATGGACATGGAATCCTTGCCCACCGGGATGCTGATTCCCAAGGCCGGGCACAGCTCCAGGCCGACGGCCCGCACCGTGTCGTACAGAATGGCATCCTCGCCGGGGTGGCCGGCGGCGGCCATCCAGTTGGCGGACAGCTTGATGTCGCCGATGTCGCCGATCAGGGCGGCGGCGATATTGGTCACCGCCTCGCCCACCGCCATGCGACCGGAGGCCGGGCCGTCGATCAGGGCCAAAGGCGTACGCTCGCCCATGGCAAAGGCCTCGCCACGGGTAGTGTGGTAGCCCATCAGAGTCACCGCCACATCGGCGACCGGCGTCTGCCAGGGGCCGACGAACTGGTCCCGGGCGGTCATGCCGCCCACGGTACGGTCGCCGATGGAAATCAGGAAGGTCTTGTCCGCCACGGAGGGCATTCGCAGCACGCGATAGGCGGCATCCTTGAGGCTGATGCCCGCCAAGTCCAGGTCGGGGAGATTCCGCTGGACGCGCTTGACGTCCCGGGTCATCTTGGGCGGCTTGCC
>JAJZRV010000067.1 GCA_021850135.1 Pseudomonadota bacterium
TCCACCGTCGCCGCCACCTCCCTGGACGAACGAAAGCGCGACAGCTCGGCAATGCGCACCGGCCATTCGGCGAAGCGGTCGCTGAAGTTCTGGAAATGCTGCTCGGCCAGCAAGGTGGTGGGTACGAGAATGGCCACCTGCTTGCCCGCACTCACGGCAAGGAAGGCCGCGCGCATGGCCACTTCGGTCTTGCCGAAACCCACATCGCCGCAAATCAGGCGGTCCATGGGTTTGCCCGAACGCATGTCGGCCATCACTGCCGCGATGGCGGCGGCCTGATCAGGGGTTTCCTCGAAGTCGAAGGCCATGGCAAAGGCCGCGTAATCGTTTTCCCGGATGGGAAAGGCGTAGCCTTCGCGCGCGGCGCGACGCGCATACAGGTCCAGCAGTTCGGCCGCGGTGTCGCGGGCCTGCGCCGCGGCACGGCGCTTGGCTTTCTCCCACTGGCCGCTGCCCAGCTTGTGCAGGGGCGCGTTCTCGGACGGTCCGCCGGTGTAGCGGCCGATCAGGTGCAGCTGCGCCACGGGCACGTAGAGCGTGTCCTCGCCGGCGTACTGCAAATGCAGGAATTCGGTGAGCCCCTCGCCCAGATCCAGGTTGACGAGCCCCAGAAAGCGCCCGATGCCGTGGTCCACATGCACCACGGGATCGCCCACGCGCACTTCGGACAGGTCCTTGAGCAGCGTGTCGGCATTGCTGCGCGCCGACTTGTCGCGGCGCCTGGTCTGGCGCACCTGGGTTTTGTAGAGCTCGGTCTCGGTGATGACGGCAAGCCCCTCGCCCTCCAGGATGAAGCCCGCCGCGAGCGGGGCAGCCGCGATGGCCACCGGCATCGTACCTTCTGCAAAAGCCTGCCAGGATTCGACCGGCGCGGCCGCATAGCCCAGTTCCTGCAGCATCTGGCTGATGGTTTCGCGTCGCCCCAGGCTTTCTGCCACCAGCAGCACCCGTCCCGGAAAGCCCCGGGTAAAGGCCTGCAGCTTTTCGATGGGCAGCGGATCGCGGCGCGTCAGCTCCACGGGCGGCAGGGGCCGGGTTGAAAACGCAAAGGGCGCCGGGCCGCCTTCGCCCCCCTTCAGCTTGACCTGGGGGTAGCGTGCCAGCGCGGCAAGGCACTGGTCCTCGGTGAGAAACAGCTCGCCCGGATCCAGCACCGGGTTGGCGCGGTCGCCCTTGAGCAGGTTCCAGCGCGACTGGGTGGACTGCCAGAAAGCCTGGATCGCCGCCGTGGCATCCTGGTGCAGGCAGACCGTGGCCTGCTGCGGCAGGTAATCGAACAGCGTGGCGCAGTCCTCGAAGAAGAGTGGCAGGTAGTACTCGATGCCGCCGGGGGCCAGCCCGTTGCCCACGTCGCGATAAAGCGCGCTGCGCGAGGGGTCGCCTTCGAAGCGTTCGCGGAAGTTTTCGCGAAAGCGCGCGCGCCCTGCCTCGTCCATGGGAAATTCGCGCGCTGGCAGCATGCGGATTTCCGGCACGGGATACAGGGTGCGCTGCGTGTCTGCATCGAAAGTGCGCAGGGTTTCCACTTCGGTATCCATGAGGTCGATGCGGTACGGCACCGGACTGCCCATGGGGAAGAGATCGATCAGGCCGCCGCGTACGCAGTACTCTCCCGGCTTCACCACCTGGGTGACGTGGGCGTAGCCTGCCGTGGTCATCTGGGCACGGAACCCGTCGAGATCGAGAGTCTGTCCCTTGCGGATGAGAAAGGTGCGGGCCGCGAGGTAACTGATCGGGGGCAGGCGATACAGCGCGGTGGCCACGGGCACCAGGGCGATGTCGCACTGCCCGCGGGTAAATTGCCAGAGCGTGGAAAGACGCTCGGAAATCAGGTCCTGGTGCGGCGAGAAGTGGTCGTAGGGCAGGGTTTCCCAGTCGGGCAACAGGTGGACCGAACGTTGCGGAGCCAGCCACTGGATTTCTTCCAGCAGGCGCTGCGCCTGCCATGCCGTCTCGGTCAGGATGACGAGCGGCCGGCGCGTTTCGGCCAGGCGCGCCAGCAGCAGCGCATCGGCCGAACCGTCGGGCAGCGCAACCGTCAGCCGCAGGCCCGCATCAAACGCAGGCGCCTTCACGCCTGACGGGTGGTGAAGCTCTCACCGCAACCGCACGCATCGGCAACGTTGGGGTTGTTGAACTTGAAGGAAGCGTTGAGCCCCTCGCGCCGGTAGTCGAGCTCCGTGCCGTCCAGGTACTGGAGCTGTTCGGCGTTCACCAGCACCAGCACGCCTTCGGATTCAAAGCGGGTATCGGTGGGCAGCGCTTCGTCGGCATAGTCGATTACGTACGACAGGCCCGAGCATCCGGATTGCTTGACGCCCAGGCGCAGGCCCACGCCCTTGCCCCGTTTGGAAAGTGCCTGCCGCACCTGTTGGGCTGCGGCGGAAGTCAATGTGACGGCCATGATCCGTTCTCCTGTCAGTGATGCCCACGCGGCACGTCAATGCGCCGCAGGGTCGTCCTTATCCTTGAGATGCGCAAGTCCCCGGGAAAGTTCTTCGACTTTTTGCTCCAGTGCCTCGTTATGGCGCATCAGTTGCTGCACGGCCAGCACCAGCGGGTCCTTGTCGTCGTCCGTGGGGCCGTAGGCCGTGAAGCGCGTGTCCGTCTTGGCCGGCTGGTGATGCTCGTCCTCCACCACCCGTCCCGGGATGCCGATGACGGTGGCGCCGGGCGGCACGGCCTTGACCACCACGGCGTTGGAACCCACCTTGGCGCCCTCGCCCACATAGATCGGCCCGATGATCTTGGCGCCCGCGCCCACGATGACCTTGGGCCCCAGCGTGGGATGGCGCTTGCCCTTGTTCCAGGACGTGCCGCCCAGGGTCACGCCCTGATAGAGGGTGCAGTCGTCGCCGATTTCGGCGGTTTCGCCAATCACCACCCCCATGCCGTGGTCAATGAACACGCGCCGCCCCAGCGTGGCGCCGGGATGGATTTCGATGCCGGTCAGCCCGCGCGACACCTGCGAGGTAAACCGCCCCAGCCATTTCAGGCCATGGCGCCAGAACCAGTGGGCCAGCCAGTGCAGCAGCACGGCGTGAAAGCCCGGATAGAGGGAGACCACTTCCCAGCGGCTGCGCACGGCCGGATCTCGCTCGAAGACGATGTCAATCTGTTCGCGGATACGGTCCAGCATCAGGAGTCCCTTTCAAAGTGGGCGCGATGAGCCATCATCGGCCGGGTACAAGGCTTTCAGGATACCACGCAGGATGCTGACTTCCTCGCGCTCCACGCGGGCCCGGGAAAACAGGCGGCGCAGGCGGATCATCAGCCGCCCCGGCTGCGCCGGATTGAGAAAACCGCTGCCGTACAGCACGCGTTCCAGATGCTGGTAGAAGCCCTCCAGCTCTTCGTGCGAGGCCAGCGGATACTCGCGCCCCGTCACGCCCCGGTCCTGCAGCAGCGCCTGGCGCACTTCATAGGCGGCAATCTGCACCGAGGCCGCGAGGTTGAGCGAACTGAAGCCGGGCTGCGCGGGAATGTTGGCCAGCACCTGGCAGGCATCGAGTTCCGCATTGGACAGGCCGGACATCTCGGTGCCAAAGACCAGGGCCACGTCGCCCTGCTGCGCCTCCTGGGCCACCTGCAGCGCCACGTCGCGCACCGGATGCATGGCATGCGACAGATCGCGCCGCCGCGCCGTCATGCCCACCACCAGCGTCGTGCCCTGCAAGGCATCGGCGAGCGTGGCGTACACCCTGGCTGCTGCCAGCACGTCGTCTGCTCCGGAGGCCATGGCCGTGGCCTGCTCATCCGGAAAGGAGCGCGGCGTGACGAGCGCGAGGCGTGAAAGCCCCATGGTTTTCATGGCACGGGCCGCAGCCCCGATGTTGCCGGGGTGCGTCGTGGTGCATAACACGATGCGAATTCGGTCCAGCATGGCGCGTGGCAGTCCCGGAAATCAGGCGCGCGCCACCATGGGCAGCAGTTGTCCGAAGATTTTCGGGTTGCCTGCCACCACGTGCCCCGTCTCCAGGAACTGGCCGTTACCGTCAAGATCGGAGACAAGGCCGCCAGCTTCCTGGATGAGCAGCGTTCCGGCTGCCATGTCCCAGGGTTTCAGGCCCATTTCCCAGAAGCCGTCGTAACGGCCGGCCGCCACATACGCCAGGTCGAGCGCGGCCGAGCCCGGGCGGCGGATGCCGGCGCTTTTGCGCATCACCTCGGCCAGCATGCGCAGGTAACGCTCCTGGTGTTCCATGCTGCTATAGGGAAACCCCGAGCCGATGAGCGCATCTTCCATGCGCGTCTCGCTGCTCACGCGCATGCGGCGATCGTTGAGAAAGGCGCCGCTGCCGCGCGTTGCGGTAAAGAGATCGTTGCGCACCGGATCGTAGATGACCGCCTGGCTGACGACCCCCCTGTGCGCGAGGGCGATGGACGTGCAGTACATGGGAAAGCCATGCAGGAAATTGGTGGTCCCGTCGATCGGGTCAATGATCCACTGATATTCCGATTCGCCCACGGCGCCGCCTTCCTCGCCCAGGAAGGCATGGTCGGGATAGGCATCGCGCAGGATGCCGATGATGGCCGCTTCCACCTGGCGGTCCACCTCGGTCACAAAATCAGCCGGACCCTTTTTGGTGACTGTCAGGCGCTCGATGTCCAGCGCCGCACGGTTGATGATGCTGCCTGCACGGCGCGCGGCCTTGACCGCGATGTTGAGCTGGGGATGCATGACGTGGAGGGCCCTTATTTGTGGGTGGGCATGGCAAACTGCGCGCCCGCCTCGATGCTGGCGGGCCAGCGTTGCGTGACCGCCTTCTGGCGGGTGTAAAAACGGATGCCTTCGGGGCCGTGCGCATGATGGTCGCCGAACAGGCTGCGCTTCCAGCCTCCAAAGCTGTGAAACGCCATGGGCACCGGAATCGGCACGTTGACGCCCACCATGCCCACGCGCACGCGCGACACGTACTCGCGTGCCGTGCCGCCGTCCCGGGTAAAGATGGCGGTGCCGTTGCCGTATTCGTGATCGTTGACGAGTTTGAGCGCCGTGGCAAAGTCCGGCACGCGCACCACGCACAGCACCGGCCCGAAAATCTCCTCGCGATAGATGGTCATGTCCGGCGTCACCCGGTCAAACAGCGTGCCGCCCAGGAAAAAGCCTTCCTCGTGGCCCGGCACCGTGAAATGGCGCCCATCCACCCGCAGTTCAGCCCCTTCGGCCACGCCTTCGTCAATGTAGCCCTTGATCTTGCCTCGGTGCACCGCGGTGACCACCGGCCCCATCTCGGCCGCCAGGTCCATCCCCTGCGTGATCTTGAGGGCCTTCACGCGCGGGACCAGCGCTTCCACCAGCCGGTCGGCCACGTCGCCCACCGCCACCGCCACGGAAATGGCCATGCAGCGCTCTCCTGCCGAACCGTAAGCCGCGCCCATCAGGGCGTCCACGGTCTGGTTGAGGTCGGCATCGGGCATCACCACCATGTGGTTTTTGGCGCCGCCCAGGGCCTGCACGCGCTTGCCCTCCGCCGTGCCGGTGCTGTAGATGTAATGGGCAATGGGCGTGGAACCCACAAAGCTGATGGCATCCACCTCCGGGTGGTGCAGCAGCGCATCCACCGCGGTCTTGTCGCCCTGCACCACGTTGAACACGCCATCGGGCAGGCCGGCTTCCTTGAGCAGCTGCGCCATCAGCAGGCTGGGCGACGGGTCGCGCTCGGAGGGCTTCAGGATGAAGCTGTTGCCGCAGGCCAGGGCCATGGGCATCATCCACAGCGGCACCATCACCGGAAAGTTGAACGGGGTGATCCCGGCGCATACGCCCAGGGGCTGGCGCATGGTCCAGCCATCCACGCCGGTGGCGATCTGCTCGGTGTATTCGCCCTTGAGCAGTTCGGGAATGCCGCAGGCGTATTCCACCACTTCGAGCCCGCGCGTCACTTCGCCGTGGGCATCGGTAAACACCTTGCCATGCTCGGCGGTGATGAGGGCGGCGAGTTCGTCGTGATGTTTTTCGATCAGCTCCTTGAACCTGAACATCACACGCGCGCGCCGCAGCGGCGAGGTGGCGGCCCACCCGGGAAATGCCGCGCGTGCCGCTTCCACGGCCCGTGCCACCTCGTCCACCGAGGCCAGCGCAACGCGGCCCGTCACCTTGCCGGTGGCCGGGTTGAACACGTCGGAGGCACGCCCGCTGGTGCCTGCCATGGGTTGGCCCTGAATGTAATGACCGATCGAAACGGGAGCTGTTGTCATGACGAATTCCTGCACAGAAACGGAAGAACCGGGTATTTTACAGGAGAAATCGCCACAAGGTTGTACATGATCACTGTCCTCAAGACCCTGACCGCCCCCTTTCTCAAGGATCGCCTGTTTCATCTGCTGCTGCTGGCCGGATCGGGGCTTGCGGTTTTCCAGCCCGCCGCGCTGCCCCCGGCGCTGCAGGGCATCCATCTTCCCACCCTGCTGACCCTGGCCGGACTGATGCTGCTGACCAAAGGCATCGAGATCAGCGGCGCGCTGGACCATGCCGGACGCCACATCATCAACCACCTCACCCATGAACGCCCGCTCGCGCTCTTTCTGGTGGCGTTTTCGGCCCTGCTCTCCACCGTGCTGACCAACGACATTGCACTGTTCATCGTGGTGCCCCTGACCCTGGGGCTGCGCAACCTTGCGGGGTTGCCCATCGGTCGCCTCGTCATCTTCGAAGCGCTGGCCGTCAACGCAGGATCGCTGCTGACCCCCATTGGCAACCCGCAAAACATCCTGCTGTGGCAACTGTCACACCTCTCGTTTGCCGCCTTTACCTGGCAGATGGCCCCGCTCGCGCTCACCCTGATGCTGTTGCTGCTGGCGCTGACGGCGCTGGCGTTTCCCGACCAGCGCATCGCCCTGCGGCTGCCGGAAGCAGGACTGCCCTGGCAGGGCGCCCTGATGGCGTATTGTTCGCTGCTCTACGCGGCTTTCGTGGCCTGCGTGGAGTGGGGGCACCCCGGCTGGGGACTGTCCGGCGTGCTGGCCGGCATTGCGCTGCGGCGTCCGCGCATCCTGCTGCAGGTGGACTGGAGCCTGATTGCCGTGTTCGCCCTGATGTTTGTGGACATCCGCCTGCTGACCGGCTTTGAGGGCATGCGCGCCACCCTGGAGGCCCTGTCCCGCGGCTCCCCGCACGCGCTGTTCCTGACCGGGGTGCTGGCCTCGC
>JAJZRV010000014.1 GCA_021850135.1 Pseudomonadota bacterium
GTAAACGTCCCACCCACATGACCCGTCACCGCCACCGGGGCGCTTCCCTGCTCGCTCCAGGTCACGTCATTGTTCAACGGCACGTTCACCGTGATCGTCGGCGTCGTATCCACCGTGTACGCTGCGTTGACGCTCGCCAACTGGACATTGCCCGTGGCGTCATGGGCGCTCACAGACGCTTGTATTGAAGCGTTTCCAACCAGGGCAGAACCGGAGACGCCGATGCTGTAATGGCCGCTGGCATCCACAGTACCGCTGAAGGAATGCCCGCCCACGGTCAATGTGACCGTGTCTCCCGCCCGGAATGTCCCGGTGACCTGGCCGCTGACCGGCAACGTCCCTGTCTCTGCATCCCAGCTCACCACGTCAGGCATGGCCAGTGAAATGTGCGTAGAGACAATTTGTGCCGCCTGCTGCGCCAAGGTGGCTTCATTACCTGCCTGGGTGCTTGCCGCGCCTGCGCTGTCTGATGCCGCGGAAGCAGTGGCTTCCGCACCCGTTGCCGTAACGGCGGCAGCTTTTGCTGCAGCAAGATCCGGCGCATCATGAGCCGCGGTCGCCGCAGTAGCCGCCTGGGATGCCGCCGTTGCCGCAGCATTGGCCGCCGTTTGTGCAGCAGCGGCATCTCCGGCCGCGGCCACCGCAGCCGCCTTGGCTGCGCTGATTGCGCTGGACACGCCGTTCAGCACGGCTGCCGCCAATGCCTGGCTGGCCACATCGGCCGAATGGGCGGCGGCATCTGCAGCTTTCTGGGCAGCGCTGGCGTCGGCCGCGGCTTGCGCAGCAGCGGCCGCTGCTACGGCTTGTGCCGCCTCCTTGGCAGCCTCATCCACCTTGGCCTGAGCATCAACTGCCGCAGCTGCCTGGGCTATCTGAGCACTCTGGGCCGCATTTTGAGCAGCGGAGGCGCCAGAGTCCTGGGTGACCGTCTGGGTTGTGGTCTGAGTCGTGTTTTGCGTGGTGTTTTGAGCCGTCGACTGCGTGTTGACGGTGCTTTGAGTCTGCCCGGTCGATCCTGTGCCGGACTGGCTGATGATCGTATTGGTGGTTTGGGATGCCGAACTGGAAGAAGTAAAGCTTGGCATTGCGCTGGGAGGAGCGACGGATACGCCTGTGGAATGGAAAGTGTTTGGGGGCGGCGCGCTGGTTGATGAAGAACTACTGCCAAACCCCCCGCCCTGGACCACAGAATCGAGCGTGCTGCCCACCTTGAGGGCATTGTTCAGGACATTGCTGGTATCAGCGCCGGGATGTACCGCACTGTCCGCCCCTGTCGGCGCATTGCCCGCCCCTGCAGCCACTTCGTGCTGAAGCAGTACCTTCTTGTTGTCGAGGACTTCCTGATTTCGCCCATCTGTCATTGTCAAATCGACGGTTGCCCCTTTCGCAGTCGTAATGAGTTCCCCGATGAACACCTGATCACCCACATGCAGCGTTCTTGTGGCGCCCGTTTTGGGGTCCACGGCAACAACTTCACCCTGGAGACTGACTACTTTTCCTGCTACGTCGGCCATGACGGTTTCCTTGACGACTTTTATGGAGAGACTGGAGGAAGATTCTGCGCGAGATCAAGCAGGAAGACCATTGTACGGAAGTACAATACGCCCGGATGAACGCCGGGGTGAAGCCGCAGCCTAACGGTTGGCGATGCCGTTGACCAGCAGGGTCAGTTGCAGCCGGTCCCTGACCTGCAGTTTTTCAAAAGCAGATCCCAGGTGGGCTTTTACCGTGCGCTCGGTGATGCCCAGCCGATCTGCGATCTCCTTGTTGCTGGCCCCCGTTGCAACGGCCAGCGCCACACTCTGTTCGCGTTCGGTCAGATGGCGGGTCCAATCCGCGGCGATCGATGCGGGGGCTGGGGTCTGTTGGGCTGTGACGGCCACGAGCTTCTGCAAGAGGGATTGCCCAAGCCACACCCCCCCCTGCTGTACCGACTGCGCAACCTGGAGCAGGACGGGTGGCGAAGCGTATCCATTGCAGTACCCGGAAGCCCCCGCTCTCAGGGCCATGACCCCTTCTTCGTCACGCGGTTCATCCGATAGCGCCACCAGCGACGCCTTACCGGCTGCATGGCGCCACTGCTGGATCAGGATTGTGATATCGCCCTCATAGGGCAGTACCAACCAAAACACGCTGCCTTTGAAAGGCCGCTTGTACGCAGACCAGTGTGCCAGCCGCGCTTCCGGAAAAGCTGCTCGCCAGTTTGAGCGCAACGGCTCATCTTCGGTCACGAAGATGTGTTTTGACGTCGTCGCCATGGTGTCATCGTTCGGTCAGAGCGCGCTGGCGCGCTCTCAGCACAGGTTTGAGCAGGTAGCTCAGGACAGATTTCTCGCCCGTCTGGATGTCCACCTCGGCGACCATCCCGGGGATGATCGGCAGATTCTTGCCCAAATTGTTTTTATCCGTCTTGACGCGCACCAGGTAGAAGGCGTTGCCTTTTTCATCCACAACCGTGTCCGCCCCAATGGATTCCAGCGTTCCCGGGAGGCCGCCGTAAATGGAGAAATCGTAGGCGTTAAAGCGCACCATGGCACGCAATCCCGGACGCAGGAAGCCAATGTCCTTGGGCTGTACGCGAACCTCCAGAAGCAGGTTGTCGTCCAGCGGGACGATTTCCATCACGTTTTCGCCGGGACGGATGACTCCGCCCACGGTGTTCACCAGCAGACGTTTGACCGTGCCTCGCACCGGAGAGCGCATGATGGAATGGGCCACCTTGTCCGACAACCCCACATTGGCCTCATTCAGGCTGTTAAGCTTGGCCATGGTTTCGGACAGTTCCTTGCGAGCGTCGTTGCGAAAGCTGTCTTCCACTTCCCGCACCTTGCCGGTGGATTCCACGATGGCGGCTTTTACGCGCTGGATCTGTGCCGAGGCCATGTCACGGTCCCCCCGAAACCGGGCCACATCGCGATCCAGTTTGAGGATGTCCACGTCAGACACCGCCCCTGCCGACAACAAGGGCTTGGTCAACATCAGCTCCTTGTAGGTCAACTCCCAGGCTTTGGCCGCCTGATCGCGTTTGGCCTGCAATTCAACCAGTTCGTGCTGGCGCTGCTCCAACTGTCCCCGCGCAATCGCAATGGTGTTTTCAAGTTCCGATTTCCTCGATTCGTAGAGACGTCGCTCTTCTTCTGCCGTCGTCGGATCCTCCTGGATCACCTCGTTCGGCATGGCCAATTTGCTCCCTTCCGCCAGCGCGCGCAGTCGGGCCGCCTTCGCTTCCAGTGAAAGCACCTGGGCACGGCTTTCCTTCAACGAGGAAAGTGAGCGGGTGTCGTCAATGCGCACCAATGTCTGGTCCTTTTGCACGACATCGCCCTCGTGCACCAGAATTTCAGACACGATGCCTCCGTCCAGATTCTGGATCATTTGCACTTGGCTGAAGGGGATCACTTTCCCTTCTCCCCGAGTGACTTCGTTCACTTTTGTGAAACCGGACCAGACCAGAAAGATCAGGATCATCCAAACCAACACTTTCAACAAGACGCGGGCCTGGGCAGGTTCCTGGCTCAGGATGGCATAGTCCGCGCTTGCCATGAAATCGTCGGTGCCCGCGTCGTCAAACCTGCTTTCGTTGCGATGGAGCATCCAGTCGAATACGGGCTGCAGTTTTTTCCTGGGCCATTCCAGCCAGCGCACCGCTCCCTTCGCCACAAGCTGCAATGCACCCGGTGCGCGCAGTTCCCCACGCGCAAGTTCGCGCCACCAGCGTCGGATACGGCGCTTCGTGTGCACGCGAAACTTTCGGGTCATCCTGCCCTCCCCACCCGGCCGGCTTGCAAATCGGCGATCACCCGATCCCGCGGACCGTCGGCCACGATACAGCCGTTATCGATGACGATGATTCGGTCGGCCAGATCCACAAGACTGGAGCGGTGCGTGGAAATCAGCAGTGTTTTTCCGGGGCTGGAGCGCTTCGTGAAACGCCCAAGTCGGGTCTTGAACTCATTTTCGGTGGTGTAATCCATCCCGCTTGTCGGCTCGTCCAATAACAGCAGCGGAGGATCCGTCAAGAAGGCGCGTGCAATGGCCACGCCCTGGCGCTGTCCGCCCGAGAGCGTGTCGCCCCGCTCCCCGATTTGCATGTCGAATCCGCGTGGGTGCCGGTTGACCATGTCGAGCAGGCCCGCTATCCCGGCGGCAGCCAGAATGGCAGAATCATCCGCATAAGGTGCGCCAAATACGATGTTGTCCCGCAATGTCCCGTAAAACAGGATGGATTCCTGCCCCACATAGCCCATATTGCGGCGCAGATCAGCCGGATCGATTTGTCGGAGATCGATGTCGTCCACGAGCACCGAACCCTGCTGGGGCTCATAGAAGCCCATCAGCAGTTTCAGGATGGTGGATTTTCCTGAGCCCACTTTCCCCAGCATGACCACGGACTCTCCCGGTTCGATGCGAAACGAAACATTTTTCAGTACCGCATCGCTCCCGGGATACTTGAACGTCACGTTGCGAAACTCGATTTGCCCCTTGAGTTCGGCACGGTGCACAAAAGCGGACTCCGGGGGCCGTTCTATGGGCGCTTCCATCAACTGATTCAGGGGTTCCAGGGACGTCCGGGCCCCCTGATACTGGATCAGCAGACCTGCGAGCTGCCCCAATGGCGCCATGGCCCGCCCCATGAGCATGGTGCTTGCAATCATGCCCCCCTGGGTCAGCATATCTTCGTGAATGAGGTAGACCCCAGCCACCAACGCTGCAATATTGACCAGCTGTTGCATAGTCTGGACGCTCTGCGTTGCAGACAGGGACAGCACACGCTGCTGGTTGGACACCTTGGTGAGAAATGCGCTGGTCTTCTCCCAATTGGCCTGAACCTGGCTTTCCGCGCCCAAGGCCTTGATGGTTTCCATGGCCGACAGGCTTTCCACCAATGCAGCGTTACGCAATGCGCCGGTCTTGTAAGTCGTTTCAGCCAATTCGTGCATCTTGTGCTGTACGGCGTACACGTAGATGCTGACAATGAGAAAGCCCAGGATCGGGATAAACACCAGCGGCCAGGCAATCCAGAAAATTGCTGCGTAGAACAGCAGCGCAAAGGGCATGTCCACCAGTGCAGCCACGGTTGCGGAGGCGATGAAATCCCGGATGATTTCGTAGGATTTCATGGTGGCCGCAAAAGCGCCCACCGATTCGGGCCGCGCCGTCATTTTCAGACCCAGTACCCGTTCCATCAGGACTGCGGACAATTGCAAATCAATGCGTGCGGAGGCCTGATCGATGAAATGGCCGCGCATCATGCGCAGCAGGAAATCCAGCGCCAGCAGCAGCAGCACGCTGAGAGCCAGCACCCATAGGGTGTCCACCGCATAGTTGGGCACCACACGGTCGTACACATTCATGGAAAACAGGGGCAACGCCAGGGCAAACAGGTTGATCAGCAGCGCTGCAACCAGAATGTCCCGGTATACACGCCACTGCCGCGCGATCACCCCCCAAAACCAGTGCTGGGAACGCAGCTTGGCGATCTGCGGAATGCGCCGGTCATATTTGAAGCGCGGGTGCAAAAAGACCGCGATGCCGGCATAGCGTGCCGTAAGTTCAGTGCGTGGCATGAACAGCGCCGATTGGCCAGTATTCGGCAGCAAAACCTCCGCCTCGTCGCCCCGCGCATTCCAACCGAGCAGAACGCAAGCCTCGTTGCCCTTCAACAACAAAATGACCGGCAGTTGTGCAGCATCGATTTTACCCAGGCCCTTACGCACAACCCGGCAGTTCAATCCTGCCCGGTTGGCGGCCCGCGCAATCAAGGCGGGCGTCAGATGCCCATTCTGCAGCGGCAGGCCGGCCACAAGTGCTGCGCGCGTGCTGGCTCGCCCATGGATTCTGGCGACCTCCAGCAAGCAATCCAGCAAGGGGTCGTGCAAAAGCAGGTCCTCCCGCAACCCGTGGTGGGATGAAGGGGCAGATTCGCCTTGCGGAATGGTGGATTGCTCGGGGGGGCCGTTCATAAATTTTTGGATTATCGCACAGCCGCGCCATCCTCGCTGGAGGCAGGGACACCTTTGGGGCCCGCTGGCTTCTGTTCAGATTTTCGTCTATGTTTTTGTTTTTGCTTGTTTTTTTTCTTGTTTTTGCTTTTTTGTTTGGGATTGGACTGATGTTTGGGGGCAATCTTAGGTGTTGGCACCTTGATAACCTCCGGTGCGGCATGATCCGACATCGGTGCCCCAGCGGTCTTCGGCGCCTCGGCGGGCCCTGACGATGGCGCTGGTGCCGATGGTTCGCCAGATGCTGACGGCTCGGCGGGCGCTGACGGTTGTAACGGAGTCATCGACGGGACAGGGACATTAGCTTGTATGGGCTTGAGCTGTTCGCGAGCACTCTGGATCAATGCTTCCTTGCGATCCTGCATGGACTGCGACGCTTCCGCGGGACAGGCTTCCGGCTTTTCCTCTGTGCCCACCGATGCCCCGGCAACGTCCCCCGCGTCCAGACGCGTCAGCCCCAACGCGCCAACCAGCTTACCCATCCCCGCCAGGGTTTTGGCCACGTTGATGGCACGGTCATAGACGGCGTTGATGTAAGCACGCTTGGCCTGGTACAACTCATTCTCCGAATCCAGGAGATCCAGAAGCGAACGCTGTCCCAAATCAAACTGCTTTTTATAGGCGTATCTGGCTTTCTCAATGGATATCTGACGCTGCTCCAGGAAGCCGAGTTGTTCGGTAATGGTCCAGATGCCGTGATAAGCCAGATCCACTGCCTGTCGCACATCCCTGCAGACCTTATCGCGTTTGGAACGTGCCGATTCCAGGTGTTCGATGTACTGATCGGAGCGGGACGAGTCCGCTCCCCCGTTGAAGAGGTTCCAGCTCATGACCACCTGGGCCACGGCATCACGGTTCTGCCCCAGGACGCCGCCTGCATTTTGGCCACGGGACTGGGATAACACCAGATCCACCCGAGGTTGATATTTGCCTCGCCTCTCGTCCAGATCCGATTGCGCTGCCATTACATTCTCGACTGCGGCCAAGACCGCAGGATTATTGCCAATCGCAACGGCCAACTGGGATGCCGCGGCGTTCTTGGGAACCAGATTGATGAGATCGTTGGGGCTGGCAGAATTTTCCTGTGCGGGAAGCTCGTTCACGAGCCGCATCATGCGCGCATTCACATCATGCACGTTGGCGTTATCGTTGACGAGATTCGATTCGCTCAGCGCAAGCCTTCCCTTGACTTGCTCCAGGTCCACGGCTCGCCCCACGCCGGCGTTTACCTTCATTTGAATTTGTTCGAATACCACGCGATGCGATACGAAATTTTCCTCGGACAACCGGTATAACGCCTTATGCCGCATCAGATCGAAATAGGCCTGCGCCGTTTCGAGCGCTGAATTCTCCATAGCGTCCGACCATTCGAAGTAGCGGCTGAGCTGGACATGATTGAGGCGACGCACTTCGTCACGCGTGATGAACCCATCGTAGAGCATCTGCGTCATGGTCAACGTCGTGGTGTCACGGTAAAAGCTGGAACTGATGGGCTGAAACTGGGCCAGGGGCGTGGTCAATTGTTCATTGCCAGCGTTGCTGGAGAGGTCCACTTTGGGAAAGTATCCGCCGCGCGCCACGCTGATTTCATTCGTTGCGGCCTTGAAGTCGTGCCAGTGCGAGAGCACATCGGGATTCGACACCATCGCCTTCTGAGCAAGCTCCTTGAGGAGTTCGTCATTGGCGACCGTTGCCCCCGACAGACTCAAACCCAGGAGGGCAAGGATCAGGCGTCGCTTTCGCATCGGTTCAGAATCAAATCAAAATCCTCGATGGATTCGTCATTCTTGATAACAGTCAATGGGTTACATCATACATTAAAAGTTGTAGGAAAAGTTATTACAAACCGGAAAAATCTCACTATTTTTTGAAAAATCACAATAAATTCCATAAGTTATACGACACCAAAGTATGCGAGCGCTTACTATCGTGAAAATAGCTGAATTTCAGAAAGCAGGCCCCTGAAAAACAGGAGGAAACCCTGAAAACCGCCGGCAAACTTACGGATTTCACGGGATAAAACCACCTTTTCCCCTTAAAATGAGGGCCTGCCCTCGTTCATTTTTTGGAGTCGTTGATGAAATCCGCACATGATCTGGTCGTCGCTGCCAAGGGTCGCATCCGTGAAATTCCCGTGGAACAGGCCGATCAAGCCATCCGCAATGCCGACCTGCTGATTGACGTGCGTGAGGCGGACGAGTTTGCCGCCGGACATATCCCTGGCGCAGTACATATGTCGCGCGGGATGCTGGAGTTCAAACTCAGCAGCAACCCCAACCTGGCGGCACGCGACCTCAATGTGGTGGTGTATTGCAAGACAAGCGGCCGTGCGGCACTGTCCTGCGTCGCCCTCCAAGAAATGGGGTACCTCAACGTCCAATCCATCGCGGGGGGGTACGACGCCTGGGTTGCAGCCGGCAAGCCAGTCGCCAAACCTCCTGTGACAAAATTCGAGTGACCGCACCCCTCGATGGCAGCGCCTCCGTGTTGGTCGAGTCGCTGTTCGACCCCTCCACCGCAACTCTAAGTCACATCGTGCTGGACACGGCCACGCGCCAATGCGCGCTGGTCGACAGCGTTCTGGATTTCAACCCCCACTCCGGCCGCACCCGCACCGAAAGTGCGGATCGCCTGATCGCCCGGGTGCGCGCACTGGGTGCGACGGTGCAATGGATTCTGGAAACGCACGTTCACGCCGACCACCTGTCCGCTGCGCCCTATCTGGCCGATCGTCTCGGTGGCCGGATCGCCATCGGCCGGCGCGTCACACAAGTGCAGCAGATTTTTGGAGACATCTTCAATGCCGAGGCGGGTTTCCGGAGAGACGGCAGCCAGTTCGACCATCTTTTCGATGATGACGAAGCATTCATGATCGGCAGCCTTGAGGCCAGGGCTTGGCATACGCCTGGCCATACGCCAGCGTGCATGACCTATGTGGTGGGGGACGCCGCGTTTATCGGAGACACGCTGTTTGCGCCCGATTACGGGACGGCACGTTGCGACTTTCCCGGCGGCGATGCGGTCGCACTCTACCGTTCCATTCGCCGTTTGCTGGCCTTGCCTGCGACAACGCGCCTCTTTCTCTGCCATGATTACCGGTCCGGTGAACGCGCGGTCGTCACCCAAACCACGGTAGCAGAACAACGCGCCACAAACATTCACATTCGTGACGGCATCGGCGAAGCTGCCTTTGTCGAAATGCGCACTGCACGTGACGCGACGCTGGACATGCCTACACTCATCCTGCCCTCGGTTCAGGTCAACATGCGTGCCGGCCACCGACCGCCCGCGGAAGAAAACGGAATTTGCTACCTAAAAATTCCACTAGACGTTCTTTGAGCAGTCCATTTTTTCCGTCCATTCCCACACTGGCGCAAACCCTCCTCCCGGAGTGCGGAAGTTGGTTGTCTGCCCCTGGTACAGGCGTGCCGCCACCCACTGCACCGCTCCGTCGTACACATAGTTACGTAAATCGAATTTCAGCCTCTGTGCGGGTTGAGGCTCTGAAATGATGCGTTCACCCGGCATCACGATCCGTTGCGCCACGTAGTCTCCCGCAAGAATTTCCTGCCAAACCCGCTGCGTGAGCTTGTCGCCACGATAAGCCGCGCGACTGCCAAAACCTGCGACAGGTTTGAAAAACAGCTGGCGTCTGTCGTGCCACAGCCGTTCGGCCTGCGCGACCGCAACAACCTCGGTATGCGGAATACTGGACAGCAGGATTTCCCGAGTGGTCTGCGGCACACCCCATGAGCGCAAGCGTGCCTCATCTGTCAAAAGAGCGAGGTTGCGTTTATCCGCGTAAAGTGCGTGCGCGCGGGGATGCGGGGTAAGCACTGCTGCACGATTCAGCCAGGCCTCGCGCAATGATGTGTGGGAAACGTTTTCAAGCGCAAAATCCGTCAGGCGATTGTAGACCAGGTCAATTGCCATTTCGCCGTACCACAAGCGCCCCTTCCGAAATTGCAATTCCGCAGGATCTGCAATCACTGCCTGCAGACCATGGCGCTGAAAGTACCGTTGAAACAGAAGGAACTCGGGGTAGAGGTATTGCTGCACAGGCTCATCGTCCACGATTGCGATACTTTGCAAGGGGCGATCGGCACCCGCAAGGCGCCACTCCTCCAGGAACATGGCATGGATACGCGATTCGAACTGATCGGCCTGCGTCGCGGGTGAAACCAGCGGAGACATTTCAGGGCAGCATGCCCGCTGCGCCCTGGCAAGCGCTGCGTTGAGCAGTGCCCCGCCTGCATTGGTATTGATCTCGATCAGTCCTACCTGTTCATCTGTCACATGGAAATCATAGCCCAGAAACACGCCATGCGACCCCGCCTCTCCCAGTCGCGCCAGTTCGGGAGCCTGGGCCAGCGCATCTTCCTGGTAAGCAGGCAAGGCAGCGACCGACGTCACCGCCTGCACAACCTGCGCCATGCGGCCAATCCGTTCCTGTGACACAAACACCGCGCGTGGGGCAAACAGATGGGGACAATGCTGCTGAATCAGCGCGTACAACCCAGGCTGCCCCAGCTCGGACTCCAGAGCGCTGCGCAGGGCCGCCTCGTCCAGACTGACGCAAAAACAGTGGCTGTTGAGATTTTGACAGTTGAGGTCAGAACCTGCTTTCGGTTTGTTCATACCAACCCTTGCTCGTATTCACCGCACGCACCACCAGCAGCATCACCGGAACTTCGATCAGCACACCGACTACCGTAGCCAGGGCTGCACCGGAGTTGAACCCGAACAGGCCGATGGCGGTTGCAACAGCCAACTCAAAAAAATTGGAGGCACCAATCAACGCCGAAGGACAGGCAATGTCGTGTTTCTCCCCCAACATGCGGTTCAGACCATAAGCCAAGGCGGAATTGAAGAGTACCTGAATCAGGATGGGGACCGCCAGCAATGCGATCACCATGGGTTGATGCAGAATGGCGTCCCCCTGAAATGCGAACAACAGCACCAGGGTGGCGAGCAGTGCCGCAATGGACCAGGGCCCGACCCGCACCATGGCCTCATCGAATGCCTCTTGTCCGCGTGTCAACAAGGCGCGACGCCAGATCTGTGCAAGCACCACGGGAACGACGATATAGAGCCCAACAGACGTCAGGAGCGTGGTCCAAGGCACGGTAATGGCCGAAATTCCCAACAGGAAGGCCACCAGCGGTGCGAAGGCAAACACCATGATGGTGTCGTTGAGTGCCACCTGCGACAATGTGAACAGCGGATCCCCCTGGGACAACCGGCTCCATACAAATACCATGGCGGTGCAAGGCGCTGCGGCCAGCAAAATCAGCCCGGCGATATAACTGTCGATCTCACCTGCGGGCAACAGCGGTGCAAACCAGTGGCGAATGAACAACCAGCCCAGAAAGGCCATCGAGAACGGCTTGACCAGCCAATTCACGAACAAGGTCACGCCAATACCGCGTACATGTCGTCGTACCTCATGCAATGCAGAGAAATCCACCTTGACCAGCATCGGAATGATCATCACCCAGATCAGCAGCCCCACGGGCAAGTTCACCTGGGCAATGGCCATCTTTCCGACCGCCTGAAACAATGCAGTGAAAAACTGCCCCAATGCGACGCCTGCGACGATGCAAAGTAATACCCAGAGTGAGAGGTAACGTTCGAACACGCTCATCGGCGCATCCCCGACTTGCTTCATAGAGACTTCACATTGTGCAGACATTGAGGGTTTCCGCGTCATTGATGGCACTGCATACCCATTTCGTTCAGTTGGGTTTGCAGTGACAGATGATCAAGTTTGTTGAGCGGCAGGCTCATGAATAGCCGGAGACGATTGGCGATATGAAACTCTGCCTGGGTAAAAGCCCTGAGTTGCTGCTCCCGCCCCCCGGCGACCGCTGCGGGATCGGCAAAGCTCCAATGCGCCGTTACAGGCTGTCCCGGCCACGCTGGACAAACCTCGCCAGCGGCCTGGTCACATACCGTAAAAATGAAGTCCATCGGTGGTGCATCGGGTAAAGCGAACTCTGTCCAGCGCTTGCTGCGCAGGCCGACTACGTCGTAGCCCTGGTGGGTGAGGACCTCCAGCGTCAGCGGATGCACTGTACCGCGTGGGTCGCTGCCGGCGCTGTAGGCCCTGAAACGCCCCCGTCCCAGATCGTTCATGATGGCTTCCGCCATGATGCTGCGTGCCGAGTTTCCGGTGCAAATAAAAAGAACGTTGTAGATTTTATCTTTCATGGCGCTGCGGCTGCCCCTCATTTTCGGAGTTTCCGATCTCGACTAGCAACGCCTGCAACTGCTCAGGCTTGTCCTGCAATGCTTCAAGCGGCAGCGCCACGAAGGCCTCGATACGCCTGCGCAGGATGCGATAAGCCGTCTGGAAGGCCGCATCGATTTCTTCATCTGTACCCGTGGCGTGCGCGGGATCTTCCACGCCCCAATGGGCGCGAAGCGCCGGGCCAAGATAGGCCGGACAGGTTTCTCCTGCTGCGCTGGCACAGACCGTAATGACGATGTCCGGGGGTTGGGGCAGGCTATCCCAGGATTTGCTGTGGTACCCCTCAATGGGCACCCCTTCTCGCGCCAGCAATGCCAGGGAACGCGGATGGACCAGTCCTGTGGGGTGACTTCCGGCACTTGTGGCCTTCCAGCCCGGGGGAGCCAGGTGATTGAAAACCGCTTCAGCAAGAATTGAGCGGCAGGAGTTGCCTGTACACAGGAATAAGATATTCATGGATCACGGCTTTTCTTGGTTCGAAATGGATAAGGCTGCGGCGGGCTCACCGCATGCCACGCCAGAACGGATGTCCATACATTGCCCGGGGTTTCCGGAGCAACACTCCTCAGTGAGATACGCGACGAGATCCAGCATCAGCGGGATGTTGGCTCGGTAGCGCTGATACCGCCCCTCCTGTGTCACCGTGATCAGCTGGGTTTGCGTCAGCGCCTTCAGGTGGAAGGAGAGGTTGGCTGGTGGAACTTCGAGCGCTGCACCGATTTCTCCCGCCACCATGCCCGCCGGCCCTTGCTTGACGAGCAGGCGGAACACATTGAGACGGACCCCCGAGGCCAGGGAGTTGAAGAGCAGTGTCGCGGTAGGATGGTACATGTTTTAATTGTACAACAAATATTTAAATAATGAAAACAACAAAAGGAGAGGCCTGGAAGCAATGGTGCTCGAGGCCCCTCCCTGGGACTGCGGATCAGTTCATCCGGATTTCGATCTTTCGCGGTTGGGCATGGGCGGCTTTGGGAATCCTCAGCTTGAGCACGCCCTGATTGAAATCAGCCGTCACCTTTTCACCATCCAGTTCCTTGGACAGGGTAAAAATCCGCCGGAAACGCGGTAGTGCCACCTCTGCGTGACTCGACACCATTTCCTCAGGAACATCCAGCGTGATGTCTCCTTCGACGGTCAATGTGTTGGCTTCCACCTGGATCGACACCTTGTCCTTGGGCACTCCGGGAAGATCTGCGTAGAGCGTGATGCCTGAAGCATCCTCGATCACGTCCACCGGAGGCATGAGGACGCTCTCACCATGCCCGGTTGCTGGAGTTTCAGCCGCTTTTTTCTGTTCTGTCATGTCCTGCCCTCCTTACTGGATGGTGATGCGCCGCGGCTGTGCCGCCTCTCGGCGCTGGATGCTGATGTGAAGTACACCGTCGCGGTAACGCGCATCCACCGCGTCCGGATTGATGTCATCCGGGAGCGCGACCACACGGCGAAAGCGTCCGGAGAAACGTTCGTCAATATGTACGGTGGCCTCGTCATTCTTGGCTGGCATGCTGGCTTGACGCTCGCCGGCTATCGTCAACACGCCCTTTTCCAACTGGATATCGATGTCGGCCGGATCCAACCCCGGAACAAAGGCATAGACCTCCACCGACTTTGCGGTTTGGCCTACATTCAGCCCTGGAAACCCGCCTCGGGCCAGACCACGGATACTTGGCGAAAACTCAAAAGCCTGCTGCATATCCCGCTGCAGGCGGTCGAGCTCTGAAAAAATGTCGCGGGGAAACAATGTTCGGTAAATCATCAAAACCTCCCTTCGATTCGTTACGGGTGCCGCGACACACGGCACTCCATGCGACATATTTGAGGGCGACCTCGCTTTGGTTCAAGATCTTGATATTTCCCACTTCCGACCCCAGGTGCTCCAGATGAAATTCAGGGATTACTACGACACATTGGGCGTCGCTCGCGATGCCTCTTCGGAAGACATCAAGAGGGCCTTTCGCAAGATGGCGCGCAAGTATCACCCCGATGTTTCCAGGGAACAGGACGCAGAAGCCAGCATGAAGGCCGTCAACGAAGCCTATGCCGTGCTTTCTGACCCCGAAAAACGGGCCGCTTACGATCAGGTAGGGCGGGACTATCGTTCGGGACAGGATTTCAGGCCCCCCCCTGACTGGGATGCCGGGTTTGAGTTTTCCGGACGCAACGGTTCTGCTCAGAATGCAGGGGACTTCAGCGACTTTTTTTCGGAACTATTTGGACGCATGGGTGGGGCCTCAGGCGGTTATGGAGGCCGCGGGCATCGTTTTGAAACGCACAGCGAAGACCATCATGCCAAAGTCATGCTGGACCTGGAAGACGCTTTCACGGGGGCAACGCGTCAGATCACCCTGCGTTCACCCAGGCAGGATGCCCAGGGGCGGGTTTTCACAGAGACGCGTACGCTCAACGTGAAGATTCCCAAGGGGCTGCGCGCTGGACAAACCATTCGCCTTGCGGGGCAGGGTTCTCCTGGAGGCTCCGGATTTCCGGCGGGCGACTTATTGCTGGAGGTGCATTTCAAACCGCACGCGCAACTTCGCGCCGAAGGTGACGATCTGCATATGAAACTGCCGATCACCCCCTGGGAAGCTGCTCTGGGCGCTGACATTCCTGTTGCGTTGCCGCAAGGAACGATCAAGGTCCGCATTCCCGCAGGGACCCAGAATGGGCGCCAGTTGCGCGTTCGCGGCAAGGGTTTGCCGGGTGACCCGGCCGGTGACCTGCTCCTCGAAATGGCGGTGGTGCTGCCACCCGCCGACACCCCCCAGGCCCGTGCCCTGTACGAAACCATGGCACGTGAGATACCGTTCAACCCGCGCGGCTGACTACTCCCCTATCAGCCCATGGGGGTCAAACCCCACTCGGAGTGCGCCCCAGTGGCGTCCTCGCACGCAAATCGGCATAGACAGGTCATTGAGCACCTCGCCCGTATCCCGCATATAGGTTTGCAGCAGAAATGGTTGCGTGTTCCTCGCCGCGCGGAGTCCCGTAACATCATTGAAAATACGTTTGTCACGGCTGGACAGGACGTCCACCGCAGGGTCGCCGGTCGCGGGACGGGAAAATTTGCTGTTATGGGTGGGCCCGTAGCCATTGACGTCAACGCACAGCGCAAATGCGCCTCCCTGGGTTTCTTCCACCAGACGGTCGGAGAGCGGCTGAATCTGGCGCGCAAACTCGTCGTCATAAACCGTCTTGTATTTTTGTGGTGCCGTGTTGGGAATCGGGCGGTATTGCTGGTCGAACACCTGGATGCCCCGGTCCGCCATCGCTTCGATGGCCGTTGCGACCCGGTCCCGGTATTCGCGCACCTTCCCCATGTTAAAGTCGAAGTTGCCCTTCCCAATACGGAATCGGGATACCAGCTCCTGCACCTTTTCGGTGGATTGGTTGAGGCGCTCCGAGGAGTCTCTCGAGTCCTTCATACGCAGGCTGATTTCGCTTGCCATCGCCTGGATTTGCGCGACATTGTCGTGGGTAAGGTCATTGGCGGTAGACAGCTCATCCATCGCCGCTGCAATCACGGTCAACTGGTCATTGGTGGATTCGAAGTCGCTCACCATCTCTCTGAAATGATCCGAAGAACGGCGCACCACGGCTTTGGCTTCCGCCGTGGCAACGCTGATCCCTTCGGTTTCATGGATCGTTTCCTTGACGAGTCCGATCATGCCGTTGATGTTGCCAGAAATCTCTTCGGTCGCTCCCTTGACGCGCTCAGCCAGGCGACGCACTTCATCAGCCACAACCGCAAAGCCTCTCCCCGACTCGCCAGCCCGCGCCGCCTCGATGGCCGCATTCAGCGCCAACAGGTTGGTCTGATCCGACACATTTTCAATCAATTTGACAATATCCCTTATCCCCTCCGAACTGCGACTCAGCCCCTCCACCGTCGTGACAAAGTGGGACAGCTTGAGGCCGATTCCATCGATCTGCTCCGCTGCACGCGCCATTTCCGTCAATGAGGAGCGGGCTTTGTCCAGATTGGTGGATGTCGAGGCAGAAATCTGTTGCGCATTGCTGCTGACATCCTTGATGGCCTGTGTCGCTTCGTGGCTGGCATTGAATACCGCCTGGGTCAGGGCATCCTGGCGTTCGGTGCTGGTCACGGCATCGCGGATGATCTTGGCCACGCGCGCCGAATCCGATGCAATATTGACGCCCAACTTGCGCACGCTATCGATAATCTCCCTCAACTTGGAAAGGAAGCCGTTATAGCTTTGCGACAGCAACCGGATTTCATCGTAGGTCATGAGCGGCAGATCGCGCGTGAGGTCCCCCTCCCCCTTGCTCATTTCCTGCAGCAATGCTGCAACGGTCCGAATCGGACGGACGATGAGGTAGCGCAGGTACCATACCATGAATGCGGTAAACAGGAAGATGGCCACCGTAAGCACGACCACCAGCTGCAGCGTATCCCCCATCACGCCCATGATCTGCGCCGAGGCCCCCGCCCCAACCGCCGCACCCTCCAGGATGGACTGCACCGTATTACGCGCATCCAGCACCAGCCATAAACAAGCCAACTGGGCAACAAATACAAAGAAGAAACTGGATAGCTTGCGCGTCAACGTGTTCCAAAGCGTTTTTTCGGCACCCTCATAGAGCGCATAGAGCATGGGAAAGGATTTCACGAAGGGGACAGACCTCATTTCCTTTGAAATGAGGTCTGTCCCCTGGGATCCCATTGGCGATGCATTTTCCACTGTTGTCATTACCGGCCTCTTTTGTTTCAGTCGTGCTCAATGTGTTATATCGGCAACATGCGGCAAAACCGTAGCGCTGGACTCAGTCCAGACGGGGGCCAGACGCAAGGGCTAAACGGAACGATTCAACGCGCCCAACTGACCCGCAAGAGATTTTCCTCGGGATGGAAATGGATTTCCAGGCTGCCTTGATAGGCATGACGCAGCGCCTCCCCCAACCCTCGGGCGAGATGGATGTCCGTGGTCGTCACAAGCACCCCTTCCTCCGTGTTTTCGATGGCCATGATGCGCTGTAACGGATGCTCGGCTTTTTCGCGCGTTTCATGGTGCTGGACAAGTCTCAGGATCTCGTCACGATGTGCGGCAAAAAAATCTCCCTTGATGGAAACATAGCCCGCAGGGTACTGGTCCTGGATCCGGTGGCAGGCCGGGCAGGTATGCTGATGGGCATTGGATGGCGCAGGAAGCCACTGCCAGCGCCCCCCATGAAAGACCGCACCACATCCCGGACACACCGTGGGTTCCGGCAGTTTTCCACGCATCTTATAAGAGTCATGGATCAATTCCAGCAATACGCGATCGTGACGAAATGGTTGAAAGCCTGTCGGAATCTTCATTGCAGCCATGTTGGGCTCCTTGGTTCTGGGTATCTGATAGTGGTTCAGGACGGTTGGACATCGCGTATGCCCACGTTTGGTAACATCCAGGCCAGGACCTGGGGTTTTTTTCTGGAAGTGGCAGGACTTCTCCCACGCGGCACGCCGACGACAATCGGTGCGATCGCCCTGAATTCCGACGGAATTCCGAGCGACGCCTTCACTGTCGGCGTGTTCAATGCAGACAGTGACGACCCCACCACACAGCTTCCAAGTCCCATGGCGCAGGCGGCCAACATCAGGTTTTCCGCTGCCAGCCAGCAGTCTGCCTCGACAAAGGCCCCCGACATTTTTGTGCCGATGATGATGAGCGTTCCGGCATCATGAAAAATGTTGAAGTCGGGATGATTGAAGGTGCTGACGACCCGGGGCGAAGGGGGATCGGCATGCAACAACCGTTCGATGAACATCGGTTTGGCATCGTCCGACAGGCGCTTGAGCGCAGGCTTGTCCTGCACGACGACAAAGGCCCAGGGTTCTTCGTGCATGGCCGTCGGCGCACGCACTGCAGCTTCCAGCAAGGTCTGGATGGTCGTGATATCCAACACCCTGGATTCATAAGTCCGTACGGAACGACGGGCCAGAATGGCCTGAAACAAGCTCAGTTCGCGATTTTTCCTGTCCGCTTCGGCCATGGTCGCCCCCTCAACACTGCACATTGGGACAATAGCACCAACCTCTCCTGCGGAAAGTCCGTACGAACACCTAGCTATGCGATTGGAGCCCGTCCTACAGACTCGGCAATGCGCGCCAGGGCCAGTAGACTGGAGGCGCCGGTTTTGTGCATGACCCGGGCGCGATGAATTTCCACCGTCCGATGGCTGATGTTCAATCGCAGCGCGATTTCCTTGTTGGTCAGTCCAGTCACGGCCAGGGCCATGACCTCCTGTTCACGTGCAGTGAGGGTGGCCAGGCGGATCAACAGTTCGCGGTGGGCATCCGAGTGCTCCAGACGCTGGATGTTCTGGCTCATGGCCTCCTGGACTCGGTCAAGCAACAATGCCCCGTCCACCGGCTTCGTCAGGAAGTCCACGGCGCCGTTCTTGATGGCCTGGACAGACTGGGTGATGCTGCCGTAGGCCGTCAGGAAAATGACGGGAAGAAGAATGCCGCGTCGAAGCAATTCCCGGTGCAATGCCGGCCCTTCCATGTCCGGCATTTTCACGTCAAGAATGATGCACCCCTGACATTCATCGTTGCAGACCGCGAGAAAAGCCTGTGCACTGGAAAAACCCTGGACTGCAAATCCCGCAGTCTCGAGCAGCAAGGCCAGCGCATCCCGCACCGCCTCATCGTCGTCCACCACATAAACTTTGGCAGGGGCGTTCATGAGGCAAAGGGCAAGGTGAGATGAAACAGCGCGCCGGGACCTTCACGCGGCGCCACCCAGAGTTGCCCCCCATGAGCCTCGGTGAGCGAACGACTGACGGCCAGCCCCATGCCGATGCCGCTGGTTTTAGTGGTGAAAAATGGATCAAAAAGACGTTTCTGCGTCTCCACGCCAATCCCCGGCCCATTGTCCTCGATCGTGACCTCGACCATCCCTTTTTTCTTGAGCGCATGGGCCGTCACGGTCAGCGCCGGGCGGGCATGGGGGGTCTCCAGCACTGCCTCGATGCCGTTGTGCAGCAGGTTAAGCAGCACCTTGTGAACATGCATCCGATTGGCCTTTACTTTGGGAAGCCCGGCCTCCAGATGAAGGGCCACCTCAAGAGGCGTGTCGTGCTCCATGCGAACCACGTTGAGTACGTCCCGGATTTCCTGATCCAGGTCGAAGGCTTCGGAGGGAGAGTCGTTCATGTTCAAAAAATCGAGCATTTCACGAATGGATTGGCCGGCCCGCTGCGCCTGGCGCTCACTTCCCTCCATGGCTTGCCGCATCCTGTCCAGGTCAGGGTTGTCCTTTTCCAGCATCAGCAGGGCTGACTTGCTGTACGAGGCAATGGCCAGCAGCGGCTGATTGAGCTCATGGGCGATGGCGGCAACGGTCTGGGCAGCAATGTGATGCTTATGCAGTGCTTCCATTTCCTTGCGTCGCCCCAGGATGTCTCTTTCCAGGCCTTTGCGCACGGTAATGTCATGAATCGCGGCCAGCGTGTATGACCTTCCCTGCATTTCCAGCGGGCTCAGGCTGATCTCGACCGGAAGCTCGTCTCCGTCACGGGTCAGCGCTGTCAACTCGAGCCCCTCCCCGGCGGTACGCCGATGGGGCTGCAGGGCAAAACCTCGGTGAAGCTCTCGGTGTCTGTCCCGAGACCGCAGAGGAACCAGCATCTCGACGGGTTGACCGTTCAATGCGGCTTCGGAGTAACCAAACAATCGCTGGGCACCCGGATTGGAGAGAAGGATACAACCTTCATCGTCAACCAACAGGAGGGCATCGACAATAGCATCGAACAACCATCGAAATCCTTTACTCTCGAACAGTATCTCGTCCATGGCCTTCCCGTACGCAGAAGTAAGTAATCCCCCTTATACGGATTCGACCGTATTCCCCCCTTTCCGGGGATTTTATACCCTAGTAGTCCGTAATCAAAGATTCCGAATCGGCCCCGATAAGGAGATTGCCATGGCACATACCGCCCCCCATTCCCCCAAGAAAGATGCAAAGCGCGCATCTCAGACGAAGAAGGCCCCGCCAGTCCACCAAAAGGAGCAAAAACACCATGCTCCAGTGACTCATGAATACCTGCCCGGGGACGGGCTCGATCGTGAAAGCATGATTGCCGAAGCCGCCTATTACCGTGCCGAACGCCGCAATTTCGATGGCGGTGATCCGGTGGCAGACTGGCTGGAAGCTGAAGCTGAAATCGATGCCATTCTCAGCGGGCAGGAAGAGACCAGCGTTCACTAATTTCAAGGAGATTATCATGGCAAACATCAGCTTGCGAGATCCATTCTTTTCGCGCCTCTCGCGTTTCGACCCTTTCGCCGACGACGACTGGCTCAAGGGGTTCTGGGTCCGTCCGATTGCCGGTGAGACAGAAACGGCACCGCAAATCAAGATCGACCTGACGGAAAACGCCACCGCTTACACCGTACGCGCTGAAATCCCCGGGGCAAAGAAGGAAGACATCAAAGTGGAAATCGAAGGCAATCGGGTTTCCATCAGCGCAGAAGTCAAACGCGAAAAAGAGGAAAAGAAGGACGATAAGGTCATTCGTCGCGAATGCTATCAGGGCGCAAGTTACCGAAGCTTTACCCTCGACAGCGACGTGGACGATACCAAAGCCCAAGCCAAGTACGACAACGGCGTTCTGGAGTTGACGCTACCGAAAAGAAACGGCGGGGGATCGAAACAGCTGCAAATCAATTGATGCAACCTGGTCGCGAGTGCCAGCCATTTCCGTGCGCTCGCAGCCAAAACGTTCAGGAATCCACGCCCCTGTAGGCTTCTGCCGTGATACCGCGATGTGCTCTCAGAAACTGGATGAAGGCCCGCAGGGGCGCCGACAATTGGTGCCGGCTCGCGTAGTACAAATAATAGCTGTGATACGGCGGCGACCAATCGGTCAGCATGGGGACCAGCCGCCCCACCCGGATATCTTCAGCAATGTAGGCTTCCACAGCATATCCGATGCCCACCCCGGCAATTGCCGCTTTGATCATTAAATCTACGTCATTGACAATGAGCGGCCCGTTCACGGCGATTTCAATTTTTTTCTTGTGCCGCTCAAATTCCCACGGCACCACCTGCTGATTGGCAAGCCGGTAACGGATGCAGGCGTGGTGCTGCAGTTCCTGCGGCGTTTTGGGTTGGGGATGAAGCGTCAGGTACTCCGGCGAGGCCATGGCAATGATCCGGGAAGGCGGGCTCGCCCGCACCAACAACATGTCCTGGGCAATGCGCCGACCATAACGGATTCCAGCATCGTAGCGTCCCATGGCAAGTTCACTGCTCATGTTGTCCACCGTAATGTCCATGTGTATGGCCGGGTACTGCGCGAGAAACTCCTTCAATAATGGGGCCAGAATCAGCTGCGCCGGAATGGTGGATACGCTAAGCCGCAGCGTACCCATGGGCGTGTCGCGAAAATCGTTGATGGATTCCACGGCCGCGCCAAGGGCATCGAATGCCGGCCGGATTCTTGCCAGCAAGCGCTCACCTGCCTCTGTCAGCGACAGGCTTCGGGTAGTACGGTGCAACAAACGGACACCGAGGCGCGCCTCCAAGGCGCGAATGGTCTGACTTAACGTCGAAGCCGCCATATCCAGCGTTGCCGCAGCGCGGGCAAAGTTCCCCCGCTCCACCACCGTCATGAAAGCTTTCAATTCCGCAAATTCAGCGCCGCGCATTATTCGTCCTTATCGAATAGTGTATTTTGATTATGCGTCTTTATCGCTGTAATTGACATCCTTTAGACTGTGTCAACATCCAAAAAATCAGGAAATCCGCTCATGAACGACGAGAGCCTAAAGGCAGGCTGGCTCGAGCGCCACCGGCGCAGCCTGCTGATCGGCGGTCCCGTGCTGGTGCTGCTGGCAGCAGGGCTGCTCTACCTCAACAGTCTGAGGTATGTCTCCACCGACAACGCCTATGTGAGCGCTGCACGCACAGAAATCAGCGCCAATGTGGCTGGACGCGTCATCGAAATCGACGTCAAGGACAACCAGGTCGTACATCCAGGTGACGTGTTGTTCAAGCTTGATGAGCGGGATTTCGCGATTGCCGTGGCGGACGCCCGCGCGCAGCTTGCCAACGCGAAACTCCATATCGCCGCCCTGAGGGCTACTTACCTGCAACATCAGGCGGATGTGGAGGCCTCGAGGGAAGCACTCGCTTACGCCGAACACGAACTCGAACGCCAGAAACGACTGGCCAGCCAGGGAATTTCATCCCAAGCACAACTGGATCAGGCACAGCATGCCTGGGCCCAGGCGCAGCAAAAGGTACGGGCGGTGCAGCAGGAACAGGAAAATGTGCTGGCCGCGCTGGACCATCATCCCGATCAGGACATTGCCGACCACCCCTCAGTGAGGCAAGCCCAGGCCGCGCTCGACCGGGCAGCGCTCAATCTTTCCTACACAATCGTGAAAGCTCCCCAGGAAGGCGCGGTCTCCAAGGTCGAACAATTGCAGGTCGGTGACTACATCAACGCTGCCACTCCGGTCTTCGCGCTGGTTTCCAGCCAAAACGCCTGGGTCGAAGCCAATTTCAAGGAAACCGAGTTGGCCCGCATGCAGCCAGGCCAAAGGAGTACGATTGAAATCGATGCCTACCCGGGAAAGACGTTTCATGGCCACGTGCAAAGCTTGAGCCCCGGTACGGGGGCAAGCTTTTCTTTGTTGCCGCCGGAAAACGCCACCGGCAACTGGGTCAAGGTCGTTCAGCGCCTGCCGGTGCGCGTCAGCGTGGACGACCCCGATCCTCGCCTGCCGCTGCGGGCAGGGTTGAGCGCCACGGTGGAAGTGGATATCCGTCATGACCCCGACCATCGCTGAAACCGACAAACTCGATCGCCCCCTGATCACGGCCTCGGTGATGGCTGCCACTATCATGCAGGCCCTGGATTCAACGATCGCCAACGTGGCTTTGCCAAAAATGCAGGGCACGCTGTCCGCGACGCAGGACCAGATGGCCTGGGTGCTCACGTCCTATATCGTGGCCACAGCCATCATGATCCCCTTGACAGGATGGTTGGCCCAGCGGTTTGGCCGAAAGCCCGTGTTCCTGATTTCAATCGTCGGGTTCACGGTGGCATCCGCCTTGTGCGGCATCGCCACCAGCCTGCCAGAAATCGTTCTGTTCAGGATATTGCAGGGCATCTCGGGGGCAGCCCTGGTCCCCCTGTCGCAAGCCGTCCTGTTCGATATCAATCCGAGAGAAAATCACGGCCGTGCCATGGCCATGTGGGGGGTGGGGGTGACCATGGGCCCGATCCTCGGACCGGCTCTGGGCGGATGGTTGACCGATCACTATAGTTGGCGCTGGGTGTTTTACATCAACGTTCCGATCGGGATTCTGGCTTATATCGGCCTGTCTGTTTCGATGCCAAATACCAAAAAAATTATCGGCAGCTTCGATTTCTTTGGATTCACGAATCTCGCCCTGGGCATCGGTGCGCTGCAGTTGATGCTGGATCGAGGAGAACTCAAGGACTGGTTTGGCTCCGCCGAAATTGTTGGCTATGCCCTCGTCATGTGCATTGCGTTTTACCTGTTCATCATTCATACCCTCACGCACCGGCACCCGTTCCTCAGCCCCGCCCTGTTCGCCGACCGTAATTTTCTCACCACCAACGTCTTCATTTTCCTGATAGGCGTGGTGCTCTTTGCCACCCTGGCCCTGGTGCCTCCCATGCTGCAAAACGAGATGGGTTATCCGGTACTGCTCACCGGGCTCGTCACCGCTCCACGCGGCGCAGGCACCATGCTGGCCATGATCATAGTGGGTCGTCTTGTGGGAAAATTCGATGCGCGCTTGATCATGGCGGCCGGATTGGGAATGACCGCGCTGTCGCTATGGCAGATGACCCGATTCGACCTGCTGATGGACGACACGCTCATCATCTCCACCGGCGTTCTCCAGGGATTTGGGATTGGCTTGTCTTACGTGCCCCTGTCCACCGTCGCTTTCAGCACTTTGCCTGCTATGCTGCGCAACGAAGGCACTGCCTTTTTCAATCTGCTCCGCAACATCGGCAGCGCCATCGGAATCTCGGTGGTTCAGACGCTGCTCACCCGGAATACTCAGACCATGCACGCCACCCTGGCCGAGCACGTCACACCCTATACCCTGCACCAGCCAGCTTATGCCGCAATCCACCTCGATCCGACCCAACCCGCCGGACTGATGGCTCTGAATGGCATGATCACTCGCCAGGCGGCAATGATTGCCTACAACAACGATTTCAAATTGATGATGATCATCACGATCGCCGTGATCCCTTTGCTTCTGCTGCTTCGTCCGCCGGCGCGGCACACGGGTCCGAAAGAAGTCGCAGTCATGGAATAACCTTATGAAACCCTACCTCGTTTCCGCTTTTCCCCTTGCGTTGGCGCTCTCGGCTTGCAGCGTCGGGCCGGATTTCACGACACCAGACCCTCCCGCCACGAAAACGTATACCTCTGAGAAGGAAGTCCTCAGTCCTGAACGACGGGCCGCATTGGGCCAGCACATGGAAGCAGAATGGTGGACGCTGTTTGCCTCGAATACCCTCAATACCCTGATTCATCAGGCGGTTTCAGACAACTACGACATCGCCGCTGCCCGGGAAACCCTGGCGCAAGCTGAGGCCGCTGTTCAGGCCCAAAGCGGCAGCCTGATGCCCCAAGCCTCGTTGGATGCGCTGGCTGGCCGGCAAAAATACGGCGTGGCTTTGTTCGGCCCCTCCAATTTCTTTATTCCACCTTTCACCTATTACGAGGCCGGCCCATCATTGAGCTGGACCGTTGACCTCTTTGGTGGAGGGCAGCGCAGGGTTGAGCGCCAGAAAGCACTGGCGGAATTCCAAGGCCACGAACTGGATGCCATGTATGTCGCGCTCACCGGCAATGTGGTCTCCCAGGCCATTCAACTGGCTGCCATAAACACAGAAATTTCAACCCTAGAACGCATCCTGGTGGCGGATGAAAAAATACTCGCCCTGGTCCAGGCCGCATTTGAGGCGGGATCCGCCACACGCATGGATATCCTGTCAGCCCAAAACCGGTTGACGACTGACCGTGCATTGTTGCCCTCCCTGAAACAGCGATTCAATCTGAATTACCACACCCTGTCCGTCCTCGTTGGCAAGGCACCTGCCGATTGGGCCCCGCCGAATCTGGATTTCAAGCAACTTGCTTTGCCCGAAATACTCCCGGTGAGCCTGCCCTCCGAGCTGGTACGAAAACGTCCGGACATCATGGCAGCCGAAGCCAATCTGCATGCAGCCAGCGCCAATATCGGCGTAGCCACTGCCAACCTCTACCCCAGCTTCACGCTCAGCGCCAACATGTTCCAGGAAGCACTGACGCCCTCGCGAATCTTTTATGGAACGAGCAATGCCTGGGCTCTGGCTGGCGGCGTGACCGCACCCATTTTCAACGGCGGCATGCTCTCTGCGGAAAAGCGCGAAGCGGAGCACGCCTTCCAGGCCAGTCTTGCCGAGTACCGCCAAACGGTGGTGCAGGCTTTCAGTCAGGTGGCTGATGCCCTCACCGCACTCGCCCACGATGCCGAGATGATCGACGCCCTGAAGGCAGGCGTTGACACAGCTCAAGCTTCGTTGGATCTGGCGCAGAAAAGCTATGAGGCCGGGAACACCGGCCTGCTTCAAATTGAAACGGCGCAACGCGAACTCGCGCAGGCAGAGTGGCGTCTGGTCGAGGCACAAAGTCAGCAACGTCTCGACATGACTCAATTATTCGTGGCGTTGGGGGGATCCCCATTGCGAAGCGCTTCGATGACATCCACCCCTGGGGAGCACAGAGGATAGATCAATCGGGAAAATCATACGGCATTGTGATTTTCTCGAATTTTTTTACTCATCAAGTAAATAATTGCGCCTTGTTTTGGGGCAACGATTTTCCCAGCACACGTCGAAACAAAGGCGGGAAATTGGCCAGCGTTCCCATGACCGCGTAGCCGTAGGGCATTTGCGGCGCTTCGGGCGTTTGTGCCAGCGCGTTGAGATCCCTGCCGGGGTGGATGTGGTGATCGGCA
Organism: Pseudomonadota bacterium; assembly: GCA_021850135.1. Taxonomy (GTDB): domain Bacteria; phylum Pseudomonadota; class Gammaproteobacteria; order Burkholderiales; family Ferrovaceae; genus JAJZRV01. Next base: position 26,256 of record JAJZRV010000014.1, read on the forward strand.
TGGCGGCAGTTGTTGAAAGAGACCAGGGTCGTGATCCAGTTGCTGCAATCCCAGGTGTGTTGGGGGCCGACTCTCTCGAACCGGCCGTCGCGCTGTTCGCGATGCAGCGCCCAGTGCTGGATAAATGTAATCGATGCGTCCACCGTGTACATGACGACGGTTTGCACCGTCAGAAAAAAAACTCCTTTCCAGCCCGCCAGAAAAAACATTCCAACGTTGAGCAGGCCGTAAAAGAAAACGGGACCGACCACTTCGGACCACAGGTTGCCGCGCGCCCTGGCAATTTCCAGCCCCAAGCGAAACTGCTTGACCATGTTGCGCTGCGAGAAGGCGGCCAGGGTATCCGTGACGTGGGTATACAGGCTGTCACGAGGCGTGCCTACCAGCACGTGATGGCCTGCTCCATGCTCCTGAGTGTAATGGCCGAAACAGACCGTCGTGAAAAACCACTTGGCAAGACGTCGGTCCCACGTCAGGCGACTATGCCCCAGTTCGTGGCCCAAAGCATTGCCCGAACCGCCTGCAGCGTATCCGGAGCCCGCGCCTGCCAGCAGCACGAGCCCCCATGAATAATGCTGGGACAGATAAGCGCCTACCAGCCCCTGCAAGGTGATCCCCGCCAGGATGATGCGCAGCGCCCAGAAATTCCAGTAGGGGATGGGGCCCTGATAGGTTCCCACGGCCAGCTCCAGGAGCGGCAGGCCAATCAGGCCAACGAAAAAGGGCCAGCCAGGATGGCCGAGCGCAATGCATAGCGCAGGAAGCCAGGCAAAACCGAGGGCCAACAGGGCCCCCAGAAATGCCAGCGGATGGGCAAGAGATGCACGGGACGATTCCATGCGTTTATAATACCAAGACCGTGGGGGGTTAGCTCAGCTGGGAGAGCGTCTGGTTCGCAATCAGAAGGTCGGGAGTTCGATCCTCCTACCCTCCACCATCCCGGCAGTTTTCAGCCTTTGAAGTCTACAAATGTACGACTCGTCTCATTTCATGAGAGCGCATCAGGATCTATTTTTCCGACAGCCTCAAATGTGGGTTTGCAGAAAAGAAAGCCCTGAAAATAATCCACCTCTCTAGTCACCAAAAAATCCCGTTCTGGCTTTGTTTCTATACCTTCCGCCAGAACCTTGATGCCTAGTTTGTGGCACATATGAACAATTCCTTCAACAATTGCTTGTTTAGGCCTGCTGTTGCCGATGTCGCGAACTAGGTCCATATCAATCTTGACAATATCGGGTTGAAATTCCGCCAGTAAATTCAGACCAGCATACCCTGCACCAAAATCGTCGATTGCGGTCTTGAAGCCGAAGCGCCTGTACTCTTCGAAAATGTTGAGTAAATGCGGTCGATCCGAAATGTTCTCACCTTCAACAACTTCAAAAACAATTCTTTCCTTAGGGAAACTGCACCTTTGTGCCGCCTCGAAGGTAGAGCGAATACAGGCCCCTGGTTCGTACACTGCATTAGGCAAAAAGTTGATTGACAGAAATTCCTGAATTCCCAATTTTGCAGCACCTTCGACGGCTTTTACTCGGCAGGTTTGATCGAAGAGATAGCGGTTATCGTCATTAACCTTGGCCAATACGGAAGCGGCGGGTTCCCCATTTGGCCCTCGGACCAGGGCCTCATGCGCAAATATTTTTTTGTTACGGAAATCGACTATCGGCTGATAAGCGTAGGAAAAGTCGAAATGAAGCGGCTCAAGCTTTCTACAACGATCACACCCAGGAATTTTGCTCGGTTGTTCACTAAGATGGGGCATAGGTTGTTACATCTGAAGTTGACAAGGCTACGGACACTATGACGGACATCATACAGCCTCATTTGTAATCATTTATAACAGAATGTAATTGCCAGGCTCGCTTGCCGCCGGGGTGTTAGGATCATTTCACACTGGGATATTTAAATCGCCAAACCACCCTCACAGACGAATGTGGTACAGCCCATCTGTAATACTTCATGCCTGTGGTTGCGCCATACCCGGCCCAAAATATGAAAGGGTTTTGGGATGAGCGCCGGAAGAAATGATCCCTGTCCTTGCGGCAGCGGCCTGAAATACAAAAAATGTTGCCAGAACAAATTGGCAGCACGCATGATCAACCCAACCATCCTGCCAAAAGTTTCCGTACCGTCACCCACTGAAATCAACCAGCTCGCCACCCTGTTCAATTCCGGGCGCCACAAGGCAATGGAAGAACTGGCGCGCAGGCTGCTCGAGCGACATCCGGATTCCGGATTGGTCTGGAAGGCCCTGGGCGTTTCCCTCAAGGCACAACATAAAATGGCACTGTTCGAGCTACAAAAGGCGGCGGAACTCCTGCCTGATGATGTCGAAGCGCATTACAACCTGGGCCATGCCTTTAAAGCGCTTGGGCGGCTTGATGACGCAGTGGCCAGTTATCGCAGGGTACTCAAACTCAAGCCCGATCTCGCTGAGGGGCACAATAATCTGGGCAACGCATTGAAAGATCTCGGGCAGATTGAAGCGGCGGTGACCAGTTACCATCGGGCACTCAAGCTCAAGCCGGACTACGTCGAAGCGCATTACAACCTGGGCAACGCCTTGAAGGATCTTGGGCAGTTTGAAGAGGCGGTGACCAGTTATCATCGGGCACTCAAGGTCCGGCCGGATTTCGCCGAAGCGCACGGCAACTTGGGCGTTGCCCTGAATGACCTTGGACATTTTGATGACGCCGTAACGAGCTACCGACGCGCGCTGGAAGTCAAACCTGAATATGTTGTGGCCTTGAACAATCTTGCCTTACTGCTCAACGCACAAGGCAAGCCAGCGCAGTCCATGAATTACATCATGCAATCGCTTTCTCTTGAAGAAACTGTGGAAGCAAAATCCATTTTTGTAGCATGCGTCAGGCATTTTCCCATTACCGCTGACGACACCGAGGTTAGGCTGGCGCTGGTTCGCGCATTGACAGAAAACTGGGGACGACCCACCGAGCTTGCAGGGGTTTGCATCAAATCACTCAAGCTGAATTCTGGCATTCAGGAAGCCATGGCGCGGGTCACCCATGCCTGGCCTCAACGATTGCCGATCCAGGAACTGTTTGGGGCGGGCGGCCTGACCGCACTTCAATCAGATCCATTGCTGTGCTCCATACTCAATACCGCGCTCGTTGATGACATTGAGGCTGAACGTTTTCTGACCACGGTGCGGTGTGCCCTGCTCGAGGCCATTGATGAAGCTGGAGCACCCGATTGCGCCTTGAACGGGGCTATGGATTTCTACAGCGCCCTGGCAACTCAATGTTTTATCAATGAATACGTGTTTTCTCACACGGATGCAGAAATCCGGAAGGCGAGTGGTCTGCGACATTCACTGGCAGCTGCGCTGGATGCCGGGACCGGGGTTCCAGCACTCTGGGCGCTAGCGGTTGCGACCTACTTTCCGCTCTTTTCCATTCCGAGCGCCACCCGCCTTCTGGATGGGCGCTGGCCTGACCCGGTGATGGCCGTGTTCAAACAACAAATCAGCGAACCGGAGGAAGAGCGCCGGTTGCGTGCCACGATTTCCAGAGCGACCCGCATCGAAGATGATGTGTCATTGCGGGTCCAGCATCAGTATGAGGACAATCCTTACCCGCGCTGGATCAAGGTATCGCCAACACCGAAAGCCAAGCATGTTCCGGGATATTTGTCCCGAAAACTTCCGCAAGCCGTTCTAAAGAATCACGTCAGGACGGGCAGCATCGAGGTTTTGATTGCCGGATGCGGTACGGGCCAGCATTCAATCGAAACCGCCAGACAACTCCAAGGCGCAAGCGTACTGGCCATTGACTTGAGCCTGAGCAGCCTGGGTTATGCAAAGCGCAAGACGCAGGAACTGGGTCTCACTTCCATCGAGTACGCACAAGCAGACCTGCTGAATTTGGGGGCGATGGGGCGTGAATTTGATGTGATTGAATCCGTGGGGGTATTGCATCACCTTGCGGATCCCTGGGCAGGGTGGCGAGTGCTTCTGTCCATCCTTCGCCCTGGTGGGTTCATGAAGCTCGGTTTCTACAGCGAAATGGCGCGACGCGACATCGTCAAGACGCGCGCCATTATCGCCGGACAAGGTTATGGGCCCACAGCCGACGAAATCAGGGAGTGCAGGCAATATCTGGTCGACCTGGACCGGCACGAAAATCTCGGTTCAGCAGTAAGAACCCTCGATTTTTTCAGCACCAGCGCTTGTCGGGATTTGCTCTTTCACGTTCAAGAGCACCGCATGACATTGACGGTCATTGGCTCGTTTTTGCGGGAAAACAATCTGGACTTTCTGGGGTTTGAATTGGATCCCTGGGTGGTTGGTGCCTATCGGCGGCGTTTCCAAAATGATCAAACGCTCACCAATCTCGATCTGTGGCAGCTATTCGAAGGCGAGCATCCGGACACCTTTTTCGGCATGTATCAATTCTGGATCCAGAAGTCGATCGCCTCCGTGCCCTGACAGATTTACAGCAGTAAACCGTGCACGATGCAGTGGTGCAACTCAGCTCAGGGCAGGCATTTTGACGCGCTTCATGGCAAGACCTGCAGCCGAGGTGCGCGTCTCCACCCCCAGTTTTTCGAACACATGTTCCAGGTGCTTGTCCACGGTGCGCCGGCTACTGCCCAGTATCATGCCGATCTCCCGATTGGTCTTGCCGTTGACCACCCAGAATAGCACCTCGGCCTCCCGCAGGGTCAGGCCGAAGGCCCCGGACAAGGCCTGGATCAGGTCTCCCCGGTTTTCCTCGCGCAAGGTGATGATCAATTCCTGGCTCGAATCGCCGCGATGTACATTCCCCAGCAGACGCTTCGTGCTCCGTTCCATGATGATGGGAGCATCCTGGCCGCGGCTTGCAGCCTCACGCACCTTCGCGATCCATTCCAGGAGCAGGAGCGGAGCCTGTTCGTCCACGATCTCGAAATAGTCATTGAGCAACGCCCAGGCCTGGGGCGTTTTCCAGACGATCCGCCCTTCGGCTTCATGAACGGTAATCGCAGCCTGATCGAGCCGGTCCAGGGCCGTGCGTGCCTGCTTGATATGCCGGGCATTTTGCATATGGGCCGAAATGCGGGCGAGCACTTCCTGTGGCCGGATGGGCTTGGTCACATAGTCTGATCCGCCGCTTGCAAAAGCTGCCACCACGCTCTCGGTTTCCGTGAGCCCTGTCATGAAAATGATAGGGATATTCTGCGTGGAAAAATCCGCCTTTAGCGCCTGAGCCAACTGAAAACCATCCATTCCTGGCATCAGGGCATCCAGGAGAATCACGTCGGGCCGATTCCTGTGTGCGCTCTGCAGGGCGCTCTCCCCGTTGGTAGCCACAAGAACGGTGTATCCGGCCTCATCCAGGGCATCATGGAGCAGGGCAAGATTTTCCGGCACATCGTCCACGATCAGGACGATCTCGCCTCCAGCACTGTCACTCATTTCTCTCTCCTACATCGCCAAGTCCTGTCTTCAACAGGGTTTTCATGGCATCGAACTGGAACTGCCCGGCCAACTTGCGCAACACATTCACGAACCCCTCATGGCAGGGGTCCAGTTTTTCGATTTCCCCCAGCTCGGTCATCACGCCCCGGACATAACCGCGCTCCACATGGTTCAACAACAGCTGCAACTGGGCGAGTGGCGGATAGACCATCGGGGAGATCTGTGCGGGCATCCGATCCAGCGCTGTTTCTTCCGCCGCCATGACCCACTCCAGTTTGAGATGCCGGCCGATCCAGTCCACCAGGTCATCCAGGCGCACCGGCTTGGTGATGAAATTCTCCGCCGTGATGCCTGCCTCGTTTTCTGTTCCACGCTCAAAGGCATTGGCGGAAATGATGGCAATCTCGCATTCGCTCAGCCCACCTGACTGAATGCGCCGGATGGTTTGCCAGCCATCCATGTCGGGCATGGCAAGATCCATGAAAATCAGATGGGGGCAGAAGCCGGGCAGAATATCGAGGCACTCCTGGCCATTGCTGGCCTCGGCCAACTGAAAACCCAGGGGGCCCAGCATGCTCACCAGAAGGTCACGGTCGTTCTTTTCGTTATCCACGACCAGAATCCGGCGCCTTACCCCCACATACCCCACGCATCTCCGGTGACGGGGCTCGTTGGCGGGCTGAAGGGGCAGAATATGGGGCAGGAAAAGCCGGATCTTGAACCGCGAGCCTCGTCCCAGAACGCTATCCACGGACAGTTCGCCGCCCATGAGGTCCGTCAGCATCTTGGCAATGGTGAGCCCAAGCCCCGTGCCTCCCGTAGCTCCCGCATGGGCAGCGGTACCGCGCGCGAAGGGCTCGAAGATGAGCTCCAGTTCCTTGGGGTCGATTCCGGGACCGGTATCCTCGATCTCGAAAACCGCAATTTCATTCTGATAGCGCAGATGAAAGACAACTTCGCCCTGGGTGGTGAATTTCACCGCATTGCCCAGAATATTGATGAGAATCTGGCGCAATCGGCTGACATCCGCGCGCACGAAAGCGGGCAGCTCACCCGAAGCGCGGTAGGAAAACCGGATCCCCTTGTTGTGGGCCTGAACCTCGAACATGCTGACGATCTGCTCGACGAATTCCAGAAAGTTGAGTGGCTTGATCTCGAGCCGGAGCTTGCCGCCTTCGATACGCGCAATGTCCAGGGTCCCTTCGATCAGGGACAACAAATGGTCGCCGCTCCTGCGGATCACGCTTACCGCCTGACGGCGGTTCTCTGGAATGGAAGCATCCCCATCGAGAATCTGTGCATAGCCCAGAATACTGTTCAGTGGCGTGCGCAACTCGTGGCTGATGGCCATGATGTAGCGACTCTTTGCCTGGTTGGCCTGATCCGCGAACCGCTTGGCCCCCTGCAGGAGCAGATCGGTTTGGTGGTGCGAATTGATTTCCTGGAGCAGCAATCCGGTCTGGTGCCGCGCTTCTTCCTGGGCCACATGGCGGCTTTTGCTGGTCAGCACCATCCACCAGGCAATGATGCCCGATATCAGCAGCAGAGCGGATCCGATTCGAACATAAGCGCTGCGCAGATAATCCAGAAGTCCGTCATCCCCCGGTTTCACGGTGATGATTTCCTGATAGTACAGAAGGCTCATCACGAAGCCGAGGAACAGGGTAAACCCCAGCATCATGAGCAGATATTGTCCGAGACCTGCTTTCAGATAAGGCACCATGGATCGAGGCATAAATTTGCCGATGAATCGCGTCCATTGCTCTGTCAGGGCCGCCTGGGGTTTGCATTGGTCATGGCAGCGCACGTCCAGCGTGCAGCAGAGTGAGCAGATATTGCCGCGATAGGCCGGACAGCTGGCCAAGTCCTCGCGCTCATAACGCACCCCGCAAATCAGGCAAGTCTGCTCGGCGACCGGATCGGCCCGGGGCGCAAGATTCCTCGGGCGCGCGATGTAGTATTTGCCACGGGTGGCCCAGGCCAGAGCTGGGGACAGGACCAGGGGAAGGAGCACGGCAATCAGAATGGCGAAGGGCTGTACCCCCGGGCCGAATACCCCAAGATACACGGACAGGGACAGGGCCGAGGTCATCCCCATGGTGCCAAAGCCTACCGGATTGA
>JAJZRV010000068.1 GCA_021850135.1 Pseudomonadota bacterium
GTTCTGCTCCACCTTCCAGCATCCCTTCTACCCCTATCAGGGCGCGGATACCGTCAGCGATCATATCATCAACATTCCGCTGCGCGCCGGTACGGACGGCTCGGGGTTTCGGGAAGCCATCAGCACGCGCTGCATTCCGGCCTTCGACGCCTTTGCGCCCCAACTGATCCTGATTTCGGCCGGTTTCGACGCACACCGTGAAGACCCCCTGGCGCATTTGCGCCTGGTGGAGGCCGACTATGCCTGGGTGACCCAGCAGATGGTGGATCTCGCCGAGCGCCATTGCGGTGGCGCCCTCGTCTCCACGCTGGAAGGCGGGTACAACACGGATGCCCTGGGGCGCAGCGTCACGGAGCACGTGCGCGTGCTGACGGGAATTTAGGGAATGAGCAGGGCGGCCACCACGCGCCGCCCTTCGCTGGCCAGCACGCTGTAGGTGCGACACGCCGCCTGGGTGTCCATGACTTCCAGGCCGATGCCCGCGTTGACGAGGCACTGGCTCAGGGCTGGGTGGGGAAAACGGAAGACGGTGCCGGTTCCCAGCAGGACCAGTTCGGGCTTCAGGATCAGCAACTGCTCGAAATGGTTTTCCGTCAGGCTGGAAAAGTCCGGAGCCCATTCCCGCAGGACATGCTCGGGAGCCACCACGATGCTGCGTTCGATGCGCTGGCCGTTGAGCAAAACGAATCCGGGGCCATGCCCCGTCAGGGCGTGGGTGACATCGGGAATGTGATTGATGAGTTTCAAGGGGGGCTCCAATCGAGTAGAATTATGCCTTTTGCCTGATCGCCATACAACGTCGTCATGCCCGAGTTTCCGAGAATCAAACGCTTACCGCCTTACGTGTTCAATATTACGGGTGAACTGAAGGCTGCTGCCCGCCGTCGTGGTGAGGATATCATCGATTTTGGCATGGGCAACCCCGATCAGCCCACCCCCCAGCACATCGTGGACAAGCTCGTCGAAGCCGCCCAGCGCAACGACACCCACGGCTACTCCCTCTCCAAGGGCATTCCCCGGGTGCGCAAGGCCATCTGCAACTGGTACCAAAACCGTTACGGGGTCGAACTGGATCCCGAAACCGAGGCCATTTTCACCATCGGTTCCAAGGAGGGCATTGCCCACCTGATGCTTGCCATGCTGGACACGGGCGACATGGTGCTGGTGCCCAACCCCAGCTACCCCATCCATATCTACGGGCCGGTCATCGCGGGCGCCGATATCCGGCATGTGAACATGACGCCTGGCGTGGATTTTTTCGAGGAGCTCGAACAGGGGCTGCGGGGGTCTTACCCGCGCCCAAAGCTGTTGATCCTCAACTTCCCCAGCAATCCCACCACGCAGTGCGTGGATCTGGCCTTTTTCGAGCGGGTGGTGGCCATCGCCAGGGAATATGGCATCTACGTGGTGCATGACCTTGCCTATGCGGATATCGTTTACGACGGCTACAAGGCGCCCTCGATCCTCCAGGTTCCAGGGGCCAAGGATGTGGCCGTGGAGTTTTTCACGTTGTCCAAGAGCTACAGCATGGCCGGTTGGCGCGTGGGGTTCATGGTGGGCAACCGCGATCTGGTGGCGGCCCTGGGGCGCATGAAAAGCTATCACGACTACGGCACCTTCACGCCCATCCAGGTGGCCTCCATCGTGGCTCTGGAAGGGCCGCAGGAATGCGTGGAAACCATCCGGGCCACGTACCAGAAACGGCGCGATGTCATGGTGCAGGGGCTGCATAACATCGGCTGGATGGTGGACAACCCCAAGGCCACCATGTACGTCTGGGCCAAGATCCCGGACCAATACAAAAAGATGGGTTCGCTCGAGTTCGCAAAAAAACTGCTGCAGGACGCCAAGACAGCCGTCTCGCCAGGAGTCGGGTTTGGCGAGCTGGGCGATGACCATGTGCGGTTTTCTCTCATTGAAAACGAAGCCCGGACGCGACAGGCCATCCGGGGGATTCGGGACATGTTTCGCAAGGATGGATTGATATGAAACCCATACGCGTGGGGTTGTTGGGGTTGGGAGTGGTCGGGGGCGGCACGTACGCCATTCTGGAGCGCAATCGCGAGGAGATCGCACGCCGGGCCGGACGGGAGATCCGCGTCACCATGGCCGCCATCCGGGAATGCGACCTCGAGAAGGCGCGGGAGAAAACGGGCGGGGCCATCACGCTCACGCATGACCCCATGGCTGTCGTCAATTCTCCCGACGTGGATATCGTCGCGGAACTGATGGGAGGCATCCATCCTGCCAAGGAACTGGTGCTGCAGGCCATTGCCCAGGGCAAGCACGTGGTTACGGCCAATAAGGCCCTGCTGGCCCTGCACGGCAACGAGATTTTCAAGGCGGCCCATGCCAAGGGCGTGATGGTGGCCTTTGAAGCGGCCGTGGCCGGGGGCATTCCCATCATCAAGGCGTTGCGCGAAGGGCTCACAGCCAACCGCATCGAGTGGATTGCGGGCATCATCAATGGCACCAGCAATTTCATTCTGACCAGCATGCGCGATCACGGCACGAGTTTCGACGACGCGCTCAAACAGGCCCAGGCCCTGGGGTATGCCGAGGCGGATCCCACCTTCGACATCGAAGGCATCGATGCAGCCCATAAGCTCACCATCATGGCGGCGATTGCCTTTGGCATCCCCATGCAGTTCGATCGTGCCTATACGGAAGGCATCTCGAAACTGACGGCACAGGACATCCAGTACGCTGAGGAATTTGGCTACCGCATCAAGCTCCTGGGTATGACGCGGCGTACGGCGCGCGGCATCGAGCTGCGCGTGCATCCCACGCTGATCCCCGAAAAGCGTCTGATCGCCAACGTGGACGGGGTGATGAACGCCATTCTGGTCAAGGGCGATGCCGTGGGCGCAACGCTGTATTACGGCGCAGGTGCCGGTGCCGAACCCACGGGCTCCTCCGTGGTGGCGGACCTCGTGGACATCACGCGCATGGCCACGTCCGACCCGGGCAACCGCGTGCCGCATCTGGCCTTCCAGCCGGATCAGATGCACGACGACGTGGTTCTGCCGGTCTCTGAAATCGAAACCTCCTACTACCTGCGCATGCGCGCGTTCGACCGACCCGGCGTGCTGGCGGACGTCACCCGGATCCTGGCCGACCTCGGCATTTCCATCGAGGCCATGCTGCAACGCGAACCCGAAGCCGGCGAAGAGCGCGTGGATGTCATCATGCTGACGCACCAGACGATTGAAAAGCAGATCGATCAGGCCATTGCCAGAATCGAAGCGCTGGACAGCATCTCCGGCCCCATTACCCGCATTCGACTGGAGCCCCTCGGGCCCGCATAAAGGACGCCATGGCACATTATCAAGGTTTGATTCACCGCTACCGCGACCGTTTGCCGGTCACGGACAGCACGCCCATCATTTCGCTCAACGAAGGCAATACGCCCCTGATCGAACTCGTCAATCTTCCCAGAAAACTGGGGCATGACGGGCGCCTGTTTGCAAAATTCGAAGGGCTCAACCCCACGGGCTCGTTCAAGGACCGCGGAATGACCATGGCAGTGACCAAGGCCGTGGAGGCCGGATCCAAAGCCATCATCTGCGCTTCCACCGGAAACACCTCGGCGGCGGCCGCAGCCTACGCCGCACGGGCAGGCATCACGAGTTTCGTCCTCATCCCTGACGGAAAGATCGCCCTGGGCAAGCTCGCCCAGGCCATGATGCATGGCTCGGTGGTGATCCAGATCCAGGGTAATTTTGACGACGGCATGCGCCTAGTCCAGGAAATTTCGGCCGATCTGCCCATCGCGCTCGTCAACTCGGTCAACCCCTATCGCCTGCAGGGCCAGAAAACCATTGCCTTCGAAGTGATTGAAGCCTTGGGCGAGGCACCGGACTACCATGTCCTGCCGGTGGGCAACGCCGGGAACATCAGCGCCCACTGGATGGGCTACAGCGAGGCCACCTGCCAGCAGACCGAAGCCTGCGGCCTGTGCAATGGCCAGTGTCCCTACCACGGCAAGGCCCTGGCCACCCGGCGCCCCGTCATGCTGGGCTATCAGGCGTCGGGCGCCGCACCGTTCCTGCGCGGCGGCCCCGTTGCCAATCCGGAGACCGTCGCCACGGCCATTCGCATCGGCAACCCCATGTCATGGCATCTTGCCTGGGCCGCAGTGCGCGAGTCCGGGGGCTGGTTTGACGAATGCACCGACGCCGAAATCCTCGAAGCGCAAAAACTGCTGGCGCAGACGGAAGGCGTGTTCTGCGAGCCCTCGTCCGCCACGTCGCTTGCCGGTCTCATCAAGGACCTGAAGCGCGGTAAAATCAAGGCGGGTGCCACCATCGTGGCCACGCTCACCGGGCACGGCCTCAAAGATCCCGACACGGCCATCGCCCAGAGCGCCGCACCGCACCGGGTTGCCGCAGAACGGCAGGCGATCGGCGATCTCATTCAACGTTATTTGTAAAGCACGCTGCCCTCAACTCTCTGGAGTCTCTATGGAAATTGTCCGCATTACCGATACCCAAGGTCGTCTGATCAACGCCGAACTGCTGGCTCGCGTTGAAACCATCCACCGCCACCTGCGCCCCCAGATTCCTGCCCCCTACGCGGACCGCATGAAGGAGGTTTTTGCGACGGGTGCTGAAATGGCCGTAGCCGTGGACGAAGGCGAGCCTTGCGGCGTCGTGGTCTATCGCGTGACCATCAACACCATGGTGGGCAAGAAAATATACAGCGAAGATCTGGTGGCGGATCCCAATACCCGCTCCAAGGGTGTGGGCCGGTTTCTGATGGACTTTCTCAAACAGGAAGGACGGGATCGCGGGTGCGTCAGCATCGAGCTCGAGTCGGGTACCCAGCGCGAACAGGCGCATAAGTTCTATTTTCGGGAAGGATTCACCATCAAGGCCTTCGGCTTCAAGCAGCCCATCGCCTGATACAGGAGGCATCGCCAGAAATGAAAAAGGGAGCGGCTGCTCCCTTTTTTTATTGGTCGTCGTCCGGCGTGGGCGGCGGGTGGCCGTCATAGATCATGTTGCGACGGCGCTGCAGATAGGCATCACGAACAAAGGAATAGGGGTCGAGCGCCGCGGTTTCCAGCACGTTGCTGGCCGCAAGCAGGTTGGCGCGGGTATTGACGGTTTCAAAGGCAAAGATTTCGGCGCGCTTGGTATTGGTGGTATGCAGGTTGGCATACAGGCCCAGCGGCGTGTCTCCCACGATACCGAAGGTGTCCCGTACGGTACTGGCCCCCAGAAGCGGCAGCACCAGGTACGTGCTGTCGTCCCAACCCCAGACGGCCAGCGTCTGTCCAAAATCTTCCCGGTGGCGGGGCAGGCCGGCGGGCGTGGCCACGTCCAGAAAACCCAGCAAACCCACCGTGGTGTTCATCACGAAGCGACCGCCATCCTCCAGGCCCTGTTTGGGTTTTCCCTGCAGAAAGTCGTTCACGAAAACGGCAAGGTCGGCGATGTTGCTGAAAAAATTGGTGACGCCGGTCCGCACGAAATCAGGGGTGATCGCCACATAGCCGCGCGACACGGGCTTCAGGACGGCACGATCGAGCGTGTCGTTGAAGTTGTACATGGCCCGGTTGTAGGACTCCAGGGGGTCCCGGTCCGAGGCGGCGCTGCCTTCGGGCAGGCTGGCGCAACCCGCCATCAGGAGGGTGGCCCAGAAAAGCACTAGAATGTGAAAGTGAGCGAGAGGTTTCATGGCCGCTGATTATAGCTGAGCACGTTGCTGATGGCTTGAATTGATGCACGAGCGTCCCCATCTGGGGGATATCCCGTATTCATACATGGACACCGATCATGCGCTTTGACAAGATGACCACCAAGTTTCAGGAGGCCTTTGCAGAAGCCCAAAGCCTGGCGCTGGGGCACGACAATGGCCTGATCGAGCCGGCACACCTGCTGGCCGCCTTGCTGTCCCAATCCGACGGTTCGACGCCCTCCCTGCTGACGCGGGCGGACGTGCAGGTCCCCGCGCTCAGGCAGGCCATGAACGCCATGCTGGAACGCCTGCCCAAAGTGGAGGGCACGGGCGGCGAGATCACCGTATCCCGGGATCTCAACAACCTGCTCAACCTGACGGAGCGCGAGGCGCAAAAGCGGGGTGACCAGTTCATCGCTTCCGAGCTGTTTCTGCTGGCCCTGTGCGACGACAAGGGAGAAACCGGGCGCCTGTTCAAGCAACAGGGCGCCAATCGGGCGCGCCTGGAAGCCGCCATCGCTGCCATGCGCGGCGGGGAAACCGTGGGGACGCAGGAGGGGGAAGGGCAGCGCGAGGCGCTCAAGAAGTACACCCTGGACCTCACCGAGCGGGCCCGGGCTGGCAAGCTGGACCCGGTCATCGGCCGGGACGACGAAATCCGGCGCGTGATCCAGATCCTGCAGCGGCGCACCAAGAACAATCCGGTGCTGATCGGCGAGCCTGGCGTCGGCAAGACGGCCATCGTGGAAGGATTGGCCCAGCGCATCGTGAACGACGAAGTGCCCGAGAGTCTGCGCAACAAGCGGGTGCTGTCGCTGGACATGGCGGCGCTGCTGGCCGGAGCAAAGTATCGCGGGGAGTTCGAAGAGCGGCTCAAGGCGGTATTGAAGGAATTGGCCCAGGACGAAGGCCAGACCATCGTTTTCATCGATGAGCTGCACACCATGGTGGGCGCCGGGAAGGCAGAAGGGGCCATGGACGCCGGCAACATGCTCAAGCCTGCGCTGGCGCGCGGGGAACTGCATTGCGTGGGCGCCACTACCCTGGACGAATACCGCAAATACATCGAAAAGGACGCCGCACTGGAACGGCGCTTCCAGAAAGTGCAGGTGGGCGAACCATCGGTGGAGGACACCATCGCCATCCTGCGCGGTCTGCAGGAAAAATACGAGCTGCATCACGGGGTGGAGATCACGGACCCCGCCATTGTTGCGGCCGCAGAACTTTCCCAT
>JAJZRV010000069.1 GCA_021850135.1 Pseudomonadota bacterium
TGCGCCAGTGGTCCTTGGAGACGCGCGTACCATCTCCCAGCCCCGTACTGCCGTCATCGCCGGTGCGGGTATAGATGCGTGTCAGTCGGTGTCCCATTTTTGTCAGAGTGTAGAATCGTTGTGGATGCGGTGGCAGGGTCGTTATAATGCCCGTTTGCTTCTGGATACCGCAACCCTTTCGACGGGTGCTTCCTTATGAAAACAGTTTTTCTAGAATTCGAGCAGCCGATTGGCGAGCTGGAAGGCAAAATCGAGGACCTGCGATTTGTGCAGGAAGACTCTGCTGTGGACATTTCCCAGGAGATCGAGCGCCTGCAGAAAAAGAGCCAGGCGCTCACCAAGGAAATCTACTCCGGCCTGAAATCCTGGCAGATTGCCCAGGTGGCGCGGCACAGCCAGCGCCCCTATACGCTGGATTACATCGAGGCCCTGTTTACCGACTTTGAAGAGTTGCATGGCGACCGGGCGTTTGCCGACGACCCGGCCATCGTCGGCGGGATCGCGCGTTTTGGCGGCCGGCCGGTGATGGTGATCGGTCACCAGAAAGGGCGCGACACCAAGGATCGCATCTACCGCAATTTCGGCCAGGCGCGTCCCGAGGGGTACCGCAAGGCGCTGCGCCTGATGCGGCTCGCCGAAAAATTCGGCCTGCCCATCATGACCTTCATTGACACCCCCGGCGCCTATCCCGGCATCGGCGCCGAAGAGCGCGGACAGTCCGAGGCCATCGGGCGCAACCTGTACGAGATGGCCGCGCTCAAGACGCCGATCATCTGCACCATCATCGGCGAGGGCGGTTCGGGCGGGGCCCTGGCCATTGCGGTCGGCGATGCCACGCTGATCCTGCAGTACTCCATCTACTCCGTGATCTCTCCCGAGGGATGCGCTGCCATCCTGTGGAAGACCTCCGAGAAGACCAGCGAGGCCGCCGAAGCGCTGGGAATTACCGCGCCGCGGCTGAAGTCGCTGGGGTTGGTGGACAAGATCGTCCAGGAGCCGCTCGGCGGCGCCCACCGTGATCCCCAGGCCATGGCTCAAAACCTCAAACGCGCACTGCAAGAGGTCATGAAGCAGCTCGACGCGCTTTCCCCGGAAGAACTTCTGGCGCGGCGCTACGAGCGACTGATGGGCTATGGCAAGTTCAAGGAAACAGCCGCTCGCTGAAGTCCAGCGCGTCGTTTGGCAAGCCCTCCAGCGGCAGATCCAGGCAGGAGACCATCTCTGCGTCGGTTTGAGCGGCGGCCTGGATTCCATGGTGCTGCTGGGCGTGTTGAAGGCGCTGGCCCCGCAGGGGGGCTTTCGTCTTTCTGCCCTGCACGTCAACCACCAGCTCCATCCCGAAGCCGATCGCTGGCAACAGTTTTGCCAGCAGCATTGCCGCGAACAGGACATCCCGTGCCACGTTGAGCGCGTGGCGCTGAACCGCGCAGGCGGAGAGAGCCTCGAGGCGGTGGCGCGCGACGCGCGCTACGCGGTGTTCGCCCGCCAGCCTGCCGACTTCATCGTGCTGGCGCACCACCAGGACGATCAGGCCGAAACCTTCCTGATCCAGTTGCTGCGCGGCGCCGGTCTGCCGGGGTTGTGCGCCATGCCCGAAATGCGCCCCCTCGATCCGCGCGGCGCCGCACCCCGCCTGCTGCGCCCCTTGCTGCAGGTGGCACGCAGGGATTTGCAGGCTTGCGCCGGAGCGCTCGACCTGCGCTGGGTCCATGATCCCTCCAACGACCAGCGCACCTACGTGCGCAATTTTCTGCGTCACGAAGTGGCCCCCGTGCTGGGCGCGCGTTTTCCTTCCTGGCAGGCCACCCTCGCGCGTTCCGTGCGGCATCTCTCCCAGGCACAGGGCCTGCTCGATGCCCTGGCACAGCAGGACTTTGCGGCCAGCGGCGACGCCGGGGGCATTCGGGTGGCTGACGCGCTGGCGCTGGGAGAGGACCGCGCAACCAACCTGCTGCGCTGGTGGGTGCGCCGGCAGGGGGCGCCGGCCTGCCATCAGGGACAATTGCAGGAATGGCTGCGCCAGGGCCGGGCGGCCCGGGATCGGATGCCGGAGCTCGTCTGGAGCGGATGGGTGCTGGACCGATTTGACGGACACTGGCAACTGCATCCGGCGCTGGCCAGCCAATGGCCGGCGCAGACCTGGACGCATTGGCCGGATGCGGCGATTGCGATTCCCGGGGCCGGGCGCCTGGTGCAGGAACCGGTCGTCGGTGCGGGGATTCGCGCCGACCTGCTGCGCCAGGGCAGCGTGACCCTGCGCAGGCGCCAGGGCGGCGAGCGGTTGCGGCCCCATCCGGGCGGCCCGACGCGTACCCTGCGCCACCTTTTCCAGGAAGCCCGCCTGCCGCCCTGGTGGCGGGAGGCGCTGCCCCTGGTCTGCCAGGGGGAGGCCCTGATCTGCGTTCCCGGGGTGGCGGTGGACGCCGCGGTACAGGCTGGGCCGGGCCAGCCCGGTCTGCATTTGCGATGGGAACCTTTTGTGTCGGACGATGCCCATTGGTAGTCCCGGCATGTTAAAATGTTCCGTTTTACAAACATCAAGTTAGCGGAGCCAAGACCATGTCGATCGAGCGTACCCTGTCCATCATCAAACCCGATGCAGTCGCCAAAAATGTCATCGGGGAAATCTATACCCGGTTTGAGAAGGCAGGCCTCAAAATCGTTGCCGCGCGCATGGCCCACCTGTCCCAGGCCGAAGCCGAAGGCTTCTATGCCGTACACCGCGAGCGTCCGTTTTTCAAGGATCTGGTCGCCTTCATGATTTCCGGACCGGTCATGATCCAGGTGCTGCAAGGCGAGGGCGCCATCCTCAAGAATCGCGACCTCATGGGCGCCACCGATCCCAAGAAGGCTGCGCCCGGCACCATCCGTGCCGATTTCGCCGAAAGCATCGATGCCAATGCGGTGCATGGCTCGGATGCCCCCGAAACCGCAGCGGTGGAAATTGCCTATTTCTTCCCCGCACTGAACGTCTATTCCCGTTAAGGAGCGCTTCTCCCCCGTCATGCGCGTCAACCTGCTCGGCCTCAACCGCGAAGAACTGGCCCAAACCCTCGAGGGGTTGGGCCAGAAGCCCTTCCGAGCCCGTCAGTTGATGCGCTGGATCCACCATTTCGGCCAGTCCGATTTTGGTCAGATGACGGATATCGCCAAATCGCTGCGCGAGTCGCTCGCCCAGCATGCCGTAGTGGAGGTGCCCCGGCTGGTTTCCGAGCAGACCTCGGCCGATGGCACGCGCAAGTGGTTGCTGGAGCTGTCGCCGGGCAATGCCATCGAGACCGTCTTCATTCCGGAGGATGATCGCGGCACGCTGTGCATTTCGTCGCAGGTGGGGTGCGCCCTGGCGTGCACGTTCTGTTCCACGGGGCGCCAGGGGTTCAACCGCAATCTTTCCACGGCGGAAATCATCGGGCAGGTCTGGTGGGCCAATCGCGCCCTGGGTCGCGACCCCAAGGGCGAGCGCATCATCAGCAACGTCGTGTTGATGGGCATGGGCGAGCCGCTGCTCAACTATGATGCGGTGGTGAAGGCCATTGACATCCTGCTCGACGATTTTGGCTACGGGCTGTCCCGTCGCCGCGTCACGCTTTCCACATCGGGCGTGTTGCCCGCACTGGAGCGGTTGCGTGAGCGTGCTCCGGTTGCACTGGCCGTATCGCTGCATGCGCCGACCGACGCCTTGCGCGATGTGCTGGTGCCCATCAATCAAAAATACCCCATCAAGGACCTGATGGCTGCATGCCAGCGCTACCTCGAAGACGGGCCGCGCGACTTCGTGACGTTCGAGTATGTGCTCCTGGATGGCGTCAATGACTCCGAAGCGCACGCGCGCCAGCTGGTGGCCTGTGTTGCTGGCGTGTCCTGCAAGTTCAATCTCATTCCCTTCAACCCGTTCCCGAATTCGGGATACCGGCGCTCCCGCCCCGAGGCCATCCGGCGTTTTCGCGACATCCTGATGCAGGCGGGTTTTGTAGTGACCGTCCGGAAAACGCGCGGCGACGACATTGACGCTGCATGCGGCCAGCTGGCGGGGCAGGTGGTTGATAAAAGCCGTCGCCATGTCCCGGTTCCGGCGCAAACCCCATGACAGAAACCAACCCGTCTCTTCCCCCCTCCTCAGGCGTCGGCCCGTCATTGGCGGCGTTACGCCAGCAAAAGGGGCTGTCCCTCCCGGACGTCTCGGCACGGCTGCGTTTTTCGCTGCGCCAGCTTGCGGCACTTGAAGCTGGCCAGTTCGATGCCCTGCCGGACATGACGTTTGTGCGCGCCATGATCCGGGCCTACGCCCGATTTCTGGAAACCGATCCCGCACCCTTGATCGAGACGCTGGAAGCCGAACGTCCCGATGCCGTGCCCCGGTTGATGGTCGTGCAACCGGTGGCAGTGCCCAGCCAGGGCGTGGCCTTCTTTCGCGAGGTGCGTGCGGGCAACCGGCGCTGGATGGGTGCCGCGTTGCTGTTGCTGATCCTGGCCGTCGTGGGGGCTTGGGTGTGGCATCTGGACGATGGTGCGCCAACGGAGGGGGTAGCCCAGAAAACTGAAGGCGCAGCGCCACAGAATGTCGAACCCCAACCCGCCGTGCCCGCAGGGCCCGTCGCCAACCGTCCTCCCGAACCATGATTTCTGCTGACACCCATCTGCCCCCCCGACGGCCTTCGCGCCAGGTCAAAATCAGGGATGTTGCCATCGGCGGCAATGCGCCGATCGTGGTGCAGTCCATGACCAACACCGACACGGCGGACGTGGCCAGCACGGTGGCCCAGGTGGCGGCACTGGCGCAGGCCGGTTCGGAACTCGTGCGCGTGACGGTCAACAGCGCCGAGGCGGCGGCTGCCGTGCCTGAAATCCGGCGCCAGCTGGACCGGCGCGGCGTGACGGTGCCGCTGGTCGGCGATTTCCACTACAACGGACACAAGCTCCTCACCGATTTTCCCGAATGTGCGATGGTGCTGGACAAATACCGCATCAACCCGGGCAATGTGGGCCGGGGCTCGCGCCGCGACGAACAATTCGCCCAGTTGATCGAACTGGCCTGCCGTTACGACAAACCGGTCCGCATCGGGGTCAACTGGGGCAGCCTCGATCAGGAGGTGCTGGCCCGTTTCATGGACGACAACGCGTGCCTGCCGGATCCGGCGCCGGTAGAAATCGTCATGCGCCATGCCCTGGTGGCCTCCGCCCTGGAAAGCGCTGCGATGGCAGAACAATTGGGGCTGCAAAAGGACCGCATCATCCTGTCCTGCAAGGTCAGCGGCGTGCAGGATCTCATCGCGGTCTACCGTGACCTTGCGGCACGCTGCGACTATCCGCTGCACCTGGGGTTGACCGAAGCAGGGATGGGCTCGAAAGGGATCGTGGCGTCCACGGCGGGCATGGCCATCCTGTTGCAGGAAGGCATCGGTGACACGATACGGGTCTCGCTCACCCCCGAGCCCAATGGCGATCGCACCCAGGAGGTGGTGGTCGCCCAGGAAATCCTGCAAACCATGGGGCTGCGCGCATTCGCTCCCATGGTCACGGCCTGCCCGGGTTGCGGGCGGACCACCAGCACCTATTTCCAGGAACTGGCCAGCCGCATCCAGGGCTACCTGCGCGACAACATGCCGCTGTGGCGCACGCGCTACCCCGGCGTCGAGCACCTGCACGTGGCTGTCATGGGATGCGTCGTCAACGGCCCGGGCGAGAGCAAGCTCGCCGACATCGGCATCAGCCTGCCCGGCTCGGGCGAGCGTCCGGTGGCGCCAGTTTACGTGGATGGGCAAAAGACCGTGACGCTCAAGGGAGACCATATTGCCGAGGAGTTTCAAGCCATCGTGTTCGAGTATGTGCAACGCCGCTATGGGGCCGACGCGGCCAGACAGGCAGGTTGATCGATGAGCGCGCAAAAATTTCAGGCCGTTCGCGGCATGAACGACATCCTGCCTGACGACACGCCCGCATGGACATTCCTTGAAGAGACGCTGCGCCGATGGCTCAACCAGTATGGCTATCGCGAAGTGCGCTCGCCTGTACTGGAGCCCACGGGCCTGTTCATCCGCTCCATCGGCGAGGTCACCGACATCGTCGAAAAGGAGATGTATACCTTCGTGGATGGGCTGAACGGCGAGAGCCTGACGCTGCGCCCCGAAGCGACGGCCTCCTGCGTCCGACTGGCCGTGCAGCACAACCTCCTGTACGCCGGCCCGCAGCGCCTGTGGTACATGGGCCCCATGTTCCGCCACGAGCGCCCCCAGAAGGGCCGCTACCGCCAGTTTCATCAATGCGGCGCCGAAGCCCTGGGTTTTGCCGGGCCCGACGTCGATGCGGAACTGATCGTCATGACGGCGCGCCTGTGGGAGATGCTGGGGTTGCGGGATGTCACCCTCGAAATCAATACCATCGGCAGCCTGGAATGCCGCCAGCAGCATCGCCAAAAACTGATCGCCCATTTTGAAGCCCATCTCGACGTGCTGGACGAGGACGCACGGCGTCGCCTCTACACCAATCCCCTGCGCATCCTGGACAGCAAGAACCCGGCACTGGCTGCCGTGATCGAGTCTGCGCCGCGCCTGCTGGACGTCCTGGACGAGGCCTCCGCGCTTCATTTCGAGACGCTGCAGACGCTGCTCAGGGCGGCCGGGCTGTCTTTCCGCATCAACCCAAGGCTGGTGCGCGGTCTGGACTATTACAATGCCACGGTCTTCGAGTGGGTCACGCCCCTGTTGGGCGCCCAGAGCACCATTTGCGGCGGGGGGCGCTACGATGCCCTGGTGGAACAGCTGGGCGGCAAGCCCACACCGGCATGCGGTTTTGCCATGGGGCTGGAACGCCTGCTGGCCCTGCTGCAGGAAACGCGCACCGACCCCATTCCGGTGGCAGGTCCCGATGTCTATGTGGTCCACCATGGCGAAGGCGCCCCCGGCCGCAAATGG
>JAJZRV010000015.1 GCA_021850135.1 Pseudomonadota bacterium
AGGCATCATCCTCGACCAGTTCAACAACCCGGACAATCCACGGGCCCATTACGAGACCACCGGCCCTGAAATCTGGCGCGACACGGCGGGAAAGATCACGCATTTCGTGGCCACCATGGGGACCACGGGCACCATCATGGGCGTGGCACGCTACCTCAAGGAGCAAAACCCCGCCATCCAGATCGTGGGCGTGTATCCCGCCGAGGGGGCCAGCGTGCCAGGCATTCGCAAATGGCCTGAAGCCTACCTGCCAAAAATTTTCGACCGCAGCCTGGTGGACCAGATCCTGGAAGTCACCCAGCAGGATGCCGAAGAAACCATGCGGCGTCTTGCCCGTGAAGAGGGCATTTTTGCCGGAGTCTCGTCGGGAGGCGGCTGCTGGGCGGCATTGCAGGTTTCAAAAACCGTGCAGAACGCCGTGATCGTGCATGTAGCCTGCGACCGCGGCGATCGCTACCTGTCCACGGGAGTCTATCCGGCATGATGCCGGTCTTGGTCTTTGATATCGAGACCATTCCCGACTGTGACGGCCTGATCAAGCTCCACGACCTCGACCCGGCCACGCCGCACGCCGAAGTTGCCGCGAAGGCCTTTGCCGAGCGGCGCGAAAAAACCGGTTCCGATTTTTTGCCGCATTACCTGCACCGGGTGGTGGCCATTTCCTGCGCGCTGCGCAACCGCGACGGCTTCCGGATATGGACGCTGGGTGCCGCCGAAGATCCCGAGGCCAGCATCATCCAGCGCTTCTACGACGGGGTGGACAAATACACGCCCCAACTCGTGTCCTGGAACGGCAAGGGCTTCGATGCCCAGGTGCTGCATTACCGTTCGCTTATTCATGGCATTACGGCGGCGCGCTACTGGGACATGGGCGAGGACGACAAGGACTTCAAGTGGAACAACTACCTGTCGCGCTACCATCCCCGCCACCTGGACCTGATGGACGTGCTGGCCCTCTACAACAATCGGGCCAATGCGCCGCTGGACGCGCTGGCCAAACTCATCGGTTTTCCAGGCAAGCTCGGCATGGACGGCAGTGCCGTCTGGCAGTCCTACCAGGACGGTGACGTCGCTGGCATCCGAGACTACTGCGAAACCGACGTGCTCAATACCTATCTGCTCTACACCCGGTTTCAACTGGTGCGCGGGCAGTTCACGCCAGCCCAGTACCAGGAGGAGCTGGCGTTCATTCGCGACAACATCGCGGGCCTCGAGGGCCAGCACTGGAAGGAATTTCTGGAGGCATGGAAGTCCGCAAGCTGATGGGCCTGTGCCCCGACTGCGGCAATCTTCGCGATGCCCTGGAAGACTGCTGCCCCTTCTGTGATTGCCTGGAATCTCCGCTACCCAATCCGGACCTGACCGACAGGATTTTTGTCATTGACCTTGAAGCCGGCATGCCCACCGTGGATGACGCATTGGCCCGGCTGGACGAGCTCCTGCGCCGCGCCCAGGGCGCCGGCATCCGGATGGTCAAGGTGATTCACGGCTACGGGTCTTCCGGCAAGGGCGGGCTGATCCGTGCGGCGTTTCGCGAAGCGCTTCTGTTCCATCGCTGGGCGGACCGGATCCGCGAGGCGCTCCCGGGCGAGACCTTGAAGCCCGGAAGTGCCGCGTTGCAGGGGCTGTCCCGGCACCATCTGCAACTCATCAAGACTCTGGGCGGTGGCAACCAGGGCAATCCGGGCATGACCATTCTGGTCCTGGCCTAGCCCCCTTCCCAATTGCTTCCCGGCTCACTATGATGGGCGAAGTTGCACTTTGCTTATCAAGCGAGGGAGGGCGCCATGCTGGAACTGCTCATCAACGGCCGTGTCGCACGGGTCGATGTCGAACCGGAAATGCCCCTGCTGTGGGTCCTGCGGGATCATCTGGGGCTGCCTGGAACCAAGTACGGGTGCGGCATCTCCGCCTGTGGCGCCTGCACCGTGCACCTGGATGGGCAGGCCGTCCGCTCCTGTACCCTGCCAGTGTCCGCGGCGCAGGGAAAAAAGATCACCACCATCGAAGGGCTGTCCAAAAACGGCCTGCACCCCGTCCAGAAGGCGTGGATCGAACATGAAGTGCCGCAATGCGGCTATTGCCAGACCGGTATGATCATGACCACCGTGGCCCTGCTGGAAGCCCACCCCCATCCCACCGATGCGCAGATTGACGAGGCCGTCACCAACCTGTGTCGCTGCGGCACCTACGCGCGGGTGAGGAAAGCCATCCATGCGCTCGCCAAATCCTGAGGAGCGCCGCCATGACCTCCGTCGTCTCCCGTCGTGATTTTCTCAAGGCTTCCGCCGTGCTCGGCGGCGGTTTTGCGCTCGAGTTCTCCTTTCCCGTCCTCTCGCGTGCCGTCAGCGGCGGCCCCAGCACCGAAGTCAACGCCTGGATCGTGATTCATCCCGACGATCGCGTGGTCATCCGCATCGCCCGTTCCGAAATGGGGCAGGGCACCTTCACGGCCCTTGCGCAACTGGTGGCCGAAGAGCTCGATTGCGACTGGGCCAGGGTGAGCGCCGAGTATGCCTCGCCCAACGAGAACTTCCGCAGAAATCACGTCTGGGGCGCCATGTCCACCGGCGGCAGCAGGGGGGTACGCACGTCGCAGGACTATGTGCGCAAGGCGGGTGCCAGTGCGCGCGAAATGCTGGTCACTGCCGCGGCCGAACAATGGCGCGTGCCCGCGGCCACATGTACCGTGGAGCGCGGCGTCATCACGCATCATCCAAGCGGCAGAAAACTGCGCTACGGGCAGGTGGCTGCGGCAGCGGCCAAATTGACGCCACCCAAGGACGTGACCCTGCGCGATCCCAAGGACTGGAAGATTGCCGGCAAGCCGTTGCACCGCCTCGACATTCCCGACAAAGTGCGGGGCAAACCCGTTTTTGGCGTGGATGTGTCTCTGCCCGGCATGCTGCATGCGTCCATTGCGCAATGCCCGGTGTTTGGCGGCAAGCTTGCCAGTGTGGACTCGCGCGCCGCAGAGCAGATGCGCGGCGTGAAGAAAATCGTGCGCGAGGAGAGTTTCGTCGCCGTGGTGGCCGACAGCTGGTGGCGTGCCAACGAAGCCCTGAAGGCCCTCGTCGTCCAGTGGGATGCGGGGGCCTACGCGCATGCCGACAATGCCTCCGTCACCGCCATGCTGCGTGAGGGTCTGGATGCCAAAAACCTGCCCCAGGCGCGCAAGATCGGCGATACGGCGGCAGCCCTTCAGGGGGCGGTGAAAGTGGTCGAGGTGGAATATCACTCGCCTTACATCAACCACGCGACGCTCGAGCCGCAGACCTGCACGGCATGGCTCAAGCCGGAGGGGTTTCTGGATGTCTGGACCTCCACGCAGGATGGCGAGGCCTCCATGATCGCCGCATCGGCGGCCTCCGGTCTGCCGCTCGAGAAGGTGGAGGTGCACAAGATGATGCTGGGTGGCGGTTTTGGCCGCCGCGGCGGGCCACAGGATTTCGTCACGCAGGCCGTCCTGATTGCCAGGGCGATGCCGGGGGTGCCGGTCAAGCTGATGTGGTCGCGCACCGAGGACATGCAGCATGGTTTCTATCGCCCGGCCAGCATCGTACGCATGAAAGCGGGGCTCGACGAGCAGGGGCGTCCCGTCGCGCTGCACAGCACGGTGGCATGCCCGTCCATTCTGAAAGTGCTGCGTCCCCAGGCCCTTCCCAAGGATGGCGTGGACCCCACTGCCGTGCGCTCCCTCTACGACATGCCCTACACGATCCCCCACCAGCAGGTGGATTACGCCATGCGCAACGGTCATGTGCCGGTGGGATTCTGGCGCGCACCCGGACAGCAGAACGCTTTTTACCGCGAATGCTTCATTGACGAGCTCGCTGCCATGGCCGGCCAGGATCCGGTGGCCTACCGCCTGGCCATGTTGAAGGCGGGCGACAAAAATCGCCTGGTGCTGGAAGCGGTGACCCGGGCTGCAGGCTGGGGTACGCCGCTGCCGTCAGGCAGGTATCGCGGCGTTGCCGTGGCCGACGGCTTCGATAGCTTCACTGCCACGGTGGCGGAGGTGTCCGTGGATGAAAAAGGCGAACCCCGGGTGCACCGCGTCGTCATCGCCATCGATTCGGGCTACGTGGTCAATCCGGACACCTGCCGCGCTCAGGCGGAAAGCAACGTGATCTTCGGCCTGGGCAGTATCCTTTATCAGGAAAACAACCTGAAGAACGGCAGCATCGTGGAATCGAATTTCAACGACTTCCGGTTGCCGCAGATGGCCGAGATGCCAGTGGTGGAAACCCTGCTGGTGCCCACCGGCGGGTTCTGGGGCGGGCACGGCGAGCCAGCCATTCTTGCGCTGGCCCCGGCCGTGTGCAACGCGATCTTCCAGGCCACGGGCACGCGCATCCGCTCGTTACCGCTCAAGCACCACGACTTACAGCGGCACGCCCGCCTTGGCGATCTGGCTGGCGTCGCCTAACTGCGCCACCTGCCAGCAGGCCGCCATCAGCTTCCGGGTCTGCGCCTGCGTGAGGATGCCCTCGGCGAGATCCTCGAATTTCGCCTCCAGCTGTTGATCGGTCATCGGCACTTCGACGCTGCCGATGGCATGCGCAATGAACTTGTGCAGCTTGCGCCCGTCTTTTAGCGTGATCGTCATGTCAACCTGTTCCGGCAGGATTGCCGGATCCACGGTTGCGCTGACCCGATCGCGCAGGGCAACGGTTTTGGGGTCCGTTACGGCGCGGTCGCTGAATTGCTTTTCGCCTGCGGCGCCGTCAATGAGGGCCACCGCCACGGCATGGTAAATGCTGAACTTCCCTTCCAGACCCACATGCGGCGTCTTCTTGCCCGTGAGCTCCAGGACCAGGGGGTTGACGCGCAACGCGACGCCTGCGATCTCTTCGGCCTTCAGGTGATACTGGTTGCGGAGCTGGATGGCGGCGTCAATGGCAGGATGGATGACGATGCCGCAGGCAAAAGGCTTGTAGGTATTGAGGGCGGCCTCGAAGCGTTGCCCCAATCCCTCGGTGATTTCCCGATAATCCTGCTTGGTGCTGATGGTGCGCGCCCAGCCGCGTTTGGCCTCGATCATGCCGTCCGAGCTTGTGAAGTTGCGTGCCGCCAGGAGCGCTGCGAATAGCCCGTTGCTTGCCGCGCGTCCGGGATTGAAGCTCTTGTTCATCGAGCCGAACGATTCGCGCAGGCCCACCGGTTGCGATGCTGCAAGACCCAGCGCCCAGACCATCTGCTGCTCACTCAGTTGCAGGATCTTTCCCGCACCGGCTGCCGCACCAAACACGCCGGCCGTGCCGGTGATGTGCCAGCCCACGTCGTAGTGATTGGGGTAGACCGCATTGCCGATCCGGCAGGAGGTTTCGATGCCCAGCACCAGCGCGTTGAGAAAGTCCTTGCCCGAGACGGGGTGATACTCCGACAGCGCCAGCAGGGCGGAGACCACCGGTCCCGCAGGGTGGATGATGGTTTTGAGGTGGGTATCGTCGTAATCGAAGATGTGGCTGCTCACGCCATTGATGAATGCGGCATTCATGACGTCGAAGCGTTCGTGCCGTCCCAGCAGTGTCGCTTGCGGCGGGCCTGAAAACGGCGCGAGGGCGCTCACAGCGCATTCGACGGTCTCGTGCCTGGAGCCGCCAACCGCCACGCCCACCCAGTTCAGGAGCGTTCGGGTGCCTTCCTTGCGCACGTTATCCGGCAGGTCTTCATAGCGAGCGTTGACGAGATAGCGGGCGAGGGTATGGGTGACGCCCTGTGCTGCCGCCGGGTTGTCCGCGACCACCGGGGCAGGAGGAGGGGTGCCTGCAGCCTGTGCAAGCCCCAGGACACCCGGTCCGGCCACCGCAGTGGCGGCGCTGATTTTCAGGAATTGGCGGCGATGCGAATCGTCCATGCAGAGGTCTCCTATTTTATTTGAAAGTGGGCCGATGGATTCAGTTGCCACGCAGCCCCGGCAACAGAACCAGCAGGCCGCTGGTGAAAATTTCCACGGCCACGGCCGCGAGCAACAATCCCATCAGGCGTGTGGCAATGTTCACGCCGGTCTCCCCCAGCCATTTTCTGGCGGGCATGGCAAGGCGCAGGGCCAGCCAGGTGGTGAGGGCCACCAGCAGGCAGCACAGGATGACGGCGGCCAGATGTTGCGGTGAAGCGCTGTCCGTGGCGTAGATGATGGTGGTGGAGATGGCGCCAGGGCCCGAAAGCAGGGGAATCGCAAGCGGCACCACGGCGATGTTTTCCTTGTGCGAGGCTTCCCGTGCTTCTTCCGGCGTCTGGCTTTCCCGGCTGGGCAGGGCGTGCATCATCGAAATCGCCATGAGCAGGATCAGGATGGCGCCCCCCACCTTGAACGATGCGACGGTGACGCCAAACAGCATGAGCACCGGCTCGCCGATGACGGCAGAGAGGACCAGGACCACGGCCACAGAAATGCTGGCCGTTCGCGCAATGTTTTTTCGTTCCCGCTCGGTATTTCTGGACGTCAGGGTGACGAAGATGGGCACGGCGCTGACCGGATTGACGATCACGAGCAGCGCCATGAAAATTTTTGCGTACTCAACCCAATGATGCATGCGTGCTGTCCTCCCCGGTTTTTTTTGTGATGGACGGGAATGGCCTTACTCTACCACTTCAGAGCACGGGGATCGCCGTTTTGTCCACCACGCGGCGCAGCACGAAGCTGGAAAGGACGCCGGTGACGCCATTTATCCGGGTGATGCGGTTCAGCAAAAGATCCTGGTAGGACGCCATGTCCCGGGCCACGACCTTGAGCTGGTAATCCGCCGATTGGCCGGTGATCATCAGGCATTCCATGACTTCCGGAATCTCGCCGATAGCCGATTCAAAATGATTGAAGCGTTCCGGCGTGTGCTGGTCCATGGAGATCTGGATCAGGGCCATCAGGGTCAGTCCCAGTGCTTCGCCGTTGACCAGGGCGCGGTAACCCGTGATCACCCCGGATTCTTCCAGGGCGCGGACCCGGCGCAGACAGGGCGAGGGCGAGAGCCCGATGCGGTCGGCGAGCTCCTGGTTGCTGATCCGTCCTTCCTGCTGCAGCACCTGTAAAATCTGGCGGTCGAAGCGATCCATTTCAATGATATTGCTCTATGTGTTTAGATTATGGAATAAAACCAATCAAATTATGATTATATAGAAATAATATGCCAAAAAGTACGTGTTTATGACATGGAATAGCAAGCGCCTGCTGCCCTGATTTGCGTATCATGGACTTTCAGGAGACGAAACCCATGTTGAAAGACCCTTCCCGCAAGTATTCCCCTTTTCCACCCGTAGCGCTGGCAGATCGGCAGTGGCCCAACCGGAGCCTCCGGGTGCCGCCGATCTGGATGAGCACCGACCTGCGCGACGGCAACCAAGCCCTGTTCGAGCCCATGAACGCCGATCGCAAAATGCGCATGTTCCGCACGCTCTGCGACATCGGCTTCAAGGAAATCGAGGTGGCCTTTCCGTCTGCATCGCAAACCGATTTCGATTTCGTGCGCCAACTGATCGAAGGCCGCCATGTGCCGCAGGACGTCACCATCGAGGTGCTCACCCAGGCCCGGGAACATCTGATCCGTCGCACCATGGAGTCGCTCAGGGGCGCGCGCCGGGCCATCGTGCATGTCTACAATGCGACTTCAAAGCCGTTTCGGGACATCGTGTTCGGCATGAGCCGGGCAGAGGTGGTGGCGATGGCCGTTTCCGCGGTGCACCTGATCAAACAGCTTGCCCGGGAACATCCTGATACCGAATGGATCCTCGAATACAGCCCGGAAACCTTTTCTTCCACGGAGCTGGATTTCGCCCTTGAAATCTGCGATGCCGTGACGGCGGCCTGGGGGGCGACGCCCGACGACAAGGTCATCCTCAACTTGCCGGCCACGGTGGAGTCGGCCACCCCCAACATCTACGCCGACCAGGTGGAGTGGATGCACCGGCATCTGGCGCGTCGCGACAGCGTGATCCTGAGCGTCCACCCCCACAATGATCGCGGCACGGCGGTGGCTGCCGCCGAGCTGGCCCTGATGGCCGGGGCTGATCGCGTGGAAGGCTGCCTGTTCGGAAACGGGGAGCGCACGGGGAATGTGGACATCGTGACGCTGGCGCTCAACCTCTATACCCAGGGCGTGGCGCCGGGGCTGGATTTTTCGGACATCAATGCGATCGCGCGCACCGTGGAGCACTGCAACCAGCTGCCGATCCATCCGCGCCACCCCTACGTGGGTGACCTCGTCTTCACCGCCTTTTCCGGTTCGCACCAGGATGCCATCAAAAAGGGGTTTGCCGTGCAGCGGCCCAATGCTCCCTGGAACGTGCCCTACCTGCCCATTGATCCGGCCGACGTGGGGCGCAGCTACGACTCGGTGATCCGGGTCAACAGCCAGTCCGGCAAGGGCGGGATTGCCTACCTGCTGGAGGCGGAATACGGTGTGGTTTTGCCGCGCCGCCTGCAAGTGGAGTTTTCGGGGGAAGTGCAGCGCCACACGGATGCCCATGGGGGAGAGATGAGCGCCGCCCAGATATGGCAATTGTTCTCGCAGCACTACCTGGTTCCTGAAATCCCCTTGCGCTATGTCGAACACCATCTCTTCGAACACGGCCGCGGCCAGGGTATCCGCCTGCGCGTGGCGTCGCAGGGCAAGGTGCACTTGCTGGCTGGCGAGGGCAATGGCCCCATTGACGCCGCGGTGCATGCGCTTCGGGCGCTCGACCTGGACCTCCAGGTGCGCAGCTACGAAGAGCGTTCAATGGGAAAGAGCAGGGAAGGCGGCAACGCGCAGGCCTGCGCGTTCATGGAAGTAACGCGCCCCGGGAGCGGGGTCGAGTGCTTCGGGGTGGGTCTGGATACCAACATCGTCACCGCCTCCATCAAGGCGCTGGTGAGCGGCGTCAATCGTCTGGAGGCGCGCCATGGGCAGGCGGTTTGATGCGTTGTCGCAGCATCATCGGGAATTCATCGCCCAGCAGAAAATTTTCTTTGTGGGAACCGCAACAGCGGACAGTCGCGTCAACATTTCTCCCAAAGGGATGGATTCGCTTCGGGTGGCAGGCGATAACCGCGTCCTGTGGCTCAACGTCACGGGTAGTGGCAACGAGACCTCTGCCCATGTTCAGCGCCAGCCGCGCATGACGCTCATGTTCTGCGCCTTCGACGGTCCGCCGATGATCCTGCGGCTCTACGGCAATGCACGGGTCATCCACCGGAACGACCCGGCATGGGCGGAGGCCTTTTCCGGCTTCGCGCCACTTCCTGGAGCGCGTCAGATCTTCGACCTCGCCATTGACCTGGTGCAAACCTCTTGCGGCACGGCCGTGCCCCGTTATGCCTATGTGGAAGATCGGCAGCAGCTCAACGAATGGGCCGCCAAAAGGGGCGATGAAGGGTTGCGTCAGTACTGGGAAGAAAAAAACAGGTTCAGCATTGACCGTATTCCCACAAACATTTGACGAGGTGTAGACTGGGTTGATAGCCACGTCATGGGGGTGCATCATGCTTCGTAAATCAAAGGGCATCGTACTGTGGGTCTTGCTTGCCGCCCTTGCTGAAGCCCACGCCGACCCGGTTCAAAGCACTTCGCGGGGCGAGATGCTGTACACCACGCATTGCATCGCCTGCCACAATGCCCAGGTGCACTGGCGCGACAAAAGGCTTGCCCGGGACTGGACCACTCTTCAGGCCGAGGTTCAGCGCTGGCAGAAATTCACCGGGCTGGGGTGGGCGCATGACGACGTCGTTGTCGTGGCGCAGTACCTCAACACCCTCTACTACCGATTCCCCATGGAAGAAGGCCCCGGTGAGGGGGCCCATAGTTCCTACTAGAAAGAAAGATTCACTCGTCCGGCTCTTCGTATTCCTTGGGCAAGTGGTGGGCAATGCCCTTGTGGCAGTCAATACAGGTCTTGCCCTCTTCCTTGGCCTTCATATGCTTCTTGTAAGGCGTCTGCTTCTGAAGCTCGCTGCTCATGGCGTCGAAGTTGTGGCAATTGCGGCACTCGCGTGACCCGGAGGCTTTCATCCGCTCCCACTCTTCCGAAGCCAGACGCATGCGATTGGCTTCAAATTTTTCTCGGGTATCGATGACGCCGGTGATCTTGCCCCAGATCTCGAACGAGGCCTTGGCTTTCCGGATCAGCTTGTGAGTCCAGTCCTTCGGCACATGACAGTCGGAGCACACCGCACGTACCCCGGTACGGTTGCTGTAGTGGATCGTTTCCTTGTATTCCTGGTAGACGTTATCGCGCATTTCATGGCAGCTGATACAGAACGACAGGGTATTGGTTGCCTCCATGCCCGTATTGAAGCCGCCCCAGAATATGATGCCCCCAAAGATGCCCACCACCAGCAAGGTGAGCACCGAGTACTTTGCGCTGGGTTTTCGGAGCGCGGACCAGCAGCGTTTGAGGGCGTTAGGTTTTTCGGCTTGCATGCCTTTTCTCCATTCAGGGAACGATCAGGTTGGTTTATCTGAAGCTGTAGTTATAGACCGCAAACACCGTGCTCGCACTGTAGCTTGGCGGCTGCTGATTGGTCGGCATCATGGACAGCGGCGTGTACCCCATCTGGTAAGCGTTGTAGTAGTAGTCGTTGGAGTCCAGGCGTTGGTAGATGAAGCCCATGACCACCTTGCTGACGCGGTCCAGCGCATAATCGCCTGTCAGTTTGAGCTGAAGCAGTCTGCTGGAAATATCCGGCAAGGTACCGCAGGCATAACCGCTGTTGCTCGGCGTGGTGCAGGATGCGCTGACATAGTTGAGCGAAGTCGAGTAGGTGGACTGTCCGAGGGAGTACGTCAGATCGCCGGAAAGATTGAGCTTGCCGCCCAGCAATCCCCCCTGTTTGACGTTCAGCCCGGCCGTGTAGTCATCGTTGTCCAGGCTGTTCGACCAGGTTTGGGTTTGCGGTGCAAAGTACGTCGTGGTCGAGTGGTTCCATGCCGCATTGAGCAGTTCACGCTGCCTTTTCTGAACGCTCAGGTAGGCAGAAGCAGAACTCTTGTCGGAGAAACTGTAAGTGCCGTCCAGGTTGGTGCTCCAGGTCGTGCCGTTCTGCACCCCCAATGTCGAGTCGTCATAGTTGTCGTAGGTATAACGGCCATTCCAGCTCACGTTCAGCTTTTCGGACACCTGCCAGTTCACGCCTGCCTTGACCATCTGTTCCGTGCGCGCGGCATCGAAATAGGCGATGTAGCCCGGAAGCTCATAGCCTTCGCGGTTGGCCTGCATGGGGTTGTAGAACGAGCTGTTGACGGTGGCCGTACGGTTGGCGTAGGCGTAACCTACGTTCATGGTGAGGCTGTCCGTGGCCTTGAACTTGTAGTTGCCGAACAGCTTGTTTTCCTGGGTTTCCGGCACCTGGACGCAGGAGGCCGAGGTGTAGTACGCGGTGGCCGCCGTGGAAGGGCCGCCAGGCCCCGGGCCCTGGGCGTTATTGGACAGGGAGCTGTTGCACCAGCGGCGGATCTGCTCGAATTCGTAGCCCAGGTTGAGGTTCTGGCGACGGTCAATCCGGTAATCCCCGTCCACGTCGAATTGCAGCTTGCTGTTGCTCATGGGGGTACTGACGGCTGTTTCCGCGCCACCACCCAGGTCGTAGAACTTGTAGACGTTCGCCGCGGTGCGATTGTCGCGTTCGTTGTACTTCACGCCGACATTGAGCGTCAGGTCCTTGGTGGTTTGATTGGTGAGCTTGAGATCGCCGTGGGTGATGATGACCAGCCCATTGAGCGAGGACTGGGGCAACCCGCCTGCCTGCATCTGGTCGCTGTTGACGTAACTGTCGTTTTGCGTGTTGCGGCCATAGGAAAAACCGCCTGCCAGTTTGGTCGCGGACGAGAAATTGTAGCCGCCCGTGAAGTTCAACTGATGGAACTGGTTGTCCGGCGGGGTGCTCAACATATCCACGGGGAAGGGCACTGCGGGCACCGTCCCGGTGACCGGGTTGGTGGCAGGGGGCGTGGCATTGCCGACGTAGGGGTTTGAGAAGCTGATGCCGTTGTACGCGTTCTGGAAGAGCGAACCGTAGTAGCTCCCGGTGAAATGCCCCTTTTCACCCACCCAGTTGAGCGCCATGTTGACGGTGTCCGTGGTGTAGTTGGTGGGGTTCATCAACATGGTGATGTTCTCGCCGCGGACGTTGTAACCCGTCATTTTGATATTGACGTCGCTGCCCGAGGAGATCAGTTTGGCGCCGTCCTGGGCGAGGTGGTTGAATTCGAACTTGAAACTCCACTCCCGGTCGAGGTTGCGGCTGGCGCTCAGGCCGGTGTTTCTGCGGCCGGAAGAGACGTCGGTCGTATTGAAATACGACTGCTGGGCGGGAGTCAGGGCCTGGGTGCCATAGGGCGGGATGATGCCCCCTATGGCGGCAGGCTTGGTCTGGGTATTGATGACCCCGAAGGCCTGCGGCAGGAGGAACGAGTTCCCCCCCATGGCCCCCTGCATGGGCGTCTGATACGTGTCGGTGATGTAATGGCGCAGTTCGTCGTATTTGATACCCAGGCTCCAGCTGCCCTGCTCGCTGGCCGTCGCGCCGAGGGCGCGGGAGGTCAGACCCAGATCGGAGCCCTCGATGCCCCACCGCATGGTGCCGCTTTCCATGCCGTAGGAGTCGCCGCCGCGCACGCTGAAATTGCCCAGGATGTCCGCGCCGGAGGGGTGCAATCCCATGCCGCTGTATTCACCGTACTTGTAAGCGCCGCGTGCCGTATTGGCTGCGCCGATTTCGACGAAGTTGATGGGTTTGGTCAATGCGTCAATGTCTTCCTGGCCTTCCGCAAGGGTCAGCGCCGGCATGACTGCCATTGCTGCCAAAGCGCCTTGTACTGCAAGCGTCACCAAGCTGACGGCCAGATTCCTTTTAGATGCTTTCATGGTCTTGATCTCCCTGGACTCTATCTATGCAAAAAGGCGCCAGCCGGGCTGTTCGAGCCGTGAATCATGACGTGGCAGTTCATGCAGGCACGTCCAACGGCGTTGGAGTTCGGGGCCTTGGGATTGGTCGCGTTTGCGACAAAGCCTGCGCCGGCCTGGATGCCCGCAGCATTGACGCCGTAGGGCGCCTGGCTGTTGTGGGGGCCGTCATGGCATTCGTCACACAGGAATGGCGCACGAGACTTCAGCAGCGGCGAGATGTTGGAGCCATGCGGGGTATGGCAGTTCGTGCAGTCCTCGGTGGCGGGCTGGTGCTCCCACAGGAACGGGCCGCGTTTTTCTGCATGGCAGGTGTAGCAGGTTTCGGTGACGGTGTTTTTCCTGAGCATCCTTGGGCCTGCCGAGCCATGGGGATTGTGGCAGTCCGAACACACCACCTTGCCGATGTCGATCGGGTGGCTCGAAATCTTGTGGCTGTCTGCGCGCTGATCCTTGTGGCAGGTAAAGCACACCGCCGTCTGGGTTTTCTTCTGCTGCACCGGGTCGGCAGGCTGGTGCGTTTTGTGGCAATCGTTGCAGGCAAGCTGGTTTCTCTGGTGCAGGCCGCCATCCCAGTTGGTGCGTTCGGTGCCCTTGTGGCAGGTCAGACACTGGCTGGAGCGCAGCTTGTCATCCGAGACGCCGTAGACGCCTTTCTTGAAAACCACGTCGGGAGCGGCGCGCCCCTTAACGCTCGGATCACCCTTGAGGTGTTTTTCGCTCTCACCATGGCAGGACTGACAGGTGGGGGTGCGAGGATCGCCCTTGACCCCGTGCTTTGTCTGGTAGATGGACAGAATGGGCGTTTGCTCGCTTTCATCATGGCAACGCGTGCAGAGGGCGTCCTGCATCAATGCATTCTTGGCAATGCCGGATTTGGCCTGCTCCTGTTTGGGCTGTGCGGGGGCGTCGGCGGCTTGGGCAGAAGCGAGCCAACACGCCCCAGCAAGCACCACGGTGAAAGCCATTAATCGCTGCACGAGTTTCATTTTGACGATCCTCTCTAGGTTGTCATGGTTATCTGTAATGGGGATCCAGGTGCGGGTGATTGCGAGGGTGCCCGGGCCGCCAGACCGCGTGTTGGCGCGGCATGCCCGGGGTGCGGCCCACGGGTCACAGGGAAAGAATCCACTGCACGAGATTCTTGATCTGATCCATATCCTTTGGCGGAGAGGTCTTGACGATCTTGTGTTCCTCTTCGTGACCATCGGGGAACTTGGCTTTCTCGCCAGAGGTGATGTGCTCGATCAGGCGGGCTTCTGCGTTGGCCTTGCCTTTGTACTTTTCAGCCACCTTCTTGTAGGCCGGGCCGTCCTTTTCCTTCTCGACGGAGTGGCATTTGAAGCAGTTGTTTTGTTTGGCCAGGGCTTTGGCTGCTTCGGCATCCACGGCATGGGCCAGGGGAGAAGCAAGGAAAATGGCTGCGGCAAGCAGGGAAGCAGGGGCGAATGGGCGTTTCATTTGGGTCCTCGATCTCAAGAAAGTCGTAATCAAAAAATCAGCCAGTAGAACAATTGCCTAGGGAACTTTGGGGGGGATGTTATTCTTTTGCGGCGCGGCATTTTTTGACGTGCGTCAAAAATGTAAAAATAAGTAACAATTTGTTTGAATATGTACTCTTTGAGACACATGCATGGGTCTGCGAACCGCCAATGGCCCAAAGAAGGCGGAATAAAGGCCCTTTCTGGAAAGTCTGGGGAAGATCGCCAGATCGCACTGATCCCGGCGACTGCGGCCCGGGATGGGGATAAACTGCGTCTTCTGGGAGGTTTCCGATAAATCCGGCGCTGTGCTGCGCCACGGCATGGCGGTCCGTCGAACGTCGGGGAGACAGCGGAATGCATTTGAAGCACCCAACCCGTCACGCAGTGACGCGATATGGCGTTGCCCTTTTTCTCGTGGTCCTGGCGGCGGGTCTGCGCAGATGGCCCCTGCAAATGCTCGGGGCGGATATGGAGTGGCTGACGTTCTACCCGGCGGTGATGTTTGCCGCAATCTATGGCGGGCTGTATCCCGGCATCGTGGCGATGGTGCTGTCCTGCATCGTGGTCACTTTTTTCTGGCCCGTCATCACCAGGACGCCCCTGGAAATGAATTTTCCGTACTGGCTCGGCCTGTCCGTCTTTGGGCTGAATGGCGGGCTGGTCTCCGGTTTTGCCGAAGTTGCATTCCGGGCGCAAGTGCGCGCAGTCAAGACGCAGGAACAGGTCCGTGCAGCGGCGCAGGCGCATGCGCTGTTTGAGCACTCGCCCACGGCCATGGTCTCCATCCATCCGGTTCAGGGGCGCATTCTCCAGGCCAACCGCGTTGCATTGGATATGTTCGGCTACGATGCCGCGGAAATTCTGACGCTCTCCATCGCCGACCTGACGCATCCGGAAGACCTGGCAGAATCGGAACGGCGTCACAAGATGCTTTTTACAGGGCAGGCGCAGCAACTGCATTTCGAAAAGCGCTACCTCAGGAAAGACGGCAGCAGCTTCTGGGCGGAAACCTCCGTTTCCTCACTGAAGGACGGTCAGGGCGAAGTCGGGTTACTGGTCGGCAACATCGTGGACATCACCGAGCGCAGGAGAGCCGCACAGACGCTGAAAAGGGAAAGCGAAAAAAACGCGCTCCTCCTGCACAATGCCAGTGATGGCATTCATATCCTCGATGCGCAGGGCCATATCATCGAAGCCAGCGACTCGTTTTGTGCCATGCTGGGCTACCGGCGCGACGAGGTGATCGGGATGAATGTCTCCGGCTGGGATGCCCAGTGGGCTGACGCGGAACTGGCCCAGCTCGTCCGGCAACGGCATGCGCAGGAAGGGCGTTCGCAGTTCGAAACCCGGCACCGGCGCAAGGACGGAACCATCTTCGATGTGGAAGTCAGCGTGTTTCCCCTCGAGCTGGATGGCAACCCCATCCTGTTCTGTTCATCTCGCGACATCACGGAGCGGAAAAAAACCGAGGCCGAGGTGCAGGTTGCCGCAACCGCTTTCGAGTCCCAGGAAGGCATGCTGATCACGGACGCAGACGGCGTGATTTTGCGGGTGAACCACGCCTTTACCGACATCACGGGGTACAGCGCCGAGGAAGTCATCGGCAGGAATCCGCGTCTGCTGAGCTCGGGCCGGCATGATGCAAATTTTTATGCCGCCATGTGGAAAAGCATTCATGGCTCGAATATCTGGAAAGGGGAGATCTGGAACCGGCGCAAGAATGGAGAGGTTTATCCGGAGTATCTCACCATCACTGCCGTGAAAAATCCCCGGGGCGTCGTCACGAATTATGTGGCGACACTCACCGACATCACGTTGCGCAAGAACTCGGAAGAGGAGATCAAGCATCTCGCGTTTTTCGACCCCTTGACCCGGTTGCCCAACCGGCGCCTGCTCACCGACCGACTGCAGCAGGCCCTGTCTTCCAGCGCCCGCAGCGGGCACGCCGGGGCGCTCCTGTTCATCGATCTGGACAACTTCAAGACGCTCAACGACACGTTGGGTCATGGGGTGGGGGACGTCCTGTTGCAGCAGGTGGCACAGCGGCTGGCTTCCTGCGTCCGCGAGGGAGACACCGTGGCACGCATCGGCGGCGACGAATTCGTGGTCATGCTGGAAGACCTGAGCAGCCTGGACGTGGATGCCGCCACCCAGACGGAGACTGTCGGCGGAAAAATCCTTGCGGCCCTGAGTCAACCTTACGCACTTCCCACCCAGGATTACCGTAGCAGCAGCAGCATCGGTGCAACCCTGTTCAGCGGCCATAAGCAGGGGATCGAGGTGCTGCTGAAACAGGCCGACATTGCCATGTATCAGGCCAAGAAAGCCGGGCGCAACACGCTGCGCTTCTTCGATCCGCAGATGCAGGAAAGCGTCACTGCCCGCGCGGTCCTGGAGGAGGAGTTGCGCAGGGCGATCGAACTCGGGCAATTCCATCTGTACTACCAGATCCAGACGGATAGCCTTCATCGTGCAACGGGCGCAGAAGCACTGATCCGCTGGGCCCACCCGGAGCGCGGCGTCATCGCACCAGGGCATTTCATTGCCCTGGCGGAAGAAACGGGCCTGATCCTGCCCATCGGGAAGTGGGTGCTGGAGGCCGCGTGCGCCCAGCTCAGGATCTGGCAGGACTCGGATCTGACGCGCCATCTCGTCCTGTCCGTCAACATCAGCGCCAGGCAATTCCGTCAGGCCGATTTTGTGGCGCAAGTGGAGGCTACCGTCCGCCACCATGCCATCCATCCGGATATGTTGAAATTCGAACTGACGGAAAGCACCTTGCTGGAAAACATCGAGGAAACGATTGCGACGATGAATGCCCTGAAGGCCATCGGGGTCCGGTTGTCGCTGGACGATTTCGGCACGGGTTACTCGTCGTTACAATACCTCAAGCGTCTGCCGCTCAACCAGCTCAAGATCGATCAGTCGTTCGTACGCGATCTGGCCGTGGACAGCAGTGATAAAGCCATTGTCCGAACCATCGTCGCCATGGCGCAAAGCCTGAACCTGGACGTCATTGCCGAGGGCGTTGAAACCGAGGAACAGCGTCAGTTTCTCCTGAGCACGGGATGCACGCATTACCAGGGGTATCTGTTCGGAAAACCGTTGCCGATCGGACCATTTGAAAACGTATTGAAGCAGGTTCAAGCCTAGGGGCATTTTCATGTATCTTCCCGCAGCCTTTCACGAAACCCGGATCGAGGTCATGCATGGCCTGATGCGCTCCCATCCGCTGGCCATGTTGATCACGGGTGGCGAGCGCGGGCTCGATGCATCACCCCTGCCTTTCCTGATCCATGCCGGAGAAGGGGAGTTCGGGACGCTCCGTGCCCATATGGCCCGCGCGAATCCGCACTGGCAGGCTTTGCAGGATGCGCCGGAGTGCCTCGTCGTGTTTCAGGGAGAACAGGGCTACGTGACGCCCTCGTGGTATCCCACCAAACAGGCCACGCATAAGGTGGTCCCCACATGGAACTACGCCACGGTGCATGCCTGGGGGCGACCCCGTGTCATCGAGGAAGCGCTCTGGTTGCGGCAGCTGCTGGAAGACCTGACCCGCGCCCAGGAGGGACGACGCGCCCAGCCCTGGAACGTGGGCGAAGCCCCCGCGGATTTCATTGAGGCCCAGATGAGGGCGATCATCGGCATCGAGATTTCCATCGGACGCATCGAAGGGAAGTGGAAGATGAGCCAGAATCGCCCTGCGGCAGATCAGGCCGGGGTCGTGGCGGGCCTGCGCGCCGGGGACGATGTCCACCGAAACGCGGTCATGGCCGAAATGGTGGCCGACCGATGCTTTACGCAAGGCCCGGTTGGCAGTACGATGCCCAAACGATGACCGGTTTCGTCCTAATCAGGGGGATGTCATGACGACAAGCGCGATCAGCGGTGCCAGCAATACCCTGCTGCAATTGCAGCAAGCCCAGCAGGCCCAGGATGCCCAAAATGCCGAGCAGGAAAGACAGGCCCAGCGGGCGCAGCAGCAGGAGCAGGCCAGGGCGGCGCAACAGGCCCGGCAGGAACAACAGGCACAACAGGATCAGCAGGCCCAGCAGTCCCAGCGGGCGCATCAGGCCCAGCAGTCCCAGTTGGGCCAGTCCGTCGGCACCAACGTCAATATCATGATCTAGCTGCAGGTTCCGTCCGTAATCTGCAGACCTTGTCATGAAAAAGCCCCGCAAGGTTGCGGGGCTTTTTCATGGGCTGTGTATAATCCGCTTCATGTTTCCAACACTTCTCGCGTCGCCCAGGGTGAAACTGTGGTGACCCCTGATTACGCTTCATTGACCCCGGATTGCATACTGAACGCCATGGAGAGCATCGGCCTCCTGGGCGACGGTCGGCTGCTGGCGCTTAACAGCTACGAAAACCGCGTCTACCAGGTCGGCATGGAACAGGGCACCCCCCTGGTGGCAAAATTCTATCGGCCTGGGCGCTGGTCCGATGAGGCCATACTGGAAGAGCATGCCTTCCTGCAGGAGCTCGTCGAACGCGAAATCCCCGTGGTCCCGGCGTTGGTACAAAACGGAAAGACGCTGCATGCCTTCGAGGGCTTTCGTTTCTCGGTATCCAGAAAGCATGGCGGGCGGGCTCCCGAACTCGATCGCCCCCAGACGCTGGAGTGGATGGGGCGTTTTCTCGGGCGAATCCATGCCATCGGCGCGCTCCGGCCATTCCAGCACCGCCCGGAAATCAGCATCGAGACGTTTGGCACGGTACCGCGGGATTTTCTCCTGGCGCACGGTTTCATCCCTGACGACTTGCTGGCGGCCTACACGAGTGTGGCCGACCAGGCGCTGGCGGGGGTGCGTTACTGTTATGAGCGCGCCGGGCAAGTGCGTATGCTGCGCCTGCACGGCGACTGTCATCCGGGCAACGTGCTGTGGACGGACGAAGGCCCGCATTTTGTGGATTTTGACGATAGCCGCAAGGGGCCGGCCGTACAGGATCTGTGGATGCTGCTTTCAGGCGAGCGCGCCGACATGGCGCGGCAGTTGAGCGACGTGCTGTCGGGTTATGAGGACTTTTACGACTTCGACGAACGCGAACTCCATCTGATCGAGGCACTGCGTACCCTGCGCCTGATCCACTATGCGGCCTGGCTGGCGCAGCGCTGGGAAGATCCCGCATTCAAGAAGGCTTTTCCCTGGTTCAATACCCAGCGTTACTGGCAGGACCGGATTCTGGAGTTGCGCGAGCAGATTGCATTGATGGAGGAGCCGCCGCTCTTGTCAGCGTGATTGTGAGCAGGCCCTTGACCTTCAAAAGCATTGGGGTGAGGATGGAGCAGGCCGTACCGCGGAGTGGCCTTTCGCCGTTCTGGTCGGCAGAATTCATGGTTAATCGATCGGAGATTAGCGTCATGCAAAACCCACTGCAAATCACCATTCACAATGTGGATCAATCCGAGGCGCTGGAAGCGCATATTCGCGCCAAGGCCGAGAAGCTCGATGAATTTTTCCAGCATATCCAGTCCTGCAGGGTCGTGGTCGAGATGCACGACAGGCACCATCACCAGGGCCGGCAATTCACGGTCCGCATTGACCTCAGGGTCCCGCCCAGCCACGAGATCGTGGTGGATCGCAACCATCATGAAGATGTCTACGTGGCCCTGCGCGATGCCTTTGATGCGGCCAAGCGCCAGCTCGAGGAGTACGCGCGCGTGCTGCGCGGCGACGTCAAGACGCACGCGCCCAAGCGCACGACCCCTGATGTGCCGTGAGCATGCGTCCGCGGCTGACCATTTCGCCAGAAGAAGTCGAAATCAGCGCGATCCGGGCGCAAGGCAGCGGTGGACAGAACGTCAACAAGGTTTCCAACGCTGTGCATCTGCGCTTCAATGTGGCCACTTCATCCCTGCCCGAAGCGGTTCGGGAACGCCTGCTGAAACTGGGCGATCAGCGCATCAGCAAGGACGGGGTGGTGGTCATCAAGGCGCAAAAATTTCGGAGCCTTGAAAAAAACCGCATTGAAGCGCTGCGTCGGCTGCAGGATCTGGTGGAAAGCGTGGCTGTAGCCCCCAGGCTGCGACGGCCCACCCGACCCAGCAGGGGCGCCGTCGAAAGGCGCATGCAAAGCAAGGCCATGCGCGCAAAGGTGAAGGCAGGGCGCGGAAGGATTTGCGAATAGATTGTCCACAAGCATCCGGGAGGCAGCATGAACCTGGTCTCGAGCACCTTTGATCCGTTCGGAAACATCCCTGGCCTGCACACATGCGAGGGGAAGGATTATCCGCCGACGCTGACCTGGGCGGGTGTTCCTGCAGGGGCAAAAAGCCTTGCGCTCATCGTGGATGACCCGGATGCCCCCGACCCGGATGCACCCAGGATGACCTGGGTCCATTGGGTCCTGTACAACATGGACCCCCAAGCCGGGGGCATCGGCGTTGCCTCCTCCGGGATCGCGCAGTTGCCGCATGGCACGCTGGAGGGGCTCAATGACTGGAAACAGACGGGATACCGCGGTCCATGCCCGCCCATCGGCCGGCACCGGTACTTCCACAAGCTCTACGCGCTCGATGTCGTCCTGCCGGTGCTGCAACCGGCAACCAAGGCTGCCCTGGTGAAGGCGATGGAAAATCACATCCTGGCACAGTGTGAACTGGTGGGGTATTACCAGAAAGGGAATGGAAGCGCTTCGGGCTAAATCCCGAGGTAAGCGCGCTTCACTTCGGGGTCTTCCGACAGCGCCTGTGCGGTGCCGGATTGCGTGACGGTGCCGGTTTCCATCACATATCCGCGATCGGCCACCTCCAGTGCGGCAAAGACGTCCTGTTCCACCAACAGGACCGTCACGCCCTGCTTGCGGATCGTGGAAAGCACCTCGAGCAGCTGATCAACGATCACCGGTGCCAGCCCCAGGCTCATTTCGTCCACCATCAGCAGCCTGGGCATCGCCATCAGCGCGCGGCCGATGGCGCACATCTGCTGTTCCCCGCCGGACAGGCTGCCGGCACGCTGGGTGCGCCGCTCGTAAAGTTTCGGAAAGAGTTCATAGACGGAGGCAAGCGTCTCCTGGATTGCTTTCCTGTCGCGACGCGCGAAAGCACCCATCATGAGATTTTCAAGTACCGTCATCTGGTCGAACAGTTGGCGGCCCTCCGGAACCTGCACGATGCCCAGTTTGAAGACCTGTTCCGGCGTGAGGCAGGACAGGTCACGGCCTTCGAACGTGAGCTTGCCGGTACCGGAAAGCACGCGCGAGAGGGCGCGCAGCAGGGTGGTCTTGCCCGCGCCGTTGCTGCCGACGAGCGCAACGATCTCGCCGCGCCCGACCGCGATATGAACATCCCGCAGCACCGGAACTTCGCCGTACCCGGCAAACAGGCCCTGCACCTCCAGAAGATTTCCGCTCATGCCCTGCGCCGTCCAAGATAGGCTTCGATGACCCGGGGGTCTTCCAGCACTTCCTCCGGCTTGCCCTCGATGATTTGCTGTCCATGATGCAGTACCAGAAGACGGTCCGACAGGCGCTGAATGACCTTGATCACGTGTTCGATCACCAGCACGGAAATGCCGGTGCGCCGCACCTTTTTGATGGCTTCGATCACGTCGTCGATCTCGGCATGATTGAGTCCCGCCATGACTTCATCGAGCAGCAGCAGCTTGGGTTTCATTGCCATCGCCTTGGCCAGTTCGAGACGCTTGCGGTCCGGTCCGCCCAGTTCGTCTGCGCGCTGATCGGCGTGATGCTGCAGTTCCATGAGCTCCAGCCATTCGCGCGCCTCCTCGCGTGCCGTCTGCAGGGCTTTTGCCGTAGTGGAGGTTCCAAATAGCGCGCCGACGGCAATATTGTCCAGTACGCTCAGGCCCGGGAAGGGCTTCATGATCTGGAAGGTACGGCCAATGCCGGCCCGCGCCCGCTGGAATGCCGGAAGATGCCTGATCGAGGCGCCTTCAAACAGGATGTCGCCGGTGGTCGGCGTGATGCTGCCGCTGATCAGGCTGACAAGGGTCGTCTTGCCGGCGCCGTTGGGTCCAATCAGTCCCAGCGTTTCGCCGGGCGCGATGCTGAAATTGACGTCGCTGACCGCGACCAGGCCGCCAAAACGCTTGCTCAGTCCGCGAATTTCCAGGATGGGCGTCGTCTTCATAGGCGGTGACTTCTGACGTTTTCGCTGAAATAGCGCCAGCCCGTTTTGCGAAAACGGCGTATCAGGTCGGCCAGACCGCGCGGCATGAAGATCACCGCGGCGACGATGACCATGCCGAAAAAGAGGCTGGCCACGCTGGAGACTTCCGTGGACAGGGTTTCTGAAATGGCGGACAGCACGAAGGCGCCGATCACCGGCCCCAGCACGGAGCCCGGACCACCGAATACCGTCATGATGATCATT
Source organism: Pseudomonadota bacterium (assembly GCA_021850135.1). Lineage (GTDB taxonomy): Bacteria > Pseudomonadota > Gammaproteobacteria > Burkholderiales > Ferrovaceae > JAJZRV01. Next base: position 22,699 of record JAJZRV010000015.1, read on the forward strand.
TTGACGTTCAGGCTCAGATCGAAGGCGCTGACCGGATCGATGAAGGTGATCCAGTAGGCGTGGATGCCGCCGGCAAGCGCGCTGAAGATGCCTGCCAGGGCAAATGCCAGGACCTTGTAACGCGTGGTGTCGATGCCCATGGATGCGGCGGCATCCTCGTTTTCGCGGATGGCGATCAGCCCGAAGCCAAAGCGGCTGCGCGAGATCCAGAAAATGGTCAGCGTGGCCAGCACCAGCACCGCAAGCGACAGTTCATAAAAGAGTGCGTCGCCGTTCAGGAGCGGCAGGACGAGGCCGATGTTGCGTCCCGCAATCTCTAGGTTGGAGACGATCGCGGTCATGACCTGCGACAGCGCCAGCGTGGCGATGGCGAAGTAATGGCCACGCAGACGCAGCACCGGTATGCCCATCACCAGCGCAAACAGGACGGAGAGCAGGACGCCAAAGGCCAGTCCCACGCCGAACGGCAGTTGCCATTGCACCATCGCGATGGCCGTGCCGTAGCTGCCCAACCCGAAAAATACGGAGTTTCCGAACGAGGCGTAACCGGTGAAGCCGCCGATGATGTTCCAGCCCTGCGCGAGCGTTGCAAGCAGGAGCGTGGCAATGCCGAACTGGACGAGGGTGGGCGGCGCAAACCACGGCAGTGCGGCCAGTACCAGCGTTGCGGCAAGCGCCAGGACGAATTTGGTCCGCAGCGTCATGTGGTTGACCCCAGCAGGCCGTTGGGACGGAAGATCAGCACGAGCACGAGGATGCCGAAGCTGGCCACGTCCACAAAGGTGGGTCCGATGTAGAGCGCCGTGAGCGATTCGACGATCCCAAGGAAGATCCCGCCGACGACGACGCCCAGCGGGCTCTCCAGGCCGCCAATGATGGCGATGGCAAATGATTTGGCGGTCAGCGTGGCGCCAATGTAGGGGTTGATCTGGGACACCACCCCGTACAGATCCCCGGCCCCGCCGGCAAGTGCTGCGCCGATGCCAAAGGTGAGGGCGTAGATGCGTTTTGGCGACACGCCGTAAAGGCGCGCGGCGCCCAGGTTTTGCGCGGTGGCGCGAATGCCCCGACCCAAACGCGTGTGCAGGAGGAACAACCACATGGCCAGTGTCAGCAGCAAGGCCACTGCAAAGGCCAGCACACGCACCCAGGGCAGGGTGATCCCGAACAGCATGAAGTTTGCCCCGGCATAACCCGGATTGATGGTGCGGTAGTCGGCGCTAAAGAGCATCTGGGCCAGCTGCGTCAACACCACGTCGATGCCGAAGGTGATCAGGAGCGTGTTGAACATGGCGGCCCGGGCGATCAGGTTCAGTATGCCGGCCTGCAGAAGATAACCCACGCAAAACAGTACGACCATGGCGATCGGCAATGCAATGAAGGGATCCACGTCGAGCAGGGTGAACAGGTAGTAGCCCACGTAGGCCCCCAGCATGATCAGGGCGCCATGGGCCAGATTGACGATGTTCAGCACGCCCCAAACCAGGGCAAGCCCAAGCGCCATCAGCGCGTACAAGCCGCCGAGGAGCACGCCGTTGACAAGAACCTGCGCAAGCAATTGCATCGCGTGGATCAACCCGCCTTGAAAAAGAAGCCTGTAGGGGCGCCCAGAAGCTAGCGTTTGTCCCAGTGGGGCATCGGGTATTGGGGGGCGGCCAGCATTCCGCTTTGCGAATAGATGGCCTTCACCTGGTCGTTCTGCACCTGAATCACGGTTTGCGGCAGGCTGATCTGCCCCGACGCATTGAATGCGATGGTGCCGTACAGGCTGGGGAAATTGACCTGGGAAATGGCATCACGCACTTTTGTCGGCTCCAGCGTGCCGGCAACTTCGATGGCTTTGACAAAGGCTTCCACGTCGGCGACTGCCGAGGCGGAATGGTAGTCCGGGTCGTAGCCGAAGCGTGCCTTATAGGCTTTGGCAAAATCCTCGGCGTTACCGAAGTATGCGTCCTTGTTGGCCGACGAGATGACCCAGGGCGTCATGCCGAAGGCGTAGTTCGAATCCTTTCCGAGCGCCTTGCGAAAATCGGCGGTCGGCACGCCCACCGTAAACGAATACATCAGGGGGTTGAGGTTCAGGCTCTTGGCCTGGCGCACAAAGTTTAGCGCCTCGGTCTCGTGGCCGGAAACCAGGATCACATCGGGATTGCCCGATTTGAGTTGCGAGATCAGCGTGCTGAAGTCGCTGGTGTTGCTGCTGTAACGCTGGTCCAGCACCAGCTTGAGTCCTGCTTTCTGGATCAGCTCGCGCGTGCCGTTGGCTACGGACACGTCAAAGGCGTCATCGGCGTAGAGAAGCGCCACGGATTTTGGAGCTGGCTTGAGCTTGCCCATCATTGCGATGGTGCTTTCAAAGTATTTGCTGGCCACGGGCAGGGTACCGAAAATGTATTTGTAGCCCCTGTTGAAAATCTGGTCCGAAGCGCCGCCGCCCTGGATCATGGGCACCTGATACTTTTCGGCTACGGAAGAATCCGCCAGGGCGAAGTCGCTGGCGAAAGGTCCCAGCAGGAAGTTGACCTTGTCCTGTGTCAGCAATTGCACATACTGGCGCACGCTCAGGTTGCTGTCCGACTGGTTGTCGAGAATTTTCAGACCCAGCGTGTAGGTTTTACCGCCGACCTTGACGCCGCCGCGCTCGTTGATCCTTTCCACGGCGAAATTGTAGCTGTCGCGATAATACCGGCCGGTATTGGCGAGGGCTCCTGTTTCCTGGACCGAGGCACCCAGAGTGATCGTGTCCTGGGCAAGCGCGGAAACGCACATTGCCAGTGTGACAGCCATGAACCCTAACGCTCGTTTCATTTACGGCCTCCTCTCTGTGTCGTTATTTTGCGGGCCTGGTGGGCCGGGCCACGAATATATAGCAAGCAGTATACGAGATTGATGATAATTCCTGAAAGCACAGTGCGCCTATTTTCAGAATTTCTGCTATAGTTTGCAATCATGTGCAAGAAGATGCGTTCCAGGGTTTCGCTTTTTGCGCTCATCGCTCTGGTGCTCAGCCAGTTCATGACCGCGGCGCACGCCTGTCAGCAACTGGCTCCCTTCGCAGCGCCCCCTGTTCCCGTGGCGGCACCCATGCCCGCAGACTGTACCGGTATGGATGGTGCTCCCATGACCGATGACGCACCTTCGCCGCTGTGCCTTGCGCATTGCGAACATGCGGCACAATTCCACCAGAACGCGGTGCCGGACATTCCGGCCGCGGTCCGGGTCGTTCTTTTTGAAGTGCTCCACCCGGACATGGCGGGCAACGCGACGTCCGGTGTTTTTGCCCATCCCCTTTTCCTCTCCCTGACGGACGGCTCACCGCCGTTGCGCATCCAGTACCAGGTTTTTCGCATCTAGGTCTTCTCCCCGAATCCAGGGCGTGTCGCTGCACTTGCGGCACGGATTGCTGTCATTTGCTGGAGAAAGTCCATCATGTCTGGAATATCGGAATGGCCTCGCCGACGCTTCGCGCTGGCGATCGCGCTGGTCCTCTGGGCCCCGGCCGGTCGTGCGCTGACCTTTGACGAGGCGCTCAACATTGCTGAAACCCGCGCTTCTGAAATCAGGGCGCGTCAAAACACGGTCACGGCCGCGCGCGCGGCGCGGGTGGCGGCAGGCGAATTGCCTGATCCCAAGCTCGTGATGGGGGTGGACAATCTCCCGGTGCAGGGTTCGGAAGCCTGGAATACGACACGCGATGCCATGACGATGCAGCGCATCGGGGTGATGCAGGAAATTACCGATGGCGACAAGCGGAATGCTGCACGCCGGCTGGCCGAGGCCAACATTGCACGGGCCGGTGCCGAGCTGGAGATCGAGCGCTTGTCCGTGAAGCGACAGACCCTGCTGGCCTGGCTCAAGGTCTATTTCCTGCAGCAACAGCGCTTCCTGCTGGACCAACTGGATGCCGAAAACCGCCTTCTGTCCACTGCAGTGACCACGCGGCTGGCATCGGGGCATGGCAGGGGGAGCGAGAGCCTGTTGTCCCGACAGGAGGCCATGGCGCTGGAAGACCGGCGTGACGATCTGGAAAGGGATTTGGGAAAGGCGCGGGCCGACCTCGCGCGCTGGGTGGGCACGGTAGCCAGCGAGCCGCTGACCGGTGCGCCCCCGGCTTATCCCACCCGCCCGGAACATCTTCGTCATAGCCTGGACCGTCATCCGGACCTGGCCATTTTCAATGTGCAGGAGGCTTCGGCAAGCGCGGAGGTGGCCCTGGCCGAGGCAGCCAAAAAGTCCGACTGGGGCGTCGAAATGGATTACCAGCACCGCGGCCCGGCCTTCGGCGACATGGTCTCGGTCCAGTTGACCTTCGATCTTCCGATCTTTACCCGGACCCGCCAGAACCCCCAGATTGCTGCCCGGCAGCAGGATCTCGAACGCGTTCGTGCCGAACGCGAATCCATGGTGCGCCAGCACACGGCCGAACTTGAGGCCATGTTGGCGGAGCAGGCTGCGCTTACGCGCCAGATCGAACGCATCGATCGCGAGTGGCTGCCTCTGGGCCAGCAGAAAGTCGATCTTGCCCTGGCAGGTTACCGTGCAGGCCAGGAGCCGCTCCCGGCGGTGATTGACGCGCGCAGGTTCCTCATCGACACCCGCATGAAACGCATTGATCTGGAAGCGCGGCGCACCGCGGTGGAAGCAAGCCTGCACTACCTGTCTGAAGAGGTTCAGCCATGATCGCGAAACGAATGGGGTGGATGACGCTTGCCGGCCTGACCCTGGCCTTGCTCGGTGCCGTGACGGGCTACGAGATGGCCCGGCGTGATCAAGCCATCACGCCGGCCCCCGTCCCTGCGGAACGCAAAATACTGTATTGGTACGACCCCATGAAACCGGAGCAGCATTTCGACAAACCCGGCAAATCCCCCTTCATGGACATGGACCTCGTTCCCATGGTGGACGAGCCCCGCGCCGGGGACAATGGGGTGCGCATTGATCCCCGGCTCCTGCAGAACACCGGTGTCAGGCTGGCCACGGTGGAGAAGGGGCGGCTTGCACGCGATCTGGAGGTCGTGGGGATGCTTGCCTATGACGAACGCCTCGTGACGGTGGTCCAGGCGCGTACGGGCGGACTGGTGGAACGCGTTTACGCCCGGGCGCCCAACGACGTGATTCCCGCAGGCGCACCGCTGGCTGATTTGCGCGTGCCGGAATGGTATGGCGCGCAGGCCGAATACCTGTCCCTGCGACGGACAGGCGAGACCCCGCTGACAGAAGCTGCACGCACACGCTTGCTGCAATTGGGCATGAGCGAATCCCTGGTGGCTCAGGTGGAAAAAAGCGATGTGCCCCGGGCCGTGGTGACCGTGACGGTACCGCAAGGAGGCGTATTGCTGGAGCTGGGCGTGCGTGAAGGCATGACGATCACGCCCGGCCAGACCCTGGCCCGCATCAATGGCCTGGGCAGTGTTTGGCTGGAGGCCGAAGTGCCGGAGGCGCAGGTGGCGGGGATTGCCGTGGGACAACCGGTATCGGCCACATTTACCGCCTGGCCAGGGCATCCCCGGACGGGCCGCATCTACGCGCTGTTGCCGGCGCTGGATCGGGATGCCCGCACGCTCCGGGTCCGGACGGAGTGGCCCAATCCTGACGGCCGGCTGCGGCCGGGAATGTATGCCCACGTCGTGCTGCAGAAATCTGCGGGACCGGAGCGGTTGCTGATCCCCTCGGAAGCTGTCATCGCGACGGGCGAGCGGAACCTGGTCATCGTGGCGGGCGATGCCGGCCATTTCATTCCCACCGAGGTGACTGTCGGTCGCGAAAGCGAGGGCAGGGTGGAGATCCTCCAGGGATTGCAACAGGGCGCGCAGATCGTCGCTTCAGGCCAGTTCCTGATTGATTCCGAGGCAAGCCTCAAGGGGGTACTGGCACGCATGGGGCAGACGGGAGAGCGCAAATGATGGCGCGTCTCATCACATGGTCCATTCGCAACCGGCTCCTGGTATTGCTTGCCACGGGACTGCTGACGGTCTGGGGTCTTTGGGCCGTGCGCACCACACCGGTGGATGCCTTGCCGGATCTGTCCGATGTGCAGGTCATCATCCGCACCGCCCTGCCGGGGCAGGCGCCGCAGATCGTCGAAGACCAGGTCACCTATCCGCTGGCAACCACCATGATGTCCGTGCCCGGAGCAAGGACGGTGCGCGGCTATTCCTTTTTCGGGGACTCATTCGTTTATGTCCTGTTTGAAGACGGCACCGACCTGTACTGGGCCCGCTCGCGCGTCCTGGAATATCTCAATCAGGTCCAGGGACGGTTGCCTGCCGGGGCGCGGACCGCTCTGGGTCCGGATGCCACGGGCGTGGGCTGGATTTTTGAATACGCACTGGTGGACCGTACCGGCCGCCACGATCTGTCCGATCTGCGGGCCCTGCAGGACTGGTTTCTCAAATATGAGCTGAAAAGCCTGCCCAACGTGGCCGAAGTGGCTTCCGTGGGGGGCATGGTGCGCCAGTACCAGATCGTGCCGGATCCGGTAAAACTGGCCGCTTACCGCGTGACCCACGGACAGATCATCGAAGCCATCCGAAACGGCAACCAGGAGGCCGGCGGGGCCGTGGTGGAACAGGGCGAGGCGGAATACATGGTGCGCGCCACCGGTTACCTGCAGTCCCTGGAGGATTTCCGCAATATTCCCGTGGCCGCACCCCGCGCCGGCGTTCCGGTACGCCTGGGCGATGTGGCCCGAGTGCAAGTGGGTCCAGAAATGCGTCGCGGGGTTGCCGAACTCGATGGCCAGGGCGAAGTGGCCGGGGGCATCGTCATCCTGCGCGCCGGGAAGAACGCGCGCGAGACCATTGCCGCTGTGCGTGCGAGGCTCGACATGCTGGGAAAAAGCCTGCCGCAAGGGGTGGATATCGTGACCACCTACGACCGGAGCCAATTGATCGACCGTGCCGTGGAAAACCTCAATCACAAACTGGTCGAGGAGTTCATCGTGGTGGCGCTGGTTTGCGTCCTTTTCCTGCGACATCTTCGATCAGCGCTGGTGGCCATCATTTCGCTGCCGCTGGGCGTGTTCACTGCATTCATTCTGATGCGCTACCAGGGCATCAACGCCAACATCATGTCCCTGGGTGGCATTGCCATTGCCGTGGGGGCCATGGTGGATGCCGCCGTGGTGATGATCGAGAATGCCCACAGAAAGATTGAAGCCTGGCGCCGTCAGCATCCGGGCATGGCGCTGGAAGGAGAGGCGCACTGGCAGGTGATCACGCAGGCCGCAACGGAAGTAGGTCCGGCGCTGTTCTTCAGCCTGATCATCATCACGTTGTCCTTCCTGCCGGTATTTACGCTGGAGGCACAGGAAGGGCGGATGTTTGCGCCGCTGGCCTTCACCAAAAGCTATGCAATGGCGGGTGCCGCGGGGTTGGCCGTGACCCTGGTTCCCATCCTCATGGGATACTGGATTCGTGGACGCATTCCGGACGAGCGGGACAACTTCCTCAATCGCGCCCTGATTGCGGTCTATCGCCCCATGCTGGATGCCGTGCTGCGCCGCCCCGGAACCACGCTGTTCATCGCACTGGCCGTGCTGGCCACCGTGTCATGGCCCGTCTCGCGAATGGGCGGGGAATTCATGCCGCCGCTGGACGAGGGCGATCTGCTCTATATGCCTTCCGCCCTGCCAGGGTTGTCAACGGCCAAGGCTGCCGAACTGCTGCAGCAGACGGACCGTCTTATCATGAGTGTGCCGGAAGTGTCGCAGGTCTTCGGGAAGGCGGGGCGGGCTGAAACGGCGACCGATCCGGCGCCCATGGAGATGTTCGAAACCACGATCCAGTTCAAGCCCCGCAAGGCATGGCGTCCTGGCATGACCCCCGAAAAACTGGTGGCAGAACTGGACCGTGTGGTCCGGGTTCCGGGCCTCTCCAACCTCTGGGTGCCCCCCATTCGCAACCGCATTGACATGTTGGCCACCGGAATCAAAAGTCCCATCGGCGTGAAGGTTTCCGGTGCGGACCTTGCCTCTGTCGAGCGTGTGGCGCTGGCAGTGGAACAGGCCGCAAAATCGGTGCCCGGGGTGTCCTCCGCCTTTGCCGAACGGCTTTCCGGCGGGCGTTATATCACGGTCGCCATCAACCGGGCGGAAGCCTCGCGCTACGGCCTCAATATCAGCGAGGTTCAGTCGGTGGTCACGGCCCTCATCGGGGGAGAGAGCGTGGGTGAGACGGTGGAAGGCACGGCGCGTTACCCCATCAGCGTGCGCTATCCCCGTGAGGAGCGGGATACGCTGCAGGCCTTGCAGAAGCTGCCGATCGTCACGTCAGGCGGACAGTGGATCACGCTCGGAACCGTTGCAGTGTTGCGTTACAGCGACGGCCCTCCCATGCTGCGCAGCGAAAATGCGCGGCTGGCCAGCTGGGTTTATGTGGATGTGCGCGATCGCGACCTCGTGTCCGTGGTGCGCGGCCTGCGCCAGGCGGTGGGCCGTGATGTCCATCTGGCACCAGGGGTGAGCATTGCCTATTCCGGTCAGTTCGAGTTTCTGGAACGTGCCAATGCGCGCCTCAAGATCGTGGTGCCGGGCACGTTGTGCATTATTTTCCTGCTGCTCTACCTCACCTTCAGGCAGGTGGATGAGGCTTTGCTCATCATGGTCACCGTCCCCTTTGCGCTGGTGGGGGGCGTCTGGCTGCTCTACCTGCTGAACTACAACTTTTCGGTGGCCGCCGGGGTGGGGTTCATTGCCCTGGCCGGCGTTGCCGCGGAATTTGGTGTCGTGATGCTGCTCTATCTTCGCCAGGCGCTGTCAGCACGGCTCGATGCAGGCGCGCCGCTGACCCGTGCGATGCTGGAGGAGTCCATTCGCGAAGGCGCGGTGTTGCGGGTCCGTCCCAAGGCCATGACGGTGGCAGTGATTCTGGCCGGGCTCATGCCCATCATGTGGGGAGGAGGAACCGGGTCTGAAATCATGAGCCGCATCGCCGCGCCGGTGGTGGGGGGCATGTTGACGGCCCCACTGCTCTCCCTGTTTGTCATTCCTGCCGCTTATCTGTTGTTGCGCCTGCCGCGGGCTGGAAAAAACAATTCCATCAATCCAACCCAAAGGAAATGAACATCATGAAAAAATTGCACCGCTTTTATCTTCTGGTCGTGGCGTCAGGGCTGCTTGGCGCGGGACTGGCCCTGGCAGACGGCATGGACCGCATGGAGGGGCCGATGGCGGCGCGGGTGTCCGGGCAAACGCAAGGGTCGCTCCACCACGGCGAGGGTGTGGTCCAGAAGGTGGATTTGATCGGCGGAAAAGTCACCATTGCGCATGGCGCCATCAACAGCCTGCGCTGGCCGGCCATGACCATGGGGTTTACCGTGCAGGACAGGAAATTGCTCGAGCGCGTGGTCGCCGGAGAACGGATCGGGTTTGACCTGTTGCATACAGCACAAGACCAGTACGTAATCACCCGGATCATGCCGATTCAATGAGTGCTGGGCGTTCATTTATACTGGCCGCACATTCTTTGCGTATGCGAGGTGCCAGTCCGTATGAAATCCAGTGCTCACGCGGCCTCAGGGCCGAATGCCTCGCACGGCCCGCTACCGGGGTTGCTGCTTGCCCTGACCATGGTGACCGGCGTGGTGGATGCCATCAGCTATCTCAAATTGGGACACGTCTTCGTGGCGAACATGACCGGGAACATTGCATTCCTGGGTTTTGCCGTTGCCGACGCGCGGGAGTTTTCAATCACGGCTTCCCTGACCGCAACGGTGGCGTTCCTCGCCGGCGCGCTGGCCGGGGGCCGCCTGGGATCGGAGCTGGGCCATCACCGCGGCCGCTTTCTGGTGTTCTCGATTTTCGTCGAGACGGCCATTGTGGGCGCAGCGCTGGGCGCCTGGATCCTGGCGCTCGATCCCGACGGGGATGCCGTCCGCTATGAACTCATCGTGCTGCTGGCGCTGGCCATGGGGTTGCAGAACGCGACGGCCCGGCGCCTGGGCGTGCCCGACCTGACAACGACGGTATTGACGATGACGCTGACGGGGTTCGCGGCGGACTCGAGCCTGGTGGGGGGTAAAAACCCGCGTCCCGGTCGCCGCCTCGCCGCGACGGGCGTCATGTTTCTTGGGGCGGCCATGGGCACCTTCGTGATCTTCCACTTCAGCCTGGGCGCCGTTCTTGCGCTGGTATTGATGCTGTTGCTGGGCAGCGGCATTGCCGCGCTCCGGTTTTTCCTGTCGTCAGACCCCTGGACCACGGGGACCTGATGATCGCCGGGCCGGACCTGGGTCGTTTCTAGAGTGCCAGCACGCCGCCAGGGCAGGATTGCGCCTGTTCCAGGCGCGACAGGGTGGGCAGGAGGTTCAGTCCGGTCATTTCCTTCAGCCGGTGCGCCTGATCCCGAAGATCGTCCAGGGTGACGCACACGGGGCCGCCCACTGCGGCAAAAGCGATCACATTGCCGCTGTCGCAGGACGGAAAGGCGAGGCAGCGGCCGTCAAACGCTTCGCTGATGCGCTTGAAACTGTCCGT
>JAJZRV010000070.1 GCA_021850135.1 Pseudomonadota bacterium
CGATCTCTGCCATCGGGAAAATCCAGCGCATTGCCTTCCGCATCGATGCGGCTGACCGGCTGCGCGACGAAGGCGATGCCCTTCTTGGCCAGGTAGGGCCGGATGGGAAATGTGATCGCATCGCGGTTGCGCCAGCCCACGGCCAGCCAGGGGTTGGACGGGACGAACTGGAAATAGTCCACGGCATTGACCACCGTGATGCGGTGGGACGCGTCCAGCTTTTGACGCAGTTCGTAAGCAGCGGGCATGCCGCCCGTGCCTGCACCAAGTACGACGATATGAGCCATGATCCATTTCCTCCGTTAGGGTCTGTTGCTTGATGTGGGGGCTTCATCCCCTGCTGGTTCCAGAAGCAGGTTGATGTCGTGCAATTGCCCCTCTTCCAGTTTACCGGCCAGGGCAGTCAGCTGCAGCCGGCTCATGACGACCGCCACGCGCGCCTGCAACCAGGCCAGCCGCGCATTGGCCGCATCGCTTTCGGCATTGAGCAGATCGAGCGTGCTGCGATCGCCCATCCTGTGGCCCAGCCGGGTGGCATCCAGGCGTGACTGGCTGGCCTTCAACGCTGCGGCAAGGGCATTGACCCGTCCGGCTCCCGCCGTGAGACCCAGCCAGGCCGCGCGGGTTTGCAGGGCCACCTGCTGGCGTGCCCGGTCCGAATCGGTCAGCGCCTTGTCGGCCAGGCGTTGCGTCTCGTCATGGCGCGCGCTGCGCATGCCACCCGTATAGAGCGGAATGGTGAGCTGTACCCCCAGCAAAGTCGTATGCATGACGTTGCTGGCAGCGCCATAATCGCCGCTCCCGGACAGATGGTCCCGCGTGACTTCGCCCACCAGGTCGAGCGAGGGCGACGCCAGGGCGCTGAATCGCGCCGATTCCTCGCGCGCCACATCCACCCGCAGCAATTGCGTGCGCAGGCCCGGGTTGCCCGCGGCCGCATCGCTCATCCATTGCTCGAGCGGGGCGCCAGGCAGCGGCAAATTGCCCTTGGTGGGCTGCAGCGCCTCGATTTTGTCCATCGGCAGGCCGGTGGCATCGGACAGCGCGGCCTGCTTGAGCTGCAATTCGGTTTCCGCGGCCATGATCTGGGCGCGAATCGCTTCCATCCGGGCCGCGGCTTCGTGCGTATCGGTGATCGGCACGTCGCCCATCTGGTAGCGCGTCTTGACTTCGCCCAGCGCCTTTTCCACGGACTGTTCCTGCCGGCGCGCCACCCGCAGCGCCTCCTGCGCCAGGGCCACGTCAAAGTAGCGCTGGGCGGTATGCAGCATCAGCTCCTGGCGCGCATTCTGCCATTCCAGGTCGGCCACATCCGCGTTGAGATCGAGCTGCCTGCTGCGGGCGAGCCGCTCGCGGTTGATCAGCGGCTGGCGCGCCGAGAGGGACCAACGGTCCAGCGTGCCGTTGTTGATGGACGTGTTGAACGAGGCGTTGTTGGTCAGCGGAAAACCCGGCGCGTAAAACTGGGCGCCCTGGGTCTGGGTGTCGTTGGTCATGCGCCCCGCGGTGCCCGTGGCCTCGACGGTGGGCCGCCACAGTGCGCTGGACTGGTCGCGCCGCGCCTGCCCCGCCTGATGCGCCGCTTCGGCCGCCATGTAATCGAGATCGTGCTGTTGCGCGGCCTGCCAGGCTTGCATGAGGTCAGTGGCCTGGGCGAGCGAAACGTACAGCACGCCCGCCATGGCAACCAGCCACCCTCGCGAGGCCGAAAGTGCCGTTCGCTTCTGCATGAGCATCAGCATCCGGCGGGAAAGCCCAATTTGCGCAGCAGAGATTCCATCAGACACCAGTGGGTCAGGCCGCTTTGCAGCAGGTTGACGCCGATGAATGCCGTAAACGCCAGCCACCACTGACTGAGGAACAGGGGGCTGCCCGGAACACCAAAGACCAGAGAGATCAGTATAAAGGACCCCGCGATGACACGCACCAATTGCCAGGATTTCATGATGGTTCTCCTTGTGAAGGTTCGACAGAAGCAAAGCGGCGCCGATAGGCCGCGTAATACAGCGTGGGAATGACCACCAGCGTGAGCAGCGTGGACACAAAAATGCCGAAGATGAGCGAAATGGCCAGTCCGTTGAAGATGGGGTCATCCAGGATGAAGAACGCCCCCAGCATGGCAGCAAGCCCCGTCAGCACGATGGGCTGGGCGCGGGTGATGGCCGAGCGCACGATGGCCTCCTTGAACGGAACGCCTTCCTTGAGCTGCAGGTTGATGAAATCCACCAGCAGGATGGAGTTGCGCACGATGATTCCGGCCAGCGCGATCATGCCGATCATGCTGGTGGCCGTATATTGCGAACCCAGAAGCGCATGCCCCGGCATGACCCCGATGATGGTGAGCGGAATGGGCGCCATGATGATGAGGGGGGTCAGGTAGGAGCCGAACTGGGCCACCACCAGGAGGTAGATCAACACGAGGCCCACCGCATAGGCGGCTCCCATGTCGCGGAAGGTTTCATAGGTGACCTGCCACTCGCCGTCCCACTTGAGGGAATAGCCGCGATAGGGATCTTCCGGCTGGCTGATGAAGTAGTCGGTAAGCGTACCCCCGCCCGGCGTCCTGAGGGCGGTGATGTCATGGCGCATGGCAAACATGCCGTAGAGCGGGCTGTCCACCTTGCCAGCCATGTCGCCCACCACGAAGTTTACCGGCAGCAGGTCCTTGTGATAGACCGGCTGCTCGCGCACCGTGTCGGACAGGGTGACCAGTTCGCGCAACGGGACCAGCTGACCCTGCGCACCCCGCACGCCAAGCTGCAGCAGGGCATTGAGGTCGCCCTGCATGTTACCGGGCAGTTGCACCCAGGCCGAGGCGGGATACTTGGTCTGGTCGTGCAGCCAGGTCACGGCTTCGCCCGACAGCGCCGTCTGCAGCGTGGTGGCGATGGTCTGCTGCGAAATGCCCAGCAGTGCTGCCTTGCGCCGGTCCACCCGCAGCATTTTCTTGGGAGCCTCGGCAATGCTGCTGTCATCCACATCCACCACGCCCGGCGTCTTCTCGAACACTGCCCGTACCGCCTTCGCCACCTGGCGCCGCCCGTCGGCGTCCGGCCCGTAGATTTCGGCCACGATGGGCGAGAGCACCGGCGGACCGGGCGGCACTTCGATGACCTTGACGTTGGCGCCAAAGCGCTTGCCGATGGCCTGCAGTTGCGGGCGCACGCGCGTGGCGATGGCGTGGCTTTGTTCCTTGCGATGATGCTTGTCCACCAGGTTGACCTGGATGTCGCCCACCTCGCCACCGGCACGCAGGTAATACTGGCGCACCAGGCCGTTGAAGTTGATGGGCGCGGCGGTCCCGGCATAGGCCTGGTAATCGGTGACTTCCGGCACCGTGGCGAGATAGGCGCCCATTTCATGCAGTGCCGCCGCCGTCTGTTCCAGTGGGGTTCCGGCAGGCATGTCCACCACCACCTGGAATTCGGACTTGTTGTCGAAGGGCAGCATCTTGAGCAGCACGAGCCCGGTGGCCGGCAGCAACATGGACAGCGCGATCAGCCCGGCAATGCCGAACCCCATCAGGCGGCGGTTGCGGGCACCGTGCTGCTCGTCAAGCAGCGGGGTGAAGATGCGCTGAAACCAGGGCGTGATGCGCGCGGCCATGCCGCCCGGCGCAGCCGCGTGGCCATGGGCATCGTGATGCGACGACTTCATCCACAGGCGTGCCAGCCACGGCGTGACCACGAAAGCGATGGTGAGCGAGAGCAGCATGCCCATGCTGGCGTTGATGGGGATGGGGCTCATGTAGGGGCCCATCAGGCCGGTGACGAAAGCCATGGGCAGCAGCGCCGCGATCACGGTCAGGGTGGCCAGGATGGTGGGCCCCCCGACTTCGTCCACGGCCACGGGAATGATTTCGCGCAGGGTTTTTCCCGGAAACAGCTGTTGGTGCCGGTGGATGTTTTCCACCACCACGATGGCGTCATCCACCAGGATTCCGATGGAGAAGATCAGGGCAAACAGCGACACGCGGTTGAGGGTGAAGCCCCAGGCCCACGAGGCAAACAGGGTGACGGTCAGCGTCAGGACCACTGCCGTGCCCACGATGGCGGCTTCGCGCCGGCCCAGGGCGATGAACACCAGCGCCACCACCGAGGCCGTGGCAAAGAGCAGTTTCTGGATCAGCTTTTTGGCCTTGTCGTTGGCCGTCTCGCCGTAGTTGCGCGTTTCGGCCACCTGCACGTCCGCCGGAATCACCGTGTTCTTGAGGGTCTGCACCCGCTGCATGACGGCGTTGGCCACGTCGATGGCGTTTTCGCCCGGCTTTTTGGTGATGGCGAGCGTCACGGCCGGATATTCCTGCGCCCCGGCTTTGCCGGGTTCGCCGTACCACACGTAACGGCTGGGGATGAGGGGCCCGTTCTCCACGTGGGCCACTTCACGCAGATAAACCGGGCGTCCGTTCTGCACGCCCACCACCAGCTCGCCCACGTCGCGGGCACTCTTGAGGTAGTCGCCCGACTCCAGCGCGATGGCGCGGTTACCCGTCAGGAGATCGCCCAGGGGCAGCCCCATGTTGGCCGACTGCAAGGCGGCACGCAGTTGTGCAAGGCTGATTCCGGTGCTGTTGAGGCGCGCCGGGTCGATCTCCACCCGCACCGCACGCCCGGGGCCACCCAGGGTGGTCACCTCACGCGTGCCGCGCACGCGCTTCAAGTCGGATTCGATGCTATGGGCCACCCGCTCCAGATCATAGGCCCCGCTCTGCGGGTCCTTGCTGTACAGGGTCAGTGTCACGATGGGCACATCGTCGATGCCCCTAGGCTTGATGATGGGCTGCAATGCCCCCAGGCCATGGGGCAACCAGTCCGCATTGGCGTTGACCGTATCGTACAGGCGCACCAGCGCCTCGATGCGCGGCACGCCCACCTTGTACTGGACGGTGATGATCGCCAGTCCCGGACGGGACACCGACATCACGTGCTCGATGCCCTGGATTTGCGACAGCACCTGTTCGGCGGGCGCCGCCACCATCTGTTCCACATCGCGGGCCGAGGCGCCCGGGAAGGGAATCAGCACGTTGGCCATGGTGACGTTGATCTGGGGCTCTTCCTCGCGCGGTGTGACGAGCACGGCGAAGGCCCCCAGCAGAAAAGCGACCAGCGCCAGCAACGGCGTGATCTGGGCAGTCTGGAAGAACGAGGCGATGCGCCCGGAAATTCCCATGGGTTTGCTCATGTGCCCTCTCAATGCGCCGCGGTCAGCGCTGACTGGGCATCCGGCGCCACCCGTTCGTTGGCGCCGAGACCGCTCAACACCTCGACCTGGTCATTGATGACGCGCCCCAGGCGAACCTGGCGCAGCAACGGGTGTCCCTGCGCGTCCAGCACATACAGGCCGGTCATCTCGGCGCGGCGCACCACGGCGGTCAGGGGCACCTGGATGGGGGCCGCGGTTTTTTCCGCGCCAGGCAGCCAAGCCCGGGCAAACATGCCGGGGGCCACACCCGTGGTGCCGGCGGGCAGCCCCAGGCGCACCTGCATGGTGTGGGTGGCCGGATCCACGGTGGGCAGCACTTTGAGATAGGACGGGGTCACCCACTGGCGCTCGGCGGGCTGTCCGGGCAGCTCGACCTTGACGCCGCCGGCCGTCCATCCCGGCTGGATGGACCCTTGCGGCACTGCCGCCGTTACGCGCAACCCGGTGGGATCGTAGAGCACCAGCAGGGGCCGGCCCGGCATGGCCATGTCGCCCAGGGTGACCGGCACCTCGGCAATGACGCCTGCGTAGGGTGCACGCAGGGTGTAGTAGCCCGCCTGGGTCCGCGCTGCACCGGCCTGGGCCAGTTGGGCGTTGGTCTCGGCTTCGGTGGCCTTGAAGCGGGCTTCGGCCCGTTCCAGGGCCGCCTGGCTGATGTAATCCTTTTCAAACAACTGCTTTTGCCGCTCGTAATCCTTGGTGGCCACGGCAAGGGCCGCGCGCGCGGATTGCACCTGCGCTTCGCTCACGGCAGCCGACTGGTTGGCAGCCTGGGCATCCATGCGCAACAGGCGCTGCCCGGCCTGGACGCGATCGCCGGGCTTGACCGCGATTTCCACCACGGCGCCGGAAACCTGCGCGGCCATGACGGTCTGGCGCTCCGCTTCCACGACCGCATCAAAACTCCCAAACTGGCTCAGGGCAGCGGTTGCCGACACGGGCACATCGGCGGCAGCAAGGCCCAAGGCCGGCACCCCTCCCATGCCCACCGCGATGCCGAAAAACGAATTCAATATCCAGGCCGTTCGAGATTTCATCGCATTCTCCAGTTGTTCCGGACTTGGGTCGGGGGGACAATGACGCCCATCGCACTAATATAACCCCGGTCCGTTACAAATTTCCCAGTAAAACAATTTAGTTAATTACATTATGTTTATTTATATATTGTTTTATGGTATAGTGTCAACCGGTTTCTTGATGAAAAACAGATGCCATGGCAATCCGGCCCACGGAAAAAATTCCGGACTTTGATGCGATGTATGCGTCGGCAGACCGCGCCTGCGGCCTGCTCAAGGTGCTGGAGAT
>JAJZRV010000071.1 GCA_021850135.1 Pseudomonadota bacterium
CAAGCTCGCTGTTGCCCCGCTCAGAATGAGCGTGCCTGCGCCGCGCTTCAGCATTCCGGGAAGCGCAGCCTGGCAGGCATTGAAGGCCGTCAGCACATTGCTGCGCCAGGCCTGTTCAAAATCCGGCGCCCGCACTTCCAGAAAAGATCCTCGTACCAGGGCGGCCGCGTTGTGCACCAGCACGGCCGGGCTGCCGAAATCCCCTTCGATGGCGCGCAAGACCTCGACTGAAGCTTCCGGGTCGACAAGGTCGGCCGTGTACAGGTGCACTTCGGACAGGGGTTGGGCAGGCCCGGTGCGTGCAATGCCAGCAACGTGAAAACCGCCGTCCAGAAAGCGGCGGGCCAATGATTGCCCCAGGCCATCCCCATATCCGGCAATCACCAACAAGGGTTTTTGCGAAGCGCTCTTCACAGCAGGGACCCGAACCTTTCCTGTGAACCCGGCAACCCATGCACCAGCGATCACTCCTGCATATAGGGTTTGACCATCGCTTCAAACTCCGACTCCGAATCGCATTTTCCGCCATTCACGGTGCATGCGACGCTGCGCTGGGTTTTCCCGAGACTTTTGACGCTTTTTTCTTCCTCATAGGATCCGTATTCCTTGCCCTCGGACAGGTCATACAAAACCAGGGAATGGCTCGAAACTGTTTTTTTCTTGCCCTGCGACGTTTTGACATCGATCAGGATAAAGCATTTGCCAAG
Source organism: Pseudomonadota bacterium (assembly GCA_021850135.1). Lineage (GTDB taxonomy): Bacteria > Pseudomonadota > Gammaproteobacteria > Burkholderiales > Ferrovaceae > JAJZRV01. Next base: position 708 of record JAJZRV010000071.1, read on the forward strand.
CTTCGTATTGGCATGTTGGCTATAGGTCGCCGCCGTGGCTCCCTCCGTTCCGGGAATCATGCCGTCGCCCCACCGCTTTTCAAAATACTTCCTCGCGGTCTTTTTGCAATGCAGGCCGGCCGGGGTTTCATGCTCCTCGTCCGCCAACGCCTGCAGCGCATAGACTCCACAGAAAACCAGAATGATGATCTTCAGTATTTTCATGATGTCCCGCCTTGGTGCTGTCCAGCCAGCGCAGTTTGATTTTTGGTTATATGGAAACATAAAACAGGCATATGGCCGCGTTTGACTTCTGCCCTGTCACAATCTAACGGAAAGGGCCTTAAAGTGCCAACACCTTAACAAGACATTACCGACGATCTTCCGGCAACCAGAGGAGAATAGGCGGGTCAGGCAGGCGCCTGAAAATCCTGTTGCTTTGGTATTGATGGGATGAATGAGGGAACAGGTGTTGGGATACTGCTGAAACCTGCCCCAATTCGGGACAACTGGCGGAGAGGGTGGCCGCCAATATAATGTCCACGAATATCCACAGGCTTCTTTGTGCGTTTTTTAAATTACTGTTTATATTGTACTTGTTAGAGATACTTGTCTATAGAAATCCAAATCCGTCTTTTACCAGCCACGAATAAATGGCATACTGGATGGCATACTGAATCAGGAAGATCTGATGGCTATCCTCACCGATACCAAGGCCCGAAGCATCAAACCCGGACAGAAGCCACTTCCCCACGGAGGCGTTACAGGGCTTACCTTGCACCCCTCTTCACGTCCAGGCCAGGGCAAATGGGTATTTCGCTTTGTCAGCCCTGTAACCGGAACACGTCGCAACATGGGACTTGGAACCTATCCCGCTGTCGGAATTGCCAACGCCGCAAAGCAGGCTGCAGCCCTGCGCGAAGACCTGCTTGGCGGAAACGACCCACTCGAAAAAAAGAAGCTGGTAGTCGAGGCAGCCCATATACCCACCTTTGAAGAAGCCGCTCGCTCGGTTCACGAAACCCTGCTGCCTGGCTGGAAAAACAAGAAACACCAGAAGCAGTGGATCAACACCCTGAACTGTTATGCCCTGCCGATTATTGGACACATACCTGTCAATGAAATCACTCCCGCCCATCTGGCCGAGGCTCTTCGTCCTATCTGGCTCGATATTCCAGAAACGGCCAGCAGGGTCAAACAGCGATTGCACGCTGTTATGGCCTGGTGCTGGGCTCATGGCCATTGTTCCTCCAATCCCGTGGATGTGGTTACCCACCTGCTTCCACAGCAACCCGAGCGGTCTATCCGCACGAAACATCATCCGGCCATGCCCTGGCGTGACATACCCCGCTTTGTGAACACGTTCATGCGGCCTGAATTTGGTGACGTGACGAGGCCTCTTTTGGAATTCGTGATTCACACAGGCTGTCGCTCTGAGGAAGTTCGGGGAATGGTTTGGTCTGAGGTGAACATGGAAAATGCCACCTGGACGATTCCCCCCGAGCGAATGAAGAATAAAATTCAGCACCGAGTTCCCCTGACTGAGCGGACATTGGAAATACTGCGCTCTTTACAAGGATGGCATGATCACTGGGTCTTTCCATCACCCCGGGATCAAGTGCAATTATCGGATATGGTTCTGACGAGTTTCCTCAGAAGAGTAAAGGCGCGCAGCAGTGACCCCAATCGGGTAGCCACGGCCCATGGATTTCGATCCAGTTTCAGGGACTGGGCCAGCGAAAATGGGTATTCCAGGGATCTTGCCGAACGGGCACTGGCACATAGCATTCCAAACAAGGTGGAAGCCGCTTATCATCGCACCGATCTCCTGGAACAACGTCGTTCCATGATGGAGCAGTGGTCAAAATTCATCTGTAGCGGTGATCGGTGAAAATTTCTTGGTCGGACAGTAAGAGCCACAGAAACCCCCATCACTTGATAACTATCCGCCCCCATCAGTTTCCGCCAGCACCATTTGTTCTTTCATCAGGGAATCGTACTCGACATCGATGGCATCTGACATCTCATCCTCGATCTCATCGGCCAGCTCCACAATGACTCCTTCCATCTCATCCTTTCGTACCTGGCTTGCAATTCCAAGATTCGACACAAAATGCCTAAAACGCTCTGCCAGGGCTTTATTAAAAAAAATGAATTCAAGACCTTCCATGAGTGCACCTTGTCCGTTTGGCCCGCTGTCCAAGGCTATATTGCGCATGCAGATTGATGACATACGGCACTTGAGGATTGTCAGCGGACATGTTGTAACAGATAGCTTATCTCTTCCTTGTTTCTCCCATCCTGACTGCCGCCCCAAGTCCAGACAGCAGCGTCAGCACAGCGACCAGCCAGATGGCTGCGGACAAGCCAAACCGATCAGTGGTAAGCCCGGCCAGCAGGGCACCGACGGCATAGCCCAGGTCACGCCAAAGGCGGTAAACCCCTACCGCCGAGGCACGCCATGTGGGGTGTGCCACATCACCAATGGCGGCCAGCAACGTGGGATACACCATGGCAGTGCCCAACCCAAGCAGAACCGCACCGGTGGCAAAGCCGGAAAATGCATCAGCGAGCGCGGTCAATGCAATGCCGAAGGCCTGCAACACCATGCCGCCCACAATGAGCCACTTGCGCCCGACCCGATCTGACAGCGCCCCGGTAAAAATCTGGGAAACGCCCCACACGGCAGGATAAAGGGCTGCCAGCATTCCGATTTGAGTCAGCGTCATCCCAGCCGCTGCAAACGCCAGCGGGAAAAGTCCCCAGGCCATGCCGTCATTGAGGTTGTTGATCAATCCAACCTGACTGATGCTGGACAGGTTGCGATCCGAGAGGGAGGTCCTGCGAAAGATTTCTCGTTGTGACAGAACTGCTGCCCCCTCATGGGCATGGTGCACCTTGACCTCATGGGTCACATGGTGCCGGGTCTCACGCACCGCGAGCCAGGACAGCAGCAGGCCTGCAGCCACATAGCCCACACCCAGGTAGAAAGGCTGGGGACGCAGTCCGTACTGTGCCGCCACCCAGCCAGTGGCCAAGGCGCTGCCTGCCACGGCAACATACCCGGAGAATTCGTTCAGCCCCATGGCCAGGCCACGCCGCTGGGGACCCACAAGATCGATCTTCATGATGACCGTGGTAGACCAGGTGAGCCCCTGGCTAATGCCCAGAAACAGGTTGGCCGCCACTATCCAGTCCCAGTCGGGACCCCACATCAGCAGGAATGGGACCGGAATGGCCGTCAACCACCCCGCCACCAGCACATGCTTGCGGCCGAAGCGGTCGGACAGGCGCCCCGCGACATAGTTGGTGAACGCCTTGGAGATTCCGAACACCACGATAAATGACAGGATCGCCGTGCGCGCCAGAATATGAAAATCCTGTTCGGCGATGGCCGGCAGGATGCTGCGCTCCAACCCAACCATGGCACCGACGAATGCATTGACCAACAGCAGCAGAAGGAATTGCCCCAGGTTTGCTCGCAACCCCAGACGGATTGCGGTTGCATGAAAAGTCACACTGCAATGCCCAGGTTGGCGCGCACCATCGCGTCCATGTATTCGGGGCGCGGCGGAATCTCCTTGACAAGGGCGGCGATAAAATCTGCCTTCTTCATGGACAATGCCGGGTTCCAGCGCTTTTCAAAACCCAGGGTTGAGGAAGGCTTTCCGGACAGGCCAGCCCCGCACACGCTGCCGGCCTGGTGCCCGGGAAAAATTTCCAGATCGTCGGAAAATCTCAACAGCTTGGCGTGCAGGCTGTCGTACAGAAGCGCAGCCATGTCCGCTTCTTTCCCGGCCAGATCGGGACGACCAATGGCGCCCACGAACAAGGTGTCGCCAGTCACCACGAACCATGGCGTGTCACCGCGGCGTTGGTCCGTCACCAGCAGGCAAATACTGTCCTGTGTATGCCCGGGGGTATGTAGCACTTTGATGCTGACATTTCCAATGTCCAGCAGCTGACCATCGTTCAGGGGCTGGAAATCAAAACGGACCGTACCCCGATTGGACTCGTGCAGGCAGTAAGGGATACCCAGACGTTCCGCCAAGTCCCGCCCGCCCGAATAATGGTCGGCATGCACGTGGGTATCGATGACGTAATTGATGGGCACGCCCGCCTTGCGGGCTTCCTCCACAAACCAGTCTTCGTCTCCAGCCACCACATCCACGGCCACGGATTTGCCGATCCCGGTGCAGCCGAAATAATAGGACAGCGAGGACTCCCGCGTTGCCAACTGTTTGAAAAACATCCTTTTCTCCCCCTAAAACACCAGCACCTGATCCGCCTCGGCAGTCCATTCGGCCAGCTGTGCCAACGTGGAGCGTTTGGCTCCCTCAACGATTTCCGTATCCGTCACCCCCCGGGCGTCCATGCAGGTCCCACAAAGCCCCACTTCCCCTTTGCGCAGCACCTTGCCCAGCATCAATTGCAGGTTGTAATACCCCTCGGGTACTTTCTGGCCAGCTTTTGCCACACTCACGGCGTCCGCCAGCAAAAAAACCTGCACCCGTTGTTCCTGACGGCTTGCCAGGGCGCCCGCCAAACGCAGACCGTTGTATGACCTTTCATTGCCATAGGGCGCGTCGTTGAGAATGACCAAGGTTGTTTTCATGTAAACCCTCCGTTGAAGTTCCCCCTCAAGGATGGTTAGGATGCCTCTGCTGAAACGGATTCCAATGGCAGGCCAGCTGCCCGCCATTCATTCACGCCGTCTGCGATTTTCTGCGCACGACGGCCTTTCTTATGCAGGATTCGGATGGCCTCCTCGGACAGCAGACAGAACGGGCCACGGCAATAGGCGATGACCCGCCTGTTTCTGGGAAGCTCAGCTATGCGTCGCTCCAGTTCTGAAACGGGCAGGGAACGCGCGTAAGGCAGGTGAGCCGCATCATATTCCTCCCGTGGCCGCACATCGATCACGATGACCTGCCCCGATCGTGCCTGTTCCAGCAGATCCTCGCGTGACAACGGGTACAAGCTGCCCGGATTCGCAGTCATCTGATCCAGTGCCAGGCGCAATTCCAGCAAATGCTCTTCCGCCACTTGTCTCAGTTGAACCCATAGGGCGGCAATGTCATCGCCGCACAGCCGGTACACAACGTATTTTCCCTGACGCCGCGATGCCACTAACTGCGCAGCTTTGAGCGTTCTGAGATGGGCGCTGACAAGCCTGATGTCTACCGACAATTCTCGCGCAAGGGCCTCCACTGTTTTTTCGCCTTGCGCCAGCAGTTCGAGTATTTCCAGTCGCTTGGGGCTGGACAGGACGCCGCCCACTCGTGCTACCTGTTCATACAGCAGGTCTTTGACGGATCGTTTATTCATGCGTATATTCTACAGAATATTAGAATAAAAGCAATCCTTAATGAAGGGTAAGCTGGAGAAACCGACTGGCCATGCACATGGTCATGGATCGTTTGGACAAATAACATCGGTAAAGTCAGTGAAAGGAGTTAATGATGAACAACATCAATATGGATAGTGCCGCAAATTTCATTAACGAGGCCAAAGCTAATCCTCATCTCACCAAAAAAACCAAGCGGGTGGACGGGGAATGGAACCTAACGGAGGGATCCCCCCAGTTTCATGCCATGCTTGCAGACCAGGAAGGCTCGCAAAAGGTGGAAGCAGACTTTGCCCCTTTTATGGGAGGGCACGGACTCGCACCCGATCCCTTGCAATATTGTCTTTATGGTTTGGCGTCTTGCTATGCAGGGACTTTTATGGCAGTCGCATCAATGGAAGG
>JAJZRV010000072.1 GCA_021850135.1 Pseudomonadota bacterium
GGCATTGCGCGGCCCGCACGCGTGCACTTAGTAACCCTGCTGCCCAAAACCCGCTCCGGAAAACTGTTGCGGCGGAGCATCCAGGCCCTTGCCGAGGGTCGCGATCCGGGCGATCTGACCACCCTCGATGACGCGACGGCCCTGGAACAGATCCGCGCGGCATTGCAGCGCCGCGCGGAGTGAGGGAGGTTCAGTCGTCGGTGATGATGGCGTCCGCTTCGATCTCGATCAGCATGTCGGGATCGATGAGGCGCTTGACCTCCACCAGTGTGGTGGCCGGCCGGATTTCGCCGAACATCTGGCCGTGGGCGCGCGCAATTTTTTCCCACTGGTCGATCTGGGTGACGAACATGCGGGTGCGTACCACGTGCTTCAGGCTGGCGCCGGCGCGTTCGAGCGCAGCCTCCAGGTTTTTGAGTGCCTGCAGGGTCTGGGCTTCGGGGTCCCCCGGGCCGACCAGCTTGCCATCGGCACCGGTACCCGTCGTACCGGATACGGCCACGTGGGACCCGACTTTGACGGCGCGGGAATAACCGATGATGGGCTCCCAGGTGGAACCGCTGGAAATGTTTTCGCGTTTCATGAAAAACCTTCTGACAGGGTTTATGGATGGTTGAGCCAGGCATTATACTGTTCCCCCATGACGAAACCATCTCAAAAATCAGATTTGCGCGCAGCCGTACTGACACGGCGTGACGCCATCCCGGAAGACCAGCGGCGCGCCCGCAGTCTGGCCATCTCTCAGAAAGTGCTGACCCTGCCCGAATTTGCCGCTGCCAGGGTGGTCATGGCCTACATGTCCATGGGCTCCGAATTCGACACCCGGCCCCTGGTGGAGGCCGTACTGCAACGCGGCGCACAGCTTGTGCTGCCGCGCGTGGACAAGACCACCAAGATGCTGGCCCTGTATGCCGTGCGCGACCTGCAGCGCGACCTCAAGTCCGGCATCTGGGGCATTCGCGAGCCGGACCCCGCACGTTGCGACACCGTGCCGCTGGCCCAGGTGGATTTCATCCTGATGCCCGGCGCCGTGTTCGATCGCCAGCGCCAGCGGCTGGGCTACGGCGGCGGATTCTACGACAAGCTGCTCTCGCTTCCCGAGCGGCGCGCCCTGACCGTCGCGGTGGCTTTTGACGAGCAGGTGGTGGCGCAGGTTCCGACGGAGCCCCACGACATTCCGGTGGATATCCTGGTAAGCGACCATGACCTTCAGCGCTGAACCGATGCGGCGCAAGTCGTACAAGGCGCTCTGGCTGCATGGGTTTCACCGCGTGGATTACAGCGAATGGGGCGACCCCGACAATCCCCGCGTCCTGTTCTGCGTGCACGGGCTGACCCGCAACAGCCGCGATTTCGACGCGCTGGCCGATGCGCTGTGCAAGGAATACCGGGTCATCTGTCCCGACGTGGTGGGACGGGGCACCAGCGAATGGCTCACCCATAAAACCGATTACGGCTATCCGCTCTATCTTGCGGACATGGCTGCGTTGATTGCGCGCAGCGGTGCCGAACAGGTGGATTGGGTCGGCACCTCCATGGGCGGCATCATCGGCATGATGCTGGCCGCCCAGTCCGGCACGCCGGTGCGCAAGCTGGTGCTCAACGACGTGGGCAGCGTCATTTCAGCTGCAGCGCTGCAGCGCCTGGCCAGCTATGTGGGCAAGCCCATGGTCTTCGGGACCCTGGAGGAGGCTGAAGCCTATTTTCGGCGCACCCATGCCAGCTTTGGCCCACTCACCGACGCCCAGTGGCGCCACATTGCCCTGCACGGGGTGCGCAAGTGGCCTGACGGCAAATACCGCCTGATGTACGACCCTGCCATTGCCGCCGTGTTCGTGGGTCCGCCGATGGCGGACGTGGACATGAGCCTGGTCTGGAACGGCGTGCGCTGTCCCACGCTCGTCATTCGCGGCCAGGAATCCGACCTGCTGCTGCCCCATACCCTGGCCCTCATGCGGTTTGGCCACCCTGGCCTGCGCGTGCTGGAAGTTCCCGGGTGCGGCCATGCGCCCGCCCTGATGGATCCTGCACAGATCGAGGCCGTGCGCGGGTTTCTCGATGAGCGCTGAAAAGGTCCGGCTGTCCAAGGTGATGTCCGAACGCGGCCTGTGTTCGCGCCGCGAGGCGGATGCCTGGATCGAGAAGGGCTGGGTGTTCGTGGACGGGGTGCGGGTGCAGGAACTGGGCGTGCGCATCGATCCATCCCAGCAGATTTCCCTGGATGCCGCGGCGCGCAGCCAGCAGCAGGCACTGGCCACCGTGCTGCTGCACAAGCCGGTGGGGTTTGTTTCAGGCCAGGCCGAAGACGGGCACAAGCCCGCCGTTGTCCTCGTCACGCCCGCCACCCACTGGAAAGAGGACAAGACCACGCGCGCGCTCACCCCGGCCATGATGCGCGGCATGGCGCCCGCCGGGCGGCTGGACATCGATTCCACTGGCCTTTTGGTGCTGACGCAGGACGGACGCATTGCCAAGCGTCTCATCGGCGCAGATTCCAGCATTGACAAGGAATACCTGGTGCGGGTGGAGGGGCGTCTTTCGGACGCTGACCTCGCGCGGCTCAATTTCGGCCTGTCGCTCGATGGGCGCCCCCTGCGGCGTGCCCAGGTGTCCTGGCAGAACCAGGACCAGTTGCGCTTCGTGCTGCGCGAAGGCCGGAAGCGCCAGATCCGGCGCATGTGCGAACTCGTGGGACTCAAGGTCACGGGACTCAAGCGCGTGCGCATCGGCAATGTGCGCCTGGGCGCCCTGCCTGCGGGGCAATGGCGTTATCTTGCGCCCGACGAATCTTTTGAATGACGTTATTGGCTGCGCCAGGGAGAGATTTCCATGAATACTTACCGTGCCCCGTTGCAGGATATGGCCTTCGTCGTCAAGGAACTGCTCGGGCTGTCGCGCATCTGCCAGTTGCCGGGGTTTGAGGAAGCCACGGAGGACCTGTTCGATGCGGTGCAGGAAGAGTCGGGGCGTTTTTCCCAGGAAGTGATCGGGCCGCTCAACCGCGTCGGCGACCGGGAGGGCGCCACCCTGCAAGACGGCGTGGTCCATACGGCGCCGGGGTTCAGGGCCGCGTATCAGCAGTTCGTGGCCGGGGGCTGGAACGGCCTGACCTGCGATCCGGAATTCGGCGGCCAGGGCCTGCCCAACCTGATGGGGGCACCCATCGAGGAAATGTGGCACGCCGCCAACATGGCCTTCACGCTCTGTCCGTTGCTCACGCGCGGGGCCATCGAGGCCATCCATTTTGCCGGCTCGCAGGCCTTGCGCGCGCGCTATCTGCCCAACATGGTGAGCGGCCGGTGGACCGGGACCATGAACCTGACCGAACCCCAGGCCGGCTCGGATCTTGCCGCCCTGCGCACCCGGGCCGTCCCCGAAGGGGACCATTACCGCATCACCGGCCAGAAAATCTTCATCACCTACGGCGACCAGGACTTCACGGAAAACATCGTGCACCTCGTGCTGGCGCGCTTGCCCGATGCCCCCGCGGGGGTCAAGGGGATTTCGCTGTTCGTGGTGCCCAAGTTCCTCGTCAACGACGACGGTTCGCTCGGGGCGCGCAACGACGTGCGCACCGTGTCCCTCGAGCACAAGCTTGGCATTCACGGCAGCCCCACCTGCGTGCTGGCGTTTGGCGACGAAGGAGGGGCCATCGGGCATCTTCTGGGCGAACCCCACCGCGGCCTAGAGATCATGTTCATCATGATGAATGCCGCGCGCTTTTCCGTGGGAGTGCAGGGGCTGGCCATTGCCGAGCGCGCCTACCAGGGGGCCGTGCGCTACGCGCAGGAGCGCGTGCAGGGCATTCCCGTGGGCATGACGACGCGCGCGCCTATCCTGCACCACCCCGATGTGCGGCGCATCCTGTCCACCCTGAAATCCCGCATCGAGGCCTGCAGGGCGCTGGCCTACTACGCGGGCCAGATGCTCGATTTTTCCCAGGCCGAGACGGACCCCGCGCTGCGTGCCGCCGCGCAGGCGCGCTCCGACCTGCTCACGCCCATCGTGAAGGGGTTCTGCACCGAAATCGGCGTGTGGGCTTCCAGCGAAGCGCTCCAGGTGTATGGCGGGATGGGCTACATCGAGGAAACCGGCGCTGCCCAGTACCTGCGCGATGCCCGCATCACCACCATTTACGAGGGCACCACCGGCATCCAGGCCAATGACCTCGTGGGGCGCAAGCTGTTGCGTGACCAGGGCGCCATGGTGCAGGCGCTGTTCCAGGAAATCCGTACGTCGCTGCAGGCCCTCTCGGGGCAGCCGGAGGCGGCGCCCGTGGCGGCTGCCGTGTCACATGCCCTTGCCGCGGCAGAGGCGGCGAGCGCACACCTCCTCGCGCGCGCCAAGGACGATCCGGAAGCGGTCTTTGGCGCGGCCGTGCCCTACCTGCATCTGATGGGGTGGCTGATCTCGGGCTGGCTGATGGCGCGCAGCGCCGGCCTTGCGGCCGCACGGCTGGAGGCGGGGGGCAGCGACACGGCGTTCTACCGCGGCAAGATTGCGACGGCGCGATTCCTGGCGGATCATGGACTGGGCGTCTGCGACAGCCTGCGTGACAGCATCGTGGAGGGGGGGGCAGCACTGCTGGCCATGGATGCGTCTCTGTTTTGAGGTGATGATGAATCTGCAAAAACTTTGGTGGAGTCTGGTGGGAGGATTGATGATGGTTGGCATGCTCTCGACGGCAGATGCGGCAAGCCCGTTTCCGGGGGCGCAGGAAGGCCGTTTTGTGATGCACGATTTCCGGTTCAGGTCAGGAGAGGTGCTGCCTGAGCTGACGATTGGCTATACCCTGCTGGGCACGCCGCAGCGCGATGCCCAGGGGCGGATCACCAATGCGGTGTTGCTGCTGCATGGCACGACAGGCTCGGCGCAGAACTGGTTTTTGCCGGGCATGGCAAAGCACTTGTACGGCCCGGGGCAGCCGCTGGACGTGCAGCGTTATTTCCTGATCATTCCCGATGGCATCGGGCTGGGTCGTTCCACCAAGCCCAGCGATGGTCTCAAAGCGCATTTTCCACGCTACGGCTATCACGACATGGTGACGGCCAACGCGCGCCTGCTGCAGGAGGGGCTGCACGTTGACCACCTGCGCGCCATCATCGGCACCTCCATGGGGGGCATGCAGACCTGGCTGTTTGCCGAACGCTATCCCGATTTCATGGATGGGGCCATTGCCATTGCAAGCCAGCCCACTGCGGTGAGCGGGCGCAACATGATGTGGCGCCAGGTGCTGATCGAGTCCATCCGTGGTTCGGCGGACTGGAAAGGCGGGGAATACACCGCGCCGCCCGAATCCTTCGTCCACGTCTGGCCGTTGTTCGGCATCATGACTGACGGGGCCACGCACCTGCAGACCCTTGCCCCCACGCGCGCCCAGGCCATTGAGCATTACCGTACCCTGTCGGCCAATGCGCGCCAGCTCGATGCCAACGACATCCTCTACCGCTTCGAGGCCTCGGCCGATTACGACCCGCAACCCGACCTGGAAAAGATCAAGGTGCCGTTCCTGGCCATCAACTTCCAGGACGACCTGCTCAACCCGGTGGAGCTCGGGGTCCTGGAGCAGGAGATGCCGCGGGTCAAGCAGGGCCGGGCGCTCGTCCTGGCGCCCCAGAAACCTTCCCTGGGGCACCAGAACCTGGGTCAGGCGGCATTGTGGGGACCGGCGGCAGCCGATTTCCTGGAAAAACTGCCCGCGCGTCCCTGATGGTTACCATAAAAAGGTTTTAGGCTGCCCGGGCGGTTCAGGCTTAAAATGCTCCGCCGATAAAAGGAGAGCCCTCGATGAAGAAGCTGCTGTACCAGTTTGACACGGATGCCTTGCCCTCCGTTTTCGACAACGTGGTCGCCCATGACGGCGGCGCCGACCAGGTCATCCCCTACGGGAGCATCTCGCCGCAGAACGTGGGCGGGCTCGTGGAAGGGGCCATCTTTACCCGGGCGCCCAAGGACAAGAAAAACACGGCGATTTTTGTCGGAGGCAGCAATTTGCTGGCAGGAGAGGCGCTCTATCAGGCCATCCAGAAAAAATTCTTCGGCAATTTCCGGGTCTCCATGATGCTGGACAGCAACGGGGCCAATACCACTGCTGCGGCCTGCGTGGCCTGGCTGTCCCATGGCCGCTCGCTGCAGGGCATGAAGGCGGTCATCCTGGCCGGGACGGGCCCCGTGGGGCAGCGTGCCGCCGTGATGCTGGCGCAGGAAGGGGTGAGCGTTTCGATCACGGGACGCCAGCTCGACAAGACCCAGGCCACGTGCGATGCCATCGAACAGCGCTTCGGCGTGAAGGTACACGCCATTGCCGCCCCCGACCTCGATTCGCGTGCCGCGGCCGTGCAGGATGCGCAGATCATCGTGGCCACGGGCGCATCGGGCGTCGTGCTGCTGGAAGAAGCGCACTGGAAGGACC
>JAJZRV010000073.1 GCA_021850135.1 Pseudomonadota bacterium
GATGGAAACCCGCGTGGCCCTGGCTGCGGATGCCTGCTTTCTGGGTTGGGAGGTCACCTGTCTGGGGCGCCGCGCTTCGGGAGAGCGTTTTGATGCCGGGGTCTTGAACCTCGCGACGCGCATCGAGCGCGAGGGGAGGCCTCTCTGGATGGAGCGCGGAGAGTTGGAGGGAGGGGGACGGTTGCTTGAATCCCCAGCCGGACTGGCGGGCTTCTGCGTGAGTGCAAGTTTCTACGCCGTGCATGCTCGAATTGACGATGCCTGTTTGGCCGCCTGTCGTGCTGTTCGTCCCTCGGAAGAGGGAGCGCGCTCAGGGGTAACGCGTTTCCCAGAACTGCTGGTGGCACGCTATTTGGGCAACTCCACCGAGGCTGCACGAGATTGGTGCATCGCCCTATGGCGCCACTTGCGGCCGGCCCTTTTGGGGCGGGAAGGGGTATTACCCAGAATTTGGAGTACTTGAGGAACAAACCATGGAGCTGACGCCCCGGGAGAAAGACAAACTGCTCATATTCACGGCGGGCCTGCTTGCCGAGCGTCGACGCGCGCGGGGCCTGAAGCTGAACTGTCCCGAGGCCGTGGCGCTGATCAGCGCGGCGGTACTGGAAGGGGCGCGGGATGGCATGACCGTGGCCCAGCTGATGAGTCATGGAAGCACCTTGCTCACTCGCGCGGAGGTCATGGAAGGGGTGGCTGAGATGATCCCGGACATCCAGGTGGAAGCCACGTTTCCAGACGGAACAAAACTCATCACCGTACACCACCCCATCGTGTGAGGCACAAGATGATCCCGGGCGAAATGATCACGGAAGCAGGAGAAATCGAACTCAACGTGGGGCGCCGGACGGTCAGGCTCGTGATCGCCAATAACGGTGATCGCCCCATCCAGGTGGGTTCCCACTATCACTTTTTCGAGGCCAACGCCGCCCTGGTTTTCGAGCGCGATGCGGCGCGCGGCATGCGCCTCGACATCGCCGCGGGCACGGCTGTGCGTTTCGAGCCGGGCCAGACCCGCACCGTTGATCTGGTGGAGATGGCCGGCGACAGGAAGGTCTACGGATTTCTGGGTCTTGTTATGGGGGCATTATGAGAAAGGCAGACGAAGGGCAGATGGGCCGTGGGCGGCGCATGATTTTACTGGCGGGAGCTCTGCTACTCCCTTCCCTCGCGTGGGCTCACCCAGGTCACGGCGAGGCCGGGCTGCTGGGGGGGCTCTCGCATCCCTTCAGCGGGCTGGACCATGTGTTGGGGATGCTGGCCGTGGGGATCTGGGCCGCGCGCAGCAACGGTTGGGGTCGTTGGCTCGTGCCGGCGGCATTTCTGGGAGGCATGATGGGCGGTGCCTTCCTGGGCCTCGATGGTTTTGTGCCATCCCATCTGGAGTCCGCCGTGATGGCCACGGTGGTGGCTTCGGTGCTGATGGCCACCCTGGCCGCGCGCCTGCCCCTTGCGGCCAAGGCCGCCATGGCTGCGATTTTCGCGCTGTCCCACGGGTTCGCCCATGGTGCGGAGATCCCTGCCCTGGCCTCGCCCGGCACCTATGCGGTGGGCTTTCTCGTAGCCACTGCACTGCTTCTGACCCTGGGTGTGGGGTTGGGACATCTTGCCCAACAAACCAGACGGGAGGGCTGGCTGGGCGCAGCCCTCGCAGCACTCACCCTCACCCTGTTCTGGGCCTGAAGCCATGGCTGCCAAAATTTCACGCCAGGCTTATGCGGAGATGTACGGTCCCACCGTGGGGGATCGCGTGCGTCTGGCCGACACGGAGCTCTGGATCGAGGTGGAAAAGGATTTCACCATCCATGGCGAAGAGGTCAAATTCGGAGGAGGCAAGGTCATCCGGGACGGTATGGGGCAGGGCCAACGCAATGCAGCGCAGGTGGCCGACACGGTCATTACCAGCGCGCTCATCGTGGATGCCGTTTGTGGCATCATCAAGGCCGATATCGGCATCAAGAATGGTCGCATCTGGGGCATCGGCAAGGCGGGCAATCCCGATATTCAACCGGGAGTCACGCTCCCCATCGGGGCTGCTACGGAGATCATTGCCGGTGAAGGGATGATCGTTACCGCCGGAGGCATCGACAGCCATATCCACTTCATCTGTCCCCAGCAAATCGAGGAAGCCCTCACTTCTGGGGTGACCACCATGCTGGGTGGTGGTACGGGGCCTGCCACCGGAACCTTTGCCACCACCTGTACCCCAGGACCCTGGCATATTCAAGCCATGCTCCAGGCGGCAGAGGCGTTTCCCATGAACCTGGGGTTCATGGGCAAGGGCAATGTGTCGATGCCCACCCCAGTCCGGGAGCAGGTTGAGGCGGGCGCCATTGGCCTCAAACTCCACGAGGACTGGGGTAGCACGCCGGCAGCCATCGACAACTGCCTGACGGTGGCGGAGGAGATGGATGTCCAGGTGGCCATCCATACGGACACCCTCAATGAATCGGGCTTCGTGGAAACCACCCTTGCCGCATTCAAGGACCGCACCATCCACACGTTCCACACGGAAGGGGCGGGCGGGGGCCATGCGCCGGACATCATCCGTGCAGTGGGTGCGCCCAACGTGCTGCCCTCCTCCACCAACCCCACCCGACCTTACACCGTGAACACCATCGACGAGCATCTCGACATGCTGATGGTCTGCCATCATCTGGATGCGGCCATTGCGGAGGACATTGCCTTCGCAGAGTCGCGCATCCGGCGCGAAACCATCGCCGCAGAAGATCTCCTGCATGACCGGGGGGCCTTTTCCATGATGTCGTCCGATTCCCAGGCCATGGGGCGGGTGGGTGAGGTGGTGATTCGCACCTGGCAGACGGCCCACAAGATGAAGGTGCAGCGCGGCGCCTTGAAGGAAGATAGCGCGCGTCACGACAATTTTCGGGTCAGGCGCTATATCGCCAAATACACCATCAATCCTGCCATCACCCACGGCATCAGCCATGAAGTGGGTTCCATCGAACCGGGCAAGCTGGCCGACCTCGTGGTGTGGAAGCCTGCTTTTTTCGGGGTGAAACCCAGTCTCATCCTGAAAGGCGGCATGATTGCCATGGCCGCCATGGGGGATCCCAATGCATCCATTCCCACGCCACAGCCTGTGCACTATCGCCCCATGTTTGGCAGTTATGGAGCCGCCTTGAACACCTCGGTCACCTTTGTGTCCCAGGCGGCTCTGGGCAATGAGGCCCTGTTGCGTCTGGGGTTGCGCAAGCCTCTGGTGGCCGTGCGCAACACCCGCGGGGTGACCAAGCGCGAGATGGTGTTGAATGACGCGATGCCGCACATCGAGGTGGACCCCGAAACCTATGCGGTGCATGCCGACGGCGAGCTTCTGGTGTGCGAGCCTGCCTCGGTACTGCCCATGGCGCAACGCTATTTCCTCTTCTAGCCATGATGCTCATCGAAACCCGGGCAGCATCCACAGCCCAACCCAACGAGTGGCTCCAGCTGCCCTTCGAGCTGCGCTGCAAGAATCGTCTGCGTACACGCCTTGAAAACGGTGAGGAGGCCGGGTTGTTCCTGCCACGCGGCTCGGTATTGCGCGGTGGTGATCGGCTGCTTGCCCAGGACGGACGCATCGTCGGCGTGAAAGCTGCACCCGAAGCCTTGCTGGAGGTGGCCAGCCCCGATGCGATCGCGCTGGCGCGGGTGGCGTACCATCTGGGCAACCGGCATGTGGCGGTGGAACTCCGGCCCGGCCTGTTGCGCTTTGCCAAGGACCACGTCCTCCAGGAAATGGTTCAAGGACTGGGCCTTCCCGTCACGGAAAGGCACGCACCCTTCGAGCCCGAAAGCGGGGCCTATGGGGGCCACGCCGGGCATGTCCATGGACATAGTGCGGACGGTGAAGGTCGCGGGGCGAGGATCCATGACATGAGCGCCAGGGCGGCAGGAAAATGAGCACAGCGCTGATCCGCCTGATGCAACTCGTGAGCCCAGCCCTGCCGGTGGGGGCCTACACCTATTCGCAGGGGCTGGAATGGGCGGTGGAGGCCGGAACGGTGCAGCGTGAGGCCTCGGCGCAAGCCTGGATCGAGGATTGCCTCGAATTCGGCGTCGCGCGCTTCGAGGCCGTCTATCTGTCACACATGATCCGGGCCTGGCAGAAAGGTTCCAGTGCCGAGATCCTGGAACTGGACGCAGCGTTTCTGGCAAGTCGGGAAACGTCGGAACTGCATGCGGAAACCCTCCAGATGGGACATTCCCTCGCACGTCTGTTGCGCGACCTGGGGGATTTCCCCACCCAGAGCCTGGAGCAGTTTGCCGAACCCAGTTATCCCCTGGTGTGGAGTTTTGCCGTCAACGCCTGGTCCATTCCCATGGAAGAGGCTGTGACGGGATATCTCTGGGCCTGGCTCGAGAACCAGGTGATGGCTGCAGTAAAGCTCGTGCCCTTTGGTCAGACCGTCGGCCAGCGCCTCCTGGTGACCCTGGGCGAGAAGCTGCCTGCCTGTGCCCAGGCGGCGCTCCAGATGCCCATGGAACAAACATCCAATTATCTGCCCGCGTTTGCGATCGCTTCCTGTTGTCACGAAACCCAATACACCCGTCTATTCCGATCATGAACATGCAAACACAACCCTTGAGAGTCGGGATTGGTGGACCGGTGGGTTCGGGCAAGACTGCCCTCACCCTGGCGCTCTGCCTTGCCCTGCGCGACCGCTACAACATCGCGGTCATCACCAATGACATCTACACGGAAGAGGATGCCCAGTTCCTGGTGCGCAACGAAGCTCTCACGCCCGACCGGATTCTGGGGGTGGAAACCGGGGGGTGTCCCCATACGGCCATCCGTGAAGATGCCAGCATCAACCTCGAAGCCGTGGACCGCCTGAATCGCCGCTTCATCGGACTCGACATCATTTTTGTGGAGAGCGGTGGTGATAACCTGGCGGCCACCTTCAGCCCGGAGCTGTCAGACCTGACCCTGTATGTCATCGATGTGGCCGCGGGAGAAAAAATCCCTCGAAAGGGGGGGCCTGGCATCACCAAATCCGACCTGCTGGTGATCAACAAAATTGATCTTGCGCCCTTTGTCGGGGCCTCCCTCGAGGTCATGGACCGGGATGCCAAAAAGATGCGCGGAGATGCCCCCTTCATCTTTTCCAACATGAAAACCGGTATCGGCCTGGGGGAGATTATCTCCTTTATCGAAAAGGCGGGGATGTTGTCGACCCGGCATTCATGAGCGTATCCAGCCAGGAAATCACCGGCGAAAACGTCATGCAGGACATTTTCAATGTCCGACGGGATTACAACACCTGGGTCGCCAACGAGGTGCTGGAAGACTACGCCTTGCGTTTCACGCCACGCAGTTTTCGCAAGTGGTCCATCTGGCAGGTGGCCAATACGGCCTTCAGCTCCTCGTCCTTTCTGGTCCTGGAAGCCATCGGGGCCACCCTCCTGATGAGCTTTGGTTTCATCAATGCGGCCCTGGCCATCCTGGTGTCCGGCCTGATCATTTTTCTGGCAAGCCTGCCTATCAGTCGATACTCGGCACGTTTCGGACTCGACATGGATCTCTTGACGCGCGGCTCGGGCTTCGGCTATCTGGGGTCCACGGTCACCTCGCTGATCTACGCCGCCTTCACATTCATCTTCTTCGCCCTCGAGGCCGCCATCATGGCCTCCGCACTGAATCTTGCCTTCGGCATTCCAGAGGCCTGGGGCTATCTGATCTGCGCCCTCATCGTGATCCCCCTCGTGGCCCTGGGCATCACAGCCATCAGCCGTTTCCAGAGCTACACCCAGCCCGTTTGGCTGTTCCTGCTGCTGCTGCCCTATGTGTATCTGCTGCTCAACCAGTCGCAGGATTTCGTCCTGTTCAGCCATTTTGGGGGGAGGGCAGGGACCGGCACCCATTTTGACCCGCGTCTATTCGTGGGCGCCTGTGCCGTGGTCATGCCCCTGATCGCCCAGATGGGAGAACAGGCGGACTATCTGCGTTTCATGCCCGAGGCGACGGAAGAAAACCGAAAGCGCTGGAATCTGGGTGTTTTGGTGGGGGGGTCGGGCTGGCTGGTATTGAGCGCCCTGAAGATGATGGGGGGCGCATTCCTGGCATTCCTGGCGATTCGTTACGGGATGCCCGAAGCCCTGTCCGTGAACCCCAACCAGATGTACCTGAATGCCTTTGGCTTGGTGTTCAACCAGGGGCACTGGGCCCTGGCTATCACGGCCGTGTTTGTCATCGTGTCCCAGCTCAAGATCAATGTCACCAACGCCTACGCGGGGTCGCTGGCTTGGTCCAATTTTTTTTCTCGGCTGACCCACAGTCATCCCGGACGCGTGGTCTGGGTCGTGTTCAATACCCTGATCGCCCTGATGCTCATGGAGTTGAACCTGTTGCAGGTCATGGATCGCGTCCTGGCCCTGTTCAGATCGGAA
>JAJZRV010000016.1 GCA_021850135.1 Pseudomonadota bacterium
ATCTACGGAGGAATGCGCCGCATCCAGGGAAAAATCGACGGCCACCCGGGTGAGCGGGATGGGATGGCATAACGGAATCAGGTCTGCAGCCCGTTTTGCCGCCTGGATGGCGGCAAGGCGCGCGATGCCGAGGACGTCTCCCTTTTTGGCAGCCCCATGCTTGATCATGTTGAGGGTTTGGGGCTGCATGACGATCCGGCCTGTGGCGCGTGCCACCCGGTGGGTTTCGGCTTTGTCTGCGACGTCAACCATATGGGCCTGGCCGGCGCTGTCAAAGTGGGTCAGTGTGGGGTTCATGACAAGAGTGAGGGGCTCTGTAACAATGGCGTCTGGAGATTATAAGGTCAGGGGAACAATGCGCTACCAAGGTTATCATAGCAAGATGCGACCATTTCTTGTGTTTCTTGTGATCTGCTGCATGATCGGCAGTTCCGCCGCGTATGAGTTGCCCGATCTGGGGGACAGCTCCTCGGCGGTGTTTTCCAGCCAGGATGAAAAAGCCCTGGGGCGCGAGGTCATGCTCGAAATCCGCAGCGACCAGGTCTATTTTGACGATCCCGAGAGCGTGGACTTCCTGAACAGCGTGGGCAACCGGCTGCTCGCGGTGAGTGATGATCTCGGTGGCCAGCAATTCGAGTTTTTCCTGATCCAGGATGCCAGCCTCAATGCCTTCGCCCTGCCTGGCGGCTTCATTGGCGTGCATACCGGGCTCATGATGGCGGCGGAAAACGAGTCTGAACTGGCCTCCGTGCTGGCGCACGAAATTTCCCACGTCACGCAGCACCATATTGCGCGCATGATCGAAGCCCAAAGCAAGAACATGCCGCTGTCCCTTGCGGCCATGGCGGCGGCCATCCTGGCCGCGCGCAGCAATCCTGATGCCAGCATCGGGGCAGTGATGGGGGCGCAGGCCGGCATGGTCCAGGCGCAACTCGACTTTACCCGGGAAAATGAACGTGAAGCGGACCGCCTGGGTATCCAGCGCCTGATCAAGTCAGGCTACGATCCGCGCGCCATGGCGACGTTCTTCAGCAAACTGCAGCGTTATGGCCGGTTTTACGAGGGGACCTCTCCGGCCTACCTCAAGACCCACCCTTTGACGGCGGAGCGTCTGGCCGAAATCCAGGACCGCCTGCAGGCGATTCCCTACCGCCAGGTGCAGGATGGCCCCGACTTCCAATTGATCCGCGCGCGGATCGCCGCGCTGTCGGGAACGCCGCGAGAGGCGATGCGCTACTTCGATGGACGCACGCTCGACGTCAAGCGGCCGGAAGACCGGCCCCTGCTGTATGGAAAGGCCGTTGCGTTATGGCGTGACGGCAAACTGGATGCGGCGGCCAGTACGCTGGCTTCCGTGCGGGCGGTGTCCTCCCCGAATGCGTTGTACGATAGCCTGGGTGCACAAATCGTGCACGATCAGGGGCACCTTGATGAGGCCATCAACCTGTATCGGGTGGCCCTGCACCATTACCCGGACCAGCGGGCGCTCAACTACGGCTACATCGCCGCTCTGCTGGATGCGCATCGGGACAAGGAAGGGTTGGACGTCATCAACAACCGGCTCTTGCTGTCGCGCAGCGACTACCACCTGTATGATCTGCAGGCGAGGGCGTACGCGCACCTCGACAAGCAGCTCCTGAGCCATGAGGCGCTGGCTGAGTCCTACTTGCGCCAGGGCAACCTCACGGCCGCGCTGGATCAATTGCAGATTGCTGCCAAGAGCGGCGATGGGGACTTCTACCAGAATTCAAGCGTTGAAGCGCGCATTCGCGAAATCAAGAAAGAACTCAATGCGCAAAATGGCAAGAAAGGCGACCGCTCGAGGTTGAGCGGTTCCTAGACGGCGGGCCGGCGTCAGGCCCGCTTTTGCAGTCGCGCCAGTTGCCCCTGGAGTTCTTTCAGGGTAAGCGCGAAGCGTTCCATCCTCTCCCGTTCCTGGGCCACTACGGCCGCCGGGGCGCGTGCCACGAACCCCGGGTTGTCGAGTTTGGCACTGGCCCTGACGAGTTCCTCTTCCAGCTTGGCAATCTGTTTGTTGAGCCGCTCCGTTTCCGCCGCCACGTCAATTTCGATTTTCAGCATCAGCTGGATGTCACCAACGACTGCGACGGGGGCATCTGCATCCGGCAAGCCCGCAGGTTGTGCCGAGACTTCCGACAGGCGCGCCAAAAACTGGAGATAGCCTTCCAGTCCCGCAAGCTGGGCCGTGTTGCCACTCATCAGGAGGGGAACGCGCTCGCCAGGCCCCACGTTCATTTCGCTGCGCAGGGTACGGCAGGCATTGACGAGGTCCTTCAGCAGTGCGATGGCTTCGCAGGCGCTTGCGTCGCGCTTTTCCGCCTGGGGTTGGGGATAGGGCTGCAACATGACGCTCGGTCCGGATTTTCCGGCCAGGGGGGCGACCTTTTGCCACAGCTCTTCCGTGATGAACGGGATGATGGGGTGGGCAAGGCGCAGCGTGGCTTCCAGGACGCGCAACAGGGTGCGGCGCGTGCCGCGCTGGATGGCCGCATCCGTTTGCGCCAGCTGGGTTTTGGCAAGCTCCACATACCAGTCGCAATACTCGTCCCACAGGAACTCGTAGAGTGCCCGGGCCGCCATGTCGAAACGATAGGTCCTGAATGCTTCGTGCACAGCGGCCTCGGCGTCCTGCAGGCGGCTGATGATCCAGCGGTCAGCCGTGGAGAGCGAGACGGCCAGGGCAGGGTCGAGCCCGCAATCCTGGCCTTCCACGTTCATCAAAACGTATCGCGTGGCATTCCACAACTTGTTGCAGAAGTTGCGATAACCCTCGCAGCGCTGCAGATCAAACTTGATGTCGCGGCCATGCGTGGCAAGGCTGGCAAAGGTAAACCGCAGCGCATCGGTGCCGAAGCTTGGAATGCCGTCCGGGTATTCCTTGCGCGTGCTTTTTTCGATGGCAGCCGCCTGCTTGGGATCCATCAGATTGCTGGTGCGTTTCCGGACCAGCGCTTCCAGGTCGATGCCGTCAATCAGGTCGATGGGGTCGAGAATGTTGCCCTTGGACTTGCTCATTTTCTGGCCATGGGCGTCGCGCACCAGCCCGGTGACGTAGACCTCCTGAAAAGGCACATGGTCGGTGAAATGGGTCGTCATCATGACCATCCGCGCCACCCAGAAAAAGATGATGTCAAACCCTGTGACCAGCACGCTCGAAGGCAGAAAGGCCTGCAGTTCGGCAGTTTCTTCGGGCCAACCCAGCGTGGAGAAAGGCCAGAGCGCCGAGGAAAACCAGGTGTCGAGGACATCTTCATCCTGTCGCAGGGGTTTGCCACCAGCCAGGGCAACCGCCTCGGGTTGGGTTTCTGCCACGTAGACCTGGCCTTCGTCGTCATACCAGGCCGGGATACGGTGCCCCCACCACAACTGGCGGGAAATGCACCAGTCCTGGATGTTGTCGAGCCAGTGGTTGTAGGTGCTGGTCCAGTTTTCCGGAACAAAACGGATCTTTCCGTCTTTCACGACGGACAGGGCGTCGCGGGCCATGCCTTCCATGGAAACAAACCACTGGTCGGACAGCATGGGCTCGATGACCTGTCGTGTGCGGTCGCCGCGCGGCACCATCAGCTTGTGCGGCTTGACGCTCTCCAGCAGACCCAGCGCTTCCAGATCGGCCAGGACGCGGGTACGGGCCTCGAAACGGTCCAGGCCGCGGTAGGCTTGGGGCGCATTCTCGTTGATGCGGGCATCCAGCGTGAAAATGGAAACGGGAGCCAACTGATGCCGCAGGCCCACCTGATAGTCGTTGAAATCGTGCGCGGGCGTGATTTTCACGCAGCCGGTGCCGAAAGCCGGGTCCACATAGGTATCGCCAATGACCGGGATGCTGCGTCCGGTCAGCGGCAACAACACCTGCTGTCCGATCAGGTGCCGGTAGCGTGGATCGTCGGGGTGCACCGCGAGCGCCACGTCCCCCAACAACGTTTCAGGCCGGGTGGTGGCTACGACCAGGTGGTCCTGACCCGAGGTCAGCGGGTAGCGAATCTGCCAGAGCTTGCCATCCTCTTCTTCAGACACCACCTCCAGGTCCGACACGGCGGTCTGCAGCACGGGGTCCCAGTTGACCAGGCGTTTGCCCCGATAGATCAGGCCTTCACGGTAGAGCTGCACAAACACCCGGGCCACGGCACGGCTCAACCCTTCGTCCATGGTAAAGCGTTCACGGGTCCAGTCGCAGGAACTGCCCAGGCGTCGCATCTGGCGCGTGATGGTGGATCCGGATTGCTCTTTCCATTGCCACACCTTTTCCAGAAAGGCTTCGCGGCCCAGCGTGCGGCGATCCAGCTGCTGCGCTTCAAGCTGGCGTTCCACCACGATCTGGGTGGCAATGCCCGCGTGGTCCGTGCCGGCCTGCCAGAGGACGTTGTCCCCCATCATGCGCCGATAGCGGATCAAACTGTCCATCAGGGTGTGCTGGAAGGCATGGCCCATGTGCAGTGTCCCGGTGACATTGGGCGGCGGCAGCAGGATGCAGTACGGCCGGGCGTCCGCATTCATGGAGGCCTTGAAGTAGCCGCGCGATTCCCATTCGGGATACCAGCGCGCTTCGATGGGGTGAGGTTCAAAACTTTTTGCGAGTTCCATGCCTTAGATCTTTGACTGACTTAAATCGTGGGAGTGGATTTCAAATCCGCGATCCCGGTAAAAGACAAAACGTTCCCTGGCCTGCTGGCGATCCTGGTCGTCCAGACTGACGATCTCGATCAGGCGCTCAAAGCGCGAAAAATATTCCGGGCGCTCCGGGTGCAGGTTGATCAGGACCTGGTCGGTGCTGGGTACGCGTGCCCCCGCGTCGATGATGACGGGCGTTTCGCTGGCGAGTGCATGGTCCGACCTGCAATGCGGGACGAACCCTGCGGCTGGATGCGTCCACAACCCCTGGTCCAGCCGGGCGGCCGCCGCGTCGTCAGCCACCCGGACCCACACGTTCAATCCGCGGTCCCAGGCTTTGCTGATGAGCTGGATGGCGACGGGCAACTTGTCCTGGACATGGGTGTAGAAATCAATCCGGGTCACGATGCCATTAGTGTCCGCTGCGTTGGATCAGGTAGCGGCAAAACAGCTTGACAGGACGCCCCGTGGCGCCTTTTTCCCTGCCCCCCTTGTAGGCCACGCCGGCGATGTCAAGGTGCGCCCAACGCATCTTTCGGGTAAACCGGGCAAGAAAGCTTGCCGCAGTGATGGTACCGCCAGGGCGTCCTGCCACGTTGGCCACGTCGGCAAAGTTGGATTTGAGCCCTTCCTGGTACTCTTCCCAGAGGGGCAGGGGCCAGGCCCGGTCTCCCGTGTAGTCTCCCGCCGCGCGCAATTTTTCCGACAGCTTGTCGTCGTTGGCAAACAGCCCTGCGGCTTCGTGCCCCAGGGCGATCACGCAGGCGCCCGTGAGGGTGGCGACATCGATGATGGTATCGGGTTCAAACTTTTCCGCATAAGTCAGGGCATCGCAGAGGATGAGGCGGCCTTCTGCATCCGTGTTGAGGATTTCGATGGTCTGTCCGGACATGCTGCGAACGATGTCACCCGGCCGAGTCGCGTTGCCGTCAGGCATATTTTCGCACGTGGGGATGACCGCGATCAGGTTGATGGGCAGTTTCATTTCGGCCACGGCGCGCATCGTGCCGAAGACACTGGCTGCCCCACACATGTCGAATTTCATTTCATCCATTTCTGGCGCGGGTTTGAGTGAAATGCCGCCAGTGTCGAAAGTGATGCCCTTGCCCACCAGGACCACGGGCTTCTGGCTCTTGGCCGCGCCGGCATAGTGCATCACGATGAGCTTGGGGGGCTGGCGGCTGCCGGCAGCAACCGCGAGCAGGGCGCCCATGCCCAGTTTTTCCATGTGGGCCTGCTCCAGCACCTCGATCTTGAGCTTCCATTGCTTGCCCAGAGTCCTGGCGCTTTCGGCGAGATAGGATGGGGTGCAGAGGTTGGGGGGCAGATTGCCCAGGTCGCGCGTCAGCGCCATGCCGTTGGCGATGGCCTGTGAGCGCGAAATGAGGGTGGCGAGGGCGGCAGGCTTGGTTTTTTCGGGAGTCGGGATGCTGATCTGGGCGAGCGTGCAGGGGGGATCCTGCTGGTCGGCAACCCGGGTGATGCGGTAGCCGGTTTCGCGGGCCGTCAAGACCAGCTGTTCCAGCTTCCATTCCACATCGCGCCCTGCCACGGGGATTTCCACGAGACAGAACAGGGCATCCTTGACGCCAGTGCCGTCCAGGGACTGAACCGCGGCGCGCACCAAGGTACGGAAGTCCCGGTCATTGAGGGTCTTTTCGGTCCCCGTACTCACCAGCAGGACCCGCTCCGCAGGGAGGCCTGGAACGCCGTGGAGCAGCAGTGTTTTCCCCACTTTGGCGGGAAGATCGCCCTGTTTGAGCAGGCGGGACAGATGGTTGCCTGCAGCAGCGTCCAATACCTTGGCGCTCGGTGACAGGCGGCGCCCCTCGGAAACCCCGACGACGACGCAGGCGGTGCGGACTTTCTCGGGCGATTGGGCTTTTATGCTAAATTCCACGGTATCTCTCCAGGCAATTTGCCTAACATTGCGAATAAAAACGGAAATTATGATCTTCAGTCGTTCGCTTCGCAAGGAATTCAGCCGGACCGCGGTCATGGCCCTGATGGTGCTGCTGTCCATCCTCCTGACCGTGACGGTGGTCAGGCTGCTGGGCCTGGCTGCCGGCGGCGCGCTTTCCGCCGATGCCGTGGCGGCCATGGTGGCCTTCGGCGCTTTGACCTACTTGCCGGTAATCCTTTCCGCGGCCGTGTTTACGGCCCTCCTGATGACGTTGACGCGCTGCTATCGGGATTCCGAGATGATCATCTGGTTCAGTTCCGGGGTCAGCCTGACGCGCTTCGTTCGCCCGGTCCTTGCTTTTGCGCTGCCCATGGCGCTTGTCGTGGCGCTCATGAGCCTCGTCGTCTCTCCCTGGGCCATCGGCAAGCGCGCCGAGTACCAAAGCCGCCTGGACAGTCGCGATGAAACTTCTCAGATCACTCCCGGCGTGTTTCGCGAATCGCGCCAGTCCGACCAGGTGTTTTTCGTGGATGCCATCAGCGAGAGCAAGGACAAGGTTTCCAACGTCTTCGTGCAGTCGGTGCAGGAACATAAACTGGGCGTCATTGCCGCCAACAAGGGGTTTGTCGCCGCCCATCCCAACGGCGACCGGTTCATTGTGCTTCAGCAAGGCCGACGCTACGAAGGCGAGCCAGGCACGGCCAGTTATTCACTGATTGATTTCGATCAGGCGGAACTGCGTGTGGATCAGAAGGGGGTCAGCAGCAGTGCCATTTCGGTCAAGTCCATGAACATCGGCCAGCTCTTTCACGAGCCCACGCTGGATGGGTGGGGCGAAATTCACTGGCGGCTTGGTTTGCCCATCAGTCTCGTGGTGCTGGCTGTTTTTGCGATCCCGTTGTCTTACGTCAACACACGGGGCGGGCGTTCCTCCAACATGATTTTCGCGTTGCTGGCTTACATGGTGTACTACAACACCATGAGCATTGCGCAAGCCTGGGTGGTGCAGGGGCGCCTTTCTCCCTGGGTTGGAATTTTTCCCGTGCACCTGATGTTTTTGGTCCTGGGGTTGTCGCTATTGCTGCACCGACAGTGGATCTGGTCGCCGCGCTGGGTGCTGGCCTACATCAGGCGACGCAGCGCCTAGGATCGAACCCGCTGTAATTTCTTGGACCGGAGGCCCCAAACTCCGGTATAATTCGCGGCCTTCGGAGAGGTGGATGAGCGGTTTAAGTCGCACGCCTGGAAAGCGTGTTTAGGTGAATAACCTAACGCGGGTTCGAATCCCGCCCTCTCCGCCAGGACTATTGCCAGCGCTTGTTCTCAGCAACTCTTCCCGGTTTCATGCGGCGGACGTCAATGCTAAATTCTGATTTTGGTCAGCGCGTTGTGGTGGATGTCGGCATGACGCCATGGTCTTCAAGCCCGGAAAAGCTTGTCCACCGCAAGCTGCTGCAACGCGATGGCGGTGAAGTCGCCCTCGCGACCTCGGTGGTTCGCTATGAACCCGGCGCCCGGTTTCCCCTGCACGGCCATGACCTTGGCGAAGAGATCTTCGTCCTGGAGGGTGTTTTGTGTGACGAACACGGCACGTATGGCCCGGGCACCTACCTCAAAAACCCACCTGGCTCGGCGCACGCGCCCTATTCCGTCGAAGGCTGTACGTTATTCGTGAAGTTGCGGCACCTGGATCCGCTGGATGTCGAACGCGTGGTGATCGATACCGCCACGGCGCCGTGGTATGCCGGATTGGTGCCGGGTCTTTCAGTACTGCCGCTCTCCGAATTCGGCGTACAACACACGGCACTGGTTCAGTGGGCGCCCGAAACGTACTTTAACCGGCATCACCATTACGGCGGCGAAGAAATCCTTGTCCTGGACGGCGTGTTCGAAGACGAGCATGGCCGTTATCCGGCCGGGACCTGGCTCAGAAGCCCGCATTTGAGCCAGCACACGCCATTGAGCCGCGAAGGCTGCACCATTCTGGTCAAAACGGGTCATCTGCCATTGCCATGAGACTCGGGAAAGTTCCATGTGCATCCGCCATTCTGGGCGCCCTGGCCGGCCTTTGCATTTTCGCGGTGCAGGCTGCTGTCCCAGGGGGCATGGTTTCAGACCGGGAGATCGGAGGGGTGGTCAGTAGTCCCAAGGGTCCCGAAGCCGGCGTCTGGGTCATTGCCGAGACGATGGAACTGCCCACCCGGTTTGCCAAGATCGTGGTCACCGACGACCAGGGTCGGTTCCTGATTCCCGAACTGCCCAAAGCGCACTACCAGGTTTGGGTCAGGGGCTACGGGCTGGTGGATTCGCCAAAAACGGTGGCCTCGCCCGGACAGCGCCTGAAACTCGAGGCCGTCCCGGCGCCCGACGCGCGGGCTGCGGCGGCCTATTATCCTGGCGTCTATTGGTACTCGTTGCTGGAGATTCCAAAACCCGAGGAATTTCCTGGAACGGGGCCCCAGGGCAACGGCATTCCGCAGTCCATGAAGTCCCAGTATTACTGGGTGGATACCCTCAAAAACGGCTGCCAGTCCTGTCACGCCCTGGGCTCACGTGGGGTGCGCGAAGTGCCCGGGTTCTTCATGCACCTGGGCCACGGAGACTCCTTTGCAGCCTGGGCCTACCGCACCCAGGCCGGCCAGGCCATGGGCTACATGGCGACGGTGCTGGCTCGCTTGGGCCCCGAGAAGGGGCTCACGCTTTTTTCGCAATGGACTGACCGGATTGCCCAAGGAGCATTGCCTTTCGAGACGCCGTTGCGCCCCCAAGGCCTTGAGCGCAACGCCGTTTATACCTTGTGGGACTGGTCTTCACCCAGGGATTACCTGCACGATGCCATCTCTACCGACAAGCGTCAGCCGACGGTCAATGCCAACGGCCCCATCTGGGGGGCACCAGAAGAGAGCACGGATCTCGTCCCCATCCTTGATCCCATCCACAATACGGTCTCGGAAATCCGCATGCCTTACAGGGATCCCGCCACGCCTTCCCAGCTGGAGGTGGGCAAGGGCCCTTCGGCGTATTGGGGCGACGAGCATATCTGGGATGGGCATACCAGCATCCATAACCTGATTTTGGACGAACGCGGCAGGATCTGGTTTGCATCGCGCATCCGTCCGTCACCGAATCCCGCATTTTGCAAGCAGGGATCGTCTCATCCCTCGGCCCGGGCCCTGCCCCTGGATGAATCCATGCGCCAGATCAGCATGTACGATCCTGACAAGAAAACCTGGCGCCTGATCGATACCTGCTTTAGTACCCATCATCTCTACTTCGCACACGATCGGGACAACACCCTGTGGACGAGCGCCGGCCCACCCGGCAGCGGCGTAGTGGGCTGGCTCAATACCCGTCTCTACCTCGAGACCGGGGACGAGCAGAAGTCGCAAGGGTGGACGCCCCTCATCATTGATACCAACGGTAATGGGCGGCGCGACGACTATGTGGCGGCGGATGCGCCGCTCGACCCGAAGAAAGACAAGCGCGTCATGGCAGCGTTCTACGGCGTGCAACCCAGCCCGGTGGACGATTCGATCTGGGGGCAATCCATGGACGTGGGGTTTTCGCGCATGGACCAGCCCGGTTATCTGGTCCGGTTGAATCCAGGCAGCGATCCGGCCCACACGGCGCTTGCTGAAATCTACCGCCCCCCCGAAGGCACGTTTGGCCTGCGAGGGCTGGATATCGATTCCAGGGGGGTGGTCTGGACCGTCCTTTCCAGCGGGCAGATGGCGAGCTTTGACCGGAGCAAATGCAAGGGTCCCCTGAGCGGGCCCACCACGGCTGAAGGCAGGCAGTGCCCGGAAGGCTGGAGCCTCTACCGTTTTCCGGGACCTCAGTTCAAGGGGCTCGATCCGAAAGGCAGCGCGGACCATGCCTATTACCTCTGGGTGGACCGGTTCAATACGCTGGGGCTGGGCAAGGACGTGCCGATTGCCTCCACCAACGGCGGCGAATCACTGCTTGCCTGGGTCAACGGCCAGTTCGTGAACCTGCATGTGCCGTATCCCATGCCGTTCTTCACCAAAAATGTGGATGGTCGCATCGACGACCCCGCTGCGGGATGGAAAGGGCGCGGCTTGTGGACGACTTCGGGAACGCGGGCCAACTTTCATGGGGAGGGTGGAAAGGAGGCGTCACCCAAGGTCATCAGGGTCCAGATCCGCCCCAGTCCGCTTGCAGATTAGATGGAATCAGCAGCGATTGCTGCCGATTCCGGAAGGACTGCTGTTTAGAATTTGCGAAGCAGGGTGACTGCGTAGGAATCTTCGTTGGCACGTGGGATGGCAGCGTTGTCGCCGATGCGAATGCGATCCCAACCCAGGGCGATGGAATATTTATCGTTCAGTCTGCGCTCCAGGCCAGCACCGTAGGTCATGCCACCGTGGTTGGCCTGGATGCCGCTGACGTCCTTGGTGTTGGCCGTTGCGTAACCCAGCCTGCCATAAGCTTCAACGTCTGCGATGAGAGGGAGATACACGATTCCGGCTGCCGAATAGGCCGTGGTGCGCTCGGTGCCCGCATTGAGGGCCCCGGTATCTTCATAAGCGATCTCCGCCGCAAAGTATTCACCGTAACGATGGCCCAGCATCACGGCGGCTCCCGTACCCGAAGCGCCAGAGGTCAGGCGGCTTGCGGATAGGCCGATGTAATTTTCCAATCCCCCTTCAGAATGTTCGTCGTCGTGTGCCATGGCGGGCAGGACAGAGGCACAAAGAACAGAAACAGCGATAATTTTTTTCATTATCATTCCAGTGTAAAAATGGATAAATTC
Organism: Pseudomonadota bacterium; assembly: GCA_021850135.1. GTDB lineage: Bacteria > Pseudomonadota > Gammaproteobacteria > Burkholderiales > Ferrovaceae > JAJZRV01. Next base: position 11,310 of record JAJZRV010000016.1, read on the forward strand.
AATTCCTGAAAACTGCTGCGAGGAGGCGGAAGGCCATCCCTGGCTCCGCGAACGCAGCCGCTCCTTATACCGGCTTTATTTGAATTTGTCATTCCGTGCTGATGGCACGGATGTAATGAGGGTGCGCTCAGCCAGCGTTGTCACCCAGCAGGATCACCGACAATGCCCAGGAAAGGATGCTATAGAGGATTGCGCCGCCAACGGCAGACCAGAATCCGCCGACGTGAAAACCTTCGACAGACGTTCCGACAAACCAGAACAGAAGTCCGTTGATCACGAAAATGAACAGTCCCAGGGTCAGCAGTGTTGCGGGCAGCGTGAGCAGGACCAGTAACGGACGAATGAAGGTATTGACCAGCCCCAACACCAGTGCCGCGATCAATGCGGTGATGAACGAGTCCACACGGATCGAAGACATCAAATAGGGGAGGGCGAACAACGCAGCTGCATTGATCAGCCATACAAGCAAAAGGCGCATGTCAGTTCTCCGGAGCTCGTTAAGTGGGGCAGTCACAGGGATCGTACAGTGGATTTCTCAAAGGTTCCTGCCCTATAGTCGCGCAAGGTCTGCTGAATCTCTTCGCTTGTATTCATGACAAAGGGGCCGTACTGGACAATGGGTTCGTTGAGGGGACGACCTGCCACGATAATCAGGCGCGCGTCCTCGAGGGCTTCGACGCGGAGGGCAGGGGTGCCATCGTTTGCAAGAATAGCCATATGCCGATCCGGCACGGCGGTGCCGGAAATTCCGATGCTGCCGCGATAGGTGTACGTAAACGCGTTGTGGTCCGGGTCGATGGGCTGGTCGAATGAACCCCCAGCGGGCAAATGTACGTCAAGAAAGAGCGGTTCCGTGTCCGGGCGCAGGACGGCGCCGGACACGCCACAACTGGACCCGGCGATGACGCGCACCCGAACGCCGTTTTCCGTGGTGAATTCCGGGACTGCTTCGGTAGGGATGTCGCGATAGCTCGGCGGAATCATCTTGTTTTTGGAGGGCAGATTGACCCACAGCTGGAAACCCTCCATCAGACCTTTCTCCTGTTCAGGCAACTCGGAATGAATGAGTCCGCTCCCCGTGGTCATCCATTGCGCGCCGCCCGGCCCAAGCAGGCCTTCATTGCCGGCGCTGTCATGGTGGCGCATCCGGCCTGCAATCATGTAGGTCACCGTTTCGAATCCCCGATGGGGGTGGCTTGGAAAGCCTCCGATATAGTCGTCCGGGTTTTCATTGCGGAAGGCGTCAAGCATCAGAAACGGATCGAGTCTGCGTTGCAGGTTTTGGGTCAGGACGCGCGTCAGACGTACGCCGGCTCCGTCAGAGGTCTGGATGCCCTTGACGAGTTGCTCAACGGATCGGACTTTTGGACTGGTCTGGGTGAGGGCAGGGTTCATGTTTTCAGGCGTCGTTTGGGATCACCCCTGGGGTGGTTTGTCTCTAGGGTACTCCAGAGGCACAGCGGGACGGCTCGTTCCATGGCGCATTCTAGCCGATCTTCCAGTCGGCCGGGTTTTCGGGATCGGGTGCTCGCCTGCGATTGCCTATAAAATCGTTTCACGAGCCATTATTCCGTTCAGTGAGGACGCCATGACAGAGACCTGTGACCTGGTAGGAAAAAAATGCAAACCCTGCGAAGGAGACCCCCCTCCGCTATCGCAGGATGAAATCCACCGCCTGATGAATCAGCTTGGCGGCTGGGTGCAACATGACCAAATCATCAGCAGGACTTTCGAGTTCAAGAACTACTATCAAACCATGGCGTTCGTCAACGCAGTGGCATGGCTGTCACACCGCGAAGACCATCACCCCGACATGAAAGTGAGCTACAACCGGTGCCTCGTGGAGTACACCACTCATGCCATCCATGGCCTGTCTGAAAATGATTTCATTTGTGCGGCTAAAGTGAATGCGTTGTTTGCAGAATGAGCGCCATGAAACAGTACCGGCGGTAAATGTGGCAGACTGATGTTCTGTGGCGCACCGTTGACGGCACTAAGTGGGTTTACGTGAAAATAAATATTCATAGTCTGCGCATTCAGGTTCTGGCGCTGCTGGCCCTGACTTATCTCATCGTGCTTTCCATGGCGATTTACAACGCCTATGACAGGCGCAGCCACGAGCTGGCCGAGACGCTCCAGGTTCTGGAGAGCCACGCGCATCAAATCGCCGAAGCGGAAAATCAGACGGTTCGCTACATTCAGCACCTTCCGTTGCTTATTTCCGAAACCAATGCATTCAATCGTCGTCCTGGTTCGGAAGACTGCCATGGTGTGCTGGAGAATCTGGTCAAGAATGACACTCACATGGGCAACCTGATGCTGGTCACCCCTAATGGCAACGTGGTATGCAGTGCAAACCCCATCCGCGGGAAATTGAACGTTGCAGATCGTCAATATTTCAAAAAGGCGCTTTCGAGTAATGAACTGATTGTGGGAGAGGCCATTACAGGTCGCGTGAGCAAGCGCTGGGTGCTGCCTTTCGCGCTTGCCGTGCGGGACAAATCCGGACACGTCCAGGGCGTGATTGAAGCCAGTCTGGACCTGGGTTGGATCGAGAACGAGTTTGTCAGGGGAAAATACCCACCGGATGCCAGGATAGGGCTGATTGACGGAAAGGGTACCGTTCTGGCCCGTTATCCCGATCCTGAAAACTTGATTGGCCGGAACATCTCCAACATTCCGTTTTTTACTACGCTCACATCCCAGCGCGGCACCGGTACGGCTGAAGTGTCGGGCTATGACAATGTACAGCGCGTTTTTGCGTTTTCCCATTTTTCCGATACTGCAGATGGGCCCATCTACCTGTGGATCGGCCTGTCAAAAAAATCGGTGACGGCGGCGGCGGATAACCAATTCACGCGCGGACTTCTGTGGTTGGTGGCTCTGACGGCGGGAACATTTGTGGTGGCCTGGTTTGGCGGGAAACGTCTGGTGGTTCATCCGATCAACGTCATTGCGGGAACCGCCAACCGGTTGAGCGAAGGAGACTATCAGGCGCGTACCGGAATGCGCTATACCAAAAACGAACTGGGTGATCTGGCAAGAGCCGTGGACGATATGGCTGGGGCGCTCGTGTCCAAGAGCGCATTGCTCAGGCTGAACCGGTCGCTGCGGGTGTTGATTGCCTGCAATCGGGTACTGGTCCATGCCCAAACCGAAACCCAGCTCTTGAATGACATCTGTCGCGTCATCGTCGAAAACGGTGGTTACCGCATGGCCTGGATCGGAATCGCCAATGACGACGAAGAAAGAACCATCAAACCTCTGGCCGTCTACGGATTTGAGGATCATTACCTCGACAACGCAAAAATCTCCTGGGCTGATACACCAAGCGGCCAGGGGGTCACAGGCCTTGCGGTCAGAACAGGGGAGGCCCAGGTCAACTTCGATTTTCAGAATGATCCAAGGCTTCTGCCCTGGCGCGAGAGTGCCATGAGGCGGGGTTATCGCAGCAGCAGCGCATTTCCATTAATGAGCGCGACCAGGGCGTGGGGCGTTCTGACGGTCTATTCCGACAAGCTGGATGCATTTACGGACAAGGAAGTCGAACTGCTGGCAGATCTTGCCGAGGACATCACCTTTGGCATTGCATCGTTGAAGACAAAAAATGAGCTTGCCGACACGCGGCTCGACATCATCCGTCGACTCATGAACGCTGGCGAATACCGGGACAGCGACACCGGATCGCACATCAAGAGAATGAGTTTGTACTGCGAGGCCATTGGCCGCAGCATGGATCTGTCACCCGCACAATGCGAGTTGCTTCTCGTCGCCAGTCCCATGCACGATGTTGGGAAGATCGGTATTCCGGATCACATCCTGCTCAAGCCAGGAAAACTGGATCCGCAGGAATTTGAAATCATAAAAAGACATCCCACCATCGGGGCAGATATTCTAAGTAACCCAACTTCTGACCTGTTGCGCACGGCGCACGACATTGCGTTGTATCACCATGAAAAATGGGATGGCAGCGGCTACCCAAAAGGGATTTCTGGGACGGATATTCCATTGATGGCCAGAATTGTCGCCGTTGCAGATGTTTATGATGCCCTCACCACAACCCGACCCTACAAGAGACCCTGGACGGAGGAGCAGGCCCATGAGGAAATCATCCGCCTGTCGGGAAGCCACTTCGATCCTGACGTGGTGAATGCGTTCATTGGTTGCCGTGCCGAAATCCTTCGTATCAAGGCGGCAAATCCGGATTAGGGCGTATGGCCGTTCCAAAAGCGCGGGGGCCGCGCAGTTTGGAACGTTATTTCAGAGTATCAGCGGCCAGGGCCGCCTGGGCCCATGCCGCCACCGCCAGGACCCATACCGCCCCCGGGCCCCATACCGCCCCCGGGCCCCATGCCGCCGCCACGTGCAGGTGGTACGTCGGGTAATGTCAGGCCTCTGGCTCTGGCACGCTCTGACATCTGGTTATGGTGTTCAAGCCGGATTTGCTCACGTTCCTGAGCCGTTTTTGCAGAGCGCATGCGATTGCGATATTCAGTGCGCTCCTGCGGCGTCATGATCTGGCTGCCGTAGATCTGTTCGCGTTCCTGGGTTTGAATGCGGTCCTGTGTTTGCGTGCGTTCCTGCGTGCGTTCCTGGTCCGCAGCGAGGGAGGGACCGACGGAAAGCAGCAGGACACTTGTCAGGGTGGATACCATCAAAGGTTGTTTTACCATGATTGACTCCTTTTGAATGTGAGTTGAACGATTTCAGGGGGAAACCACAGCAATTCACAGGATGATTATCGGCCTCGCGAGTCATGCATGGCAACTTCGACGCGCGTGCCCTCAGTGATCTGGTTCGATGGATGGCGGATGACGCTGTTGCCTGCATCCAGACCGTGCAGGATCTCGGCCTCAGTGGCATTGCGCAAACCAACCTCCACGTTGCGTCGTACAGCACGCCTGTCTTTGACGGTAAACAAGGCCCATCCCTGTCCTACACGAAAGAGGCTGCTGACGGGCACCTTCAGCACGTCCGGTTTTTCTGCCACAACAATGCGGGCATCCACGCGAAACCCGTCTCCCAAGGGTCCTGGCGAATCCACAAAATCGGCAATGACATTGACGCGCTGTTCCTCCACGCCGAGCGCGGAAACCTTGGTGAAAGCGGAAGGTTCGATGCGCCGCACCCTGGCCATCAGGGTCAGGTTCCCTCCCCAGTTTTCAAGCAATACGGGCATGTCCGGTTTGATCTTTACCGCATCGGTGGAGAGCGCATCAATGACGACTTCAAGCCGGGTCGGGTCACCCAAAGTCAGGAGCGGCGTCCCCGCTGCGACTACCCGCTCGCTTTTGTCCACAATGCGCAACACGCTGCCGGTGACAGGAGCCTTGATCTCGATGGTCGTGCCTGCATCCGAAACGAGGAGGGGCGCGCGCGCGGCCCGCACTTCTGCGCTCGCCGACTGCAGGCGGTAACGAGCCGCTTCGAGCTCGTTGGATTTGGTGATTTCGTCAATGCGCGCCTGCTCAGCGGTTTGGGAAGAGATGAATCCTTTTTTTGCTAACTGTTCGATCCGACCGTGTTCGCGTTTGGATTGTTCAAGGTCGGCCTGTGCATGTTGCACGCGTTCTGATGCTTCCTTGACCAGGGCTTCTGCTGCGGCGATGCGGGCTGTATGCTCTTCGCGCTCTCTAACGGAAAGCGGCACGGGAGCGATTTTTGCCAGGACTTGCCCTGCATTCACGACGTCGCCTTCGTCCAGGTTGATGCGCATCAATTTTCCGGAAACGGGGGTGGCAACGACGTAACGGTCATGGGCGCGGACTTCACCATCTTCGTCAATGGTGACGCGCAGTGTTCCTTTTTCAGCCGTGGCGGTTTCGACGAGAATGGCTTCAGGAATGAAAGCCCAGAAGATCAGGATGATGAGGGCAGATCCCAGAATGATCCACAGGGCATTTTTTTTCAAGGTATTCACGTTTCACTCCCGAGTCTTGAGTACAGCCACCAGATCCAGGCGACGTAGCCTGCCCCAGATCATCATGCCTGACAACGCCGCAGCGATGGAGACGACGACGAAGGCAAAGGCAAAGGTCTGGGCAGTTAACACCAGCGGCATGCGGAAGGTTTCCTGCGTTGCATTGATCGCCGCCACCACGCCAGCACAGATGCCGTACCCGATGGCAAACCCCAGGGGGATTGCTGCAGCAGTCATCAAGGCCTGCTCGCCAAGCAGTATGACTGCGATTTCTCGCTGGGTGAAGCCCAGCACGCGCAGGCTGGCCAGTTCATGGCCACGTTCCGACAGGGCAATGCGCACGCTGTTGTACACGACCCCGAAAGCGATCACGCAGGCGAAAAAAATGTTCATGACAGTTTGTACCTGCATGCTTCGGGCAATGACCTCCTTGAAATTTGCAAGCATGGCCGCCTTGACGCTGACGCCGCGCACGGTGGGAAGCCGTTTCAGCGTTGTGTAGAGCTCGGTGCTGAGATTGGGATCAATGCTGACGAAAGCGCCCGATGAGGTGGCGTCTTCGTGCAACAGACGGTTGAGGTTGGGCAAGGTCATGTAGGCGCTGATGCCGACCAGGTCGTTGACGATGCCTGCAACGAGGACTTCCGATGTTTCGCGGCGGCCCTCGAGAACTTCCACAGTCAGGCGATCCCCGGGCACGACGCCCAGGGTTTCAGCAAGCTTGGCAGAGAGCAGCAAGCCTTCTGTCGGCAGGGACACGCGGTCATAGTCGAGGCCGACGATGGCGCGCAAATCGCCGTCGGGAGAAAGGCCGAGTATGGCAGTGCGGCGCATGCGATGCTGAAACCTCAGGCGGACCGGTGCCGCCCGGAAGGGTTCGGCTGTCAGGATGCCGGGCAGGTGGCGCACTGCATGACGGACATTGGCGGAGCGCGGGTTCGCAAATTCAAGCATCACGTCTTCCCGCTGTACAGCGCGAAACTGGATGTCGATGATGCGGTCGAGCGCATCCACACCGTAACGCCCTGCCACCAGGATGGCCACGGCAAGCGCAATGCCGAGCACGGAAAGCAGGGCCTTGATCGGGCGCCTTTCCAGGTTGCGCAGAATCATGCGGGTCGTCACGGAGAGCAGGCGTTGAAAACCAAGTCGCTCGATCAGGGTGGGGCGAAAACGCCCAGGAGGTTCGGGGAGCATGGCTTCTGCAGGCGGCAGGCGGGCCGCGCGCATCAGGGCGCCATATGCGCCGCCCAGGGCTGCAACAAGGCACACGGCGGTGGCGGAGATCAGTCCGGTAGGGCTCAGAGACCACTCAAGCCGGGGGAAATGGAAAAAATCCCGGTAAATGTCGGCAAGGAGATTGCCCATCCAGTACGCCACGGGGATCCCCATGGCAGTGCCGATCAGCAACGTGACCAGTACCAGCTTGAGGTAATGCCAGGCCACCACCCCGTTGCTGTAGCCAAAAGCTTTGAGTACGCCAATCTGGTCGCGCTGGGTGGCGATCAGTCGCGTCAGTACGATGTTGATGATGAAAGCGGCCACGGCAAGAAAAATTCCGGAGACCAGGAATCCGTACACGCGATCCTGGTTGATCTCGTCAGAGATGATTTTGTCGGAGAGGTGGTCGATGCGCCCATAGGCTCCCAGGCTGCCGTAGCGATCCAGCAGGCGATCCAGGCTGGAGATGACGTCGGCCTCGGAGGCATTTTTGGTCAAGGCAATGGCCACGTTATTGAAAGCGCCCGCCATGTCGAACGCATGTTCGACCGCATTGCGGCCCATCCACAGGATGCCATAGCGCCGATCGTCGGGCAGGCCACTGGTGGGCCGCAGAACGTAGATGAACTCCGGGGAGATGGCGATGCCGACCACATTGAGCCGCTGCCAATGGCCGTTGATGACGGCCTCGAAGTGGGATCCGGGCTCCAGGTTATTGGCCTGGGCAAACGCTTCGCTGATGAGGACTTCGTCGGTCGCGTTGGGGGCAACCGTTCTGCCGCGACGAATGTAAATCTGGTTGAGCAGTGCGGGGCCCGTCTGGGGGATCGTGACCAGCTGGCCGGTGGCTGGCTCCCTCAGTCCCGGGACGTCGAGCGTGACTTCCAGGGATATGCCGGTTTGCACCGCAGCCACGCCGGGCAGGGTTGCGATGCGCTTGGCCAGGGATTCCGGGGCACGTTTGACGTTGTCGAAAACATCCGCAAAACGGTACTGCGTGTAGTAATCGGCGCGTTCATGGACCAGCGATTCGTACATGCCGCGCATGGTGAGAAAAACCCCGATGCCGCAGCCGACAATGGCTGCCACGGCCAGGAGCTGCCCGCGCAAGTGCCACAGATCGCGTAACAGCTTTCTGTCGAGGGCGCTCATTTTCCATGTCACCATGCCAGTTCCGATGGGCTTGCCTTGCGTTCATTGCATTTGACCTCGACGATCTCTCCGCTGCTGATGTGGATGATGCGGTCGGCCATGGCGGCGATGGCGGCGTTGTGGGTAATGACCACGGTGGTCGTGCCCAACTCACGATTGACGCGATCCAGGACCTCCAGCACGATTTTTCCGCTGGCGTAATCCAGCGCGCCCGTGGGTTCGTCGCACAACAGCACGTCGGGGCGCTTTGCCACAGCCCTTGCTACGGCGACGCGTTGTTGCTCTCCCCCGGAGAGTTGGGCGGGAAAATGGTTGATGCGTTCCTTCAGTCCCACCATGGCCAGCGCTTCGATGGGGTCGAGCGGATGGTCCGCGATTTCGGTCACCAGGGACACATTCTCCAGTGCTGTCAGGCTGGGAATCAGATTGTAGAACTGGAACACGAAGCCGACGTGCTCCCGACGAAACCGTGTCAGGTCGTCCGCGCTGGCGGCGCTCAGGTTGTGGTCGAGATAAAACACTTCGCCCGAGGTTGGCACGTCCAGGCCGCCCAGAATGTTCAGCAAGGTGGATTTTCCGCTGCCTGAGGCCCCCAGCAGTACGACGAATTCGCCCGGGTAGAGTTCAAGATCGACACCCCGCAGGGCATGTACTTCGACCTCTCCCATGCGATAAACCTTGGAGAGATGGCGTGTGACGAATACGGCAGCGTTACCCGGCATCCGGTGCACCCCAGGAGTGTGGATCGACGACTTTCCTTACTGTGTCCCCATGCTCAGGCTTGCCAGGCCCGCCAGGCCACACTTGCCCAACCGGCCATCATCAGCAGGCCGCCGAGGGGGGTGATCATGCCCAGCCAGTGTAAACCCGTCAGCGCCAGCAAATAAAGCGATCCGGCAAAGAGCAGGGTGCCCAGCGTCAGCAGGGTGATGGGCCATGCCAACTGGTCCAGGCGGCTTGCCCCCAGGCCGATCAGGCCCAATGCCTGCCACATCTGGTATTGCACTGCAGTGTGCCACCATTCCAGGGGCACAGGGTCCAGGATATGTCGCAATCCGTGGCTGCCAAAAGCACCAAGGCCAATGCCGATCACTGCCAGGAGGCTGCCGATGACGAGGGCAGGAGAGCGTCTCATCCGTCTCAATGGAGCGCGTAAAGCGGCCCCATCCCTTCGGTGACCCGTTTGCCTGAAATGACGAAGGCGATGGCGCGGCCATAAAAGAAAGGCATGCCAAAGTCGGCCGAAACCGATGTGCCCGGATCCACGATGTCATTGAATGCCGTATTGAAAAAATTCAACGCGGCTGAATCTATGACGCCGAAAGACGTGGAAATGGGAGTGATGGTGCTGACATTGGACGTCAGGGTGGCCGGATAAGTGGTATAGGCAGTGGGGGCGTAGTCGCCGTAGGTATTGGTCGAGAGCGGCAGGGTGATGAAACTGTAGTTCGAGCCGCTGTCCAGAAAGGATTGTCCATAGGACTGACCTGCAACGGCCGCGGTGAAATTGCCCCCGCTATCTGCCGGGAGAACGCTGTACGCTGCCAGGGTGTTGTTGCTTTGGGTATCAACGCCAAAGGTGAGGGTCCCGAAGGCATTGAGCTGTCCTGTTATGGGTACGGCGGGCATCTGCAGGATGACGCCATTGTTGTCGGTGGGGAAGAAGGCCACCGGGTTGCTGACCTGGCTGGAGGGGGCCACCACCGTTGCGCTGCAAGTTCCCGTCGGGCCGCCCACGCAGGTGTAGTAGCTACCCTGGTCCTCCACGAACAATCCCACGCCCAGCAGCCCATTGCCGCCGATGCCGTACAGGTTGCCGATATTGGAGCCCGTGTTCTGGCATGTAGTGGGGGCGGTGCTGGGCAGACTGGGGTCTGCTATGACCTGGATGGGCACGTTGGACGCGATTTCGCCGGAGATTTGAATGGACGTGGCCGTGTGGACCCCGCCCCACATGTAGCCACCCAGAAAGGTGGCGCATTCCGCCAGGGAACCGCCGCCCGTGGTCGTCTCGATGGGCATGGTGAGGGTGCTGACGGCGCTGGACAGCAGCCGCAGGCCATAGGAGCCCGTGTCCAGCACGACGTGATCAATGGTCTGGCAGCGTCCTGTGGTATCGCACACCTTGACGCTGACGTAGGGCAGATTCACCGTCGGGAATTGGGTGACGGGGTTGATGTCCGTGTTCTGCTCAACCGCGATGATTGCCTGGTTCGCAGCGACCGGGGTCGTGGGCGTGACTGGGGTTGAACCGCCCCCGCCACCGCCGCAACTGGTCAGAAACAGGGCACATGCCAAAAGGATCAGGGGGGGACGCAAAACGGACTGAATCAAGGATCAACTCCCAAAGTGTTCAGATTGAGCCCGGAGGGAACGAGGCTCGGGGCGTAGGCGGACCCGGTGTAGGCGCGCATGTGACCATTGGCATGGACGACAAGCCCCGGGCTGCGGACCAGGATCGGTTTGTTGCGGGTTGCAGCCGTTGGGACCGGAAGGTGGCTTGCATACTGGGGAAAATAAGTCCCCAGGAGCACGGACAGGTCCGGCATGACCGGCCCCGACCAGCGGATGGCAAAGACCAGGCCATTCGCGGTGTATTCGGTGACGGTCACATTTTGTGCGGTCAGGATGGTTTGTTCCTGGATGCCACCGATGGGCTGCGCAAGCTGGCGGGCGTTGGAAGTCACGGACTGGCCGTCCTGGCCCACGGTCGCGGCACTGCCGCCCAGGACAGCCCAAGCCCCCGCAGGCTGGAGCAGCAGCGGCATCAGAATGCCCAGGATTTTGTAGCAGGAAAGAAATCGCATCAACCGGTACTCCACGCCCTGGGGCGCTTCATGCCCGCAATCTTGCAGGCTTGTTTGACATAACCGTAGGGAAACAGTTGGAACAGGGCATTTCGATCCGCGCCATGTTCAGCGCCCAGAAACCGGATTACAAAGCGGGCGTCCGGAGCGACTTGGTGCTCCGCGTAATAATCGCGCATGAAACGCAAGGCACCCCAATGCATGTCCGTCAGTTCAACCTGTTCCTGCCGAGCCAGTTCCAGAGCAATTTCCTCAGTCCATTCATTGGGTTCGATGAGATACCCCTCTTCATCCGTTTTTACAGGCAGGGTGTTGGTCCCCATGTGTTCCTCCGTGATTGATTCACCAGGACATCGCCGATACTTGTACCATAAACGTTTTGGATGTGCGGGGTCAACGATCCGACTTGCCTGGACGTTGAAAATGCACCCACTATCAGGAGAAATATTCATGAAACAATTGTCTGCCTTGGCACTGCTGACCTGTCTTGCACTGCCGGCGCTCGCAGATGTGGGGGTTGCGGTGAGTGTGGGGCAACCGGGATTCTATGGGACCATTGAACTGGGCAACGCCCCTATGCCCCAGTTGATCTACCCACAACCGCTCATCATGCAGCCGGTCCCCTACGGCGTCGTGTTGCCCCCGCCCATTTACCTGCGTGTGCCGCCCGGTTATGCCCAGCGCTGGCGCTGGCATTGCCATGAGTTCAACGCGTGCGGGCGTCCGGTTTATTTTGTTCAGGATGGCTGGTACAACCGTGTGTACGTTCCCTATTACAGACATCACGGGGAAGGCTGGGGTGAGCAGCGCCGCGAAGGGGATCGGGGCGGGTTTCGCGGCGAGGGCGATCGCCGTGGGCACGACAGGCGCGACTGAGATTTTTTCAAATTCCTCCCGATGCCGGGGCATCGGGAGGGTCAAAGCAGCGGGTTAGAAGCGGTAACCCACACCGAAAAAGCCGATGGTGTTGGCCAGCTTGAGATTGGTGGTAGAAGAAGGCCCCACCGGTGCAGGATCCACCAGGTTATTGATGTGCAGGGTGGTTTTGGTTTCCACGTAAGTCAGCGACCCCGTCAGGAAATAGGGGGTGTCCTTGAAGTCGTAATTAAACCCGGCGCTGGCCACCCACCCCCAGGCAGAATCGATGCTGGCACCGTTGGGCGCCAGGGACTGGCCCACGCTGTTAAGAGACAGGCTCTTGAAGTCGGTATAAGTGATGCCTGCACCCAGGTAGGGCCGGAAGGCCGAGGCCGCGTCCAGAAAGTAATACCGGCCGACCAGCATCGGGCTCCACAGTTTGACCGAGCCCAGCTCCTTGACCACGCCGCCGGTCAGGACCGTTTGCCCCATGGAGAGGTTGGTTTTTGGCGGAAAGCCCACGTCCAGCACGATGCCCAGTTGGTCCGTGTACATATGTCCCAGAATGAGCGCACCCGTCGTGGTACTGGATGCCGAAGGCGACTGGATCGGCAGGGGGCCTGGAAGCAGGGTGGGCCCCGGAAGCACCACGTTGCCGGCATAGGACAGGGAGTCTGCGCTGATGTCGGGGCTCACATAGGCTGCACCAACAGCAACGAAGTTATCCCCGGATTTCAGTGCCCAGGCGGTGGATGCGGTTAGCAGTGACAGTCCAAGAACAGCCGATGCGGCAATCCGTGAGCGAACCATGTTGTCTCCTCGTTTTAGTAATAGTCGGGTCATACGCCAGGGCATCCCACCGGCATGGCGGTAGCATCCTTCAATTACAGTGCAATTTCAAGCCCTCCCGGCTATTTCCTCAGGGCGCGGCTGAAGGGTGACCACAGCTCCGAAAGCGTACCCATTGCCCCGGATGGTGCACACGGGATCGCTTCCACAGATGAGGCGCAATTTTCGGCGAATGTTGGAGATCAGCGTGTCAATGGTGCGGTCAGTCGTACAGGGATCCCGGTCATGGATGTTGCGCAGCAGCGATTCCCTGCTCAGAGGGCGATTGCCGGATCGGGCAAGGCAATGCAGCACATCGAATTCCTTTCCGGTCAGCGGAATGACACCGGCATCTCGGTGGCTCAACTTCCGGGCCAGGGGGTCCAGGGAAAAATCATGAAACTTGAGAAGGTCGCCGTTGGTGAGGCGCATCATGGCACGGGCCCTCGCTGCCAGCCGCCGGGCGCGAATGACCACCTCGCGGGGATCCAGAGGCTTGGGCACATAATCATCAGCGCCCGATTCGAGGCCGACAATCCTGTCCAGGGGCTGGTTTTTGCCGCTTAGAACGATGATGCCAATGGCCGGATAATGGATGCGCGCGTAACGTACCAGTTCCAGTCCGTCCTCGGAGTCCAGCACCCTGTCCACCAGCAGGAGGTCGAAGGCGTCCCTGTTCAGCAGGCGATAGGCGTTGTCGAGGGTCTTGCAGTGCAAAACCTGAAGTCCCTCCCTGGACAGGTGTTCCTGCAGGAGTTTCGCAGCCACCGCATCGTCTTCCAGCAAAAGCGCACGTGGGGTCATGTCGGCGTCGCCCGAAAAACCGAAAGGAGTAGACTAACGCCTGTTTCCGGCACTCGCAACCATGTCCTTCAGCAACGTACCGCTCATTGACCAGGAGGTGCACTCCTACCTGTCAGATCTTCTGGAACCTTCAGATTATCGAGATCTGTTGGCTCAAGCTGCTGCACAGCTCCTGGAAATCGCCGCGCGATTGCGCGAATCCCTTGGGCAGGAAGAGCTCGGAAGACTCGCGCATCGCAGCAAGGGGTCGCTGGGCTCGTTGGGGCTGGCACGCCTGGCGTTCGTTGCGGCGCAAATCGAAAGCCGCTGTGACCGGGGGAGCGCCGCTTTGGAAGACGCTTCGCTGTTCCATGGCATTGTCGCAGATTCTATGAAAGCGCTGGAGCGCCTGCTGAGATCCTTGGGCGCTGCCGCCTCATGACCGCGGCATTGGGGTTGGTCGCGTTCGTGAGCCTGCTGTTTGCTTTTCTGCAAACGCGTCGAAAATTGCGCATGGCCTGCGGGCAGATCAGGGCGTTGCAGGAGGACCGGCGGGTCTCCGGGCGCAACGAGGCGCGTTTCAGGGCGATGTACCACCAGTCTTCCGTGGGCATTTTTCTAAGCGATGCCGCCGGACTGCTGATCGACGTCAATCCCAGGGCTTGCGAGATCCTGGGCTATGGCCCGGGCGAGCTCCTGGGCAAAGGCATGCCGGACATCACGCACCCGGAGGATGTGGCGGCAGACCAGCAGCTGATCCGGCAATTGACCCTGGGAACGATGCCCTACCTGCTGCGTCTGAAGCGATATATCCACAAGGATGCATCGGTGATCTGGGCCCATGCCTCCTTGTCTTTGATTCGGTCCGCCGATGGAGCACCTCATCAATATTTTGGCGTCATCGAGGATATTTCAGGCCGTAAATACGCCGAAGAAAGTCTGGTGCAAAGCCAATTGCAGTTGGATCAGGCGCGCCACGCAGATGAAGCCAAGTCAAGATTCCTTGCCAACATGAGCCATGAGATCCGCACGCCGCTCAACGGCATTCTTGGATTTTCGACATTGCTCGAACAGGCACTGCCACCCGGCGATAACCAGCGTCACGCGCGCTGGTTGAGGGAATCCACCGAAACGCTCAACAGTATCCTGAGCGATATCCTTGATTTTTCCAGCATTGAGTCAGGCAAGATCAGGCTACATGTCGTGCCATTTGATCTGGGTGAGTCCATCTCACAGTGCATCCAGATGTATTCGTTGCTGGCGCGTCAAGGCGGGTTGGCATGGGGGGAGGATGTTGCCATCGAAGGATTGCCGCTGCTGCTCGGTGATCCCAATCGTCTCAGGCAAATTCTGCAGAATCTGCTATCAAATGCCTTGAAATACACGGACCGGGGGCAGATTGCGATCAAGGTGACGCGGCTTGCCGGTCCTGACTGCGGGTTCGAGCAGATCTCGTTCCAGGTGGAAGACACAGGAATCGGCATTCCAAGGGAGAAGCAGTCGGACCTGTTCAACCGGTTTTCTCAACTGGAGTCCGATCCTTCCCGGCGCAGGTCAGGAACGGGATTGGGCCTGGTGATCGTGAAAGGGCTGGTGCAGGCGCTTGAGGGGCAACTGACCCTGGAGTCCGACGAAGGCGTGGGAACCCGGGTGTGTGTGACTTTGCCTTTCAGGCATGCCGGCGTGACCCATTCGCAGGATGGTGTGAGGCCACGAGGCCCACAGAGGGCGTTGCGTATCCTGGTGGCCGATGATGAGCCCATCAACCGCGCATTGTTGCGCAAGGTCCTGCACCGCGACGGGCACGATGTTCATGAGGCGGAGCAAGGGGCTGAAGCATTCGAGCAGGCGCAAGCCCAGGGCTATGACCTGATTCTCCTGGATATCAGCATGCCTGTGCTGGATGGTTACGGCTGCGCTGCCCGAATCAGATCGCATCCCGGCCCCAATCAACAGACGCCGATCATCGCCGTGACAGGCCATGTCTTTGAAGAGGACAAGGCCCGTGTGTTCCAGATGGGCATGAACGGCCATCTTTCCAAGCCGATCCAGTTCGAGGTACTGCATCGCCTGATCCAGGACATTCAGCTTGAGACGGCATAGACGTCTTTCGGTCCTGTCATGCAGAATACAGGCATGAAGAGCGCAATTGCCCCGGACCTCCTTGCCATCTACAAGAACAGCGATTATCGGGTGCTGGAGGCAGGAGAGACCGTCTTTGTGATGCACATTGACGAACCCTGCGCGCCCTTGCGCAATCTGTTGGGTCGCGCAGGGGTGGTCTCCTCCTGTTTTATCAGCGCCTACAATCCACGCAGCGAACCGCGCACCGACGAGGAGAATGCGCAAGCCCAGGCGCAACTCGTCCAGGATGTGCGTCAGATGGGGCTGCGCTATCTGGAAGGCGTGGGTGAGGATCCGGAGGGGGGCTGCGCGGGTGAGCCCTGCCTGCTCGTGCTGGGCATATCGCGCGAAAATGCGGTCATGCTGGGCAACCGGTATGGTCAGAATGCCCTGCTGTGGTCCGATGCCGAGGGCGTCCCCCAACTGCTACTCATGCGCTGAAACTTCCTGGCGCCATGTGTGGAGGGCATGGAGCAGGCCCCACATTCCCAGGAAACCGCAGGCCAGCAGCCAGGCCAGTGCATGGTCCTGTCCGCCGCAAAGATCAAGGATGAAACCGATGCAGAGCGGGGCCAGCAGACCTGCTCCAAACCCCCCCAGGGAATAAACCGCCATGGCCGCACCGCGTTCATGGACGCTGGTGCTGGCCACCAACCCCGCGGTCAAGGCGGCAGAGTCGGCCATGACGGCTCCGAAATAGAAGGGCAGGATCAGGATGAGCAGCCAGGGGGAGGATGCGGCAAAACCCGAAATCCATGCCAGGATGCCGGACAGCAGCATGACGCGGATGACGTGCCGTTGGCGGTTGCCGCGCGTGGCCGACTCGTTTCCCAATATGCTGGCCGGAATGCCCACAAGATTGACAAGCGCCGCAAGCGTGGGTGCGCTGAGCGGCAGATGACCCTGCGTGCCCGAATAGGTCAGAAGGGCCACGACCCAGGCGCGAAAACCGAACAGCTCCCAGCAGTGCGCCGCATAGCCCAGGATGTAGTGCCTGATTTTGCTGTCTTTGAGCGCTTGCCACTGCGCGTGCAGCAAGGAGCGCCTGGGGCGGATCGCAGGATGCTTTTCTTCGATCAGTTTCCATATCAATGCCCCGGCGATCAGGGGCTGCAGTCCCGCTACCCAGAATGCGGCGGGCCAGCCCCACTGCGAGGCAATCCAGCCGGCGCAAGCGTAGGAAAGGCTGGCGCCGATGCCAAAGGTCGAGGTGTAGAAGGCAATGAAGCGCGGTTGCAGCCCGGGTTCGATACGGTCCGTCAGGGCGCGCAATCCCGGCATGTAGGTTCCGGCAAGGCCCACGCCCACCACGGCCTGGAACAGGCAGGCCGACCAGAGGCCCTGGGCCAGGAATGAAAATCCCAGGCTCCCGGCACCGCCGATCAACGCGCCCAGGATGAATACTTTGCGGGCATCGATGCGGTCCGTCAGGCTGGACAGCCAGGAGATGGCCAGGATGTATCCGGCAAAGTAGCTCCCTCCCAATGCACCGGCTTCACCGGCTGAGAGTCGCCACGTCGTCTGAAGCACGGGCAACAGGGCTGGGACGGTCGAAAAGCCGGCCATACTGAAAGCTTCAGCCAGACAAAACAGCAGGAGAAGACGGGTGGGGCGCATCGGATGACTGGGTGGGTACTGGTGCTAGAATCACAATTCAGAGTTCAGGTGTCATAGCCTACCATGCCGAATGCGATGATCGAAATTCCGGCAGTCCACACCCACCGGCCTCCCAGCGTGGCGCAGATCGTCGCGCGCGCCTTGCTGGAAGGGTTTGACAGGCACTATCGGCTGTTTCGTGAAGCCTGTCGCAAGGCCTCCGATTTATTTGACCAGGCGGACTGGGTCGCCCTGCAGCAGGTGACCACCGAGCGCATCAAGTTTTACGACTTGCGCGTCCATGAGGCAGTCAGGCGGCTCATTACGGAATTCTCGGCGGATTCCCTGGACGACGACGTCTGGCAGCAAATCAAGCTGGAGTACATCCTGTTGCTGACCCAGCATAAACAGCCAGAACTGGCTGAAAGCTTCTTCAATTCCGTTTGCTGCCAGATTCTGCACCGTTCGTACTATCACAACGCCTTCATTTTTGTGCGCCCGGGGGTTTCCACCGAGCATATCGATTCCGATCCGCCGTCCTATCGTTGCTATTACCCCCTGCGCGACGGCCTGCGCACGACCCTCGGCAGAATTGTTGTTGATATGGGCTTCAGGCGCCCCTTTGCGGACCTGCACCGGGACATCCAGCGCACGCTCAAGGCCTGGCGCATGCATCTGCCTTACCCCTTGGTCCTGGAAGCCAACCACCAAATCCAGGTTCTGAGTGCCGTGTTTTACAGAAACACGTCAGCCTATATCGTCGGCAAGATGGTCAATGGCGGGCAGCAGTACCCCTTTGTCGTGGCGGTGATGCACGACGAGACATGTCGCCTGGTGGTGGATACGGTGCTGCTGACCACGGAACAACTGGCCATTCTGGTCAACTCGAGCCGGGCCTACTTTTTGGTGGACATGGAAGTGCCCTCGGCTTACGTGGAATTCCTGCACAGCATGCTGCCGCATAAACCCAAGGCCGAGCTCTACAGCATCCTGGGGCTGCACAAACAGGGGAAGACCTTGTTTTATCGCGATTTTCTGCATCACCTCAAGTATTCCAGTGACGAGTTCATCATCGCGCCGGGAATTCGCGGCCTCGTCATGGCGGTTTTTACCCTGCCGTCCTATCCCTACGTGTTCAAGGTAATCAAGGACGTGATCTCCCCGCCAAAGCAGATCAACCGGGACCAGGTCAAGGAAAAGTACCTGCTGGTCAAACATCATGACCGGGTAGGGCGCATGGCCGACACGATGGAGTACTCGGGGGTCGCGTTCCCCAAGAAACGTTTCACCCGGGAGTTGCTGGAGGAGTTGCGCACCCTGGCGACCTCTTCGATCGAGGAGACGGAAGATACGCTGATCGTGCGCCATCTTTATATTGAACGCCGCATGGTGCCGCTCAACATCTATATGGACAAGGCCAACGACGAGCAGCTGGCCCATGTGGTGACCGAGTTCGGGAATGCGCTCAAGGAGCTTGCTGCCGTCAATATTTTCGCCGGCGACCTGCTCTACAAGAACTTCGGGGTGACGCGCTACGGCCGCGTGGTTTTTTATGATTACGACGAGATCGACTACCTTACCCATTGCCGGTTCAGAAAGATCCCCGAGGCGCGCAACGACGAGGACGAAATGGCCGCGGAGCCCTGGTATTCCGTGGATCCCAATGATGTATTCCCCGAGGAGTTTGCCCATTTTCTCCTCACCGACCCCCGGGTGCGGCAAACCTTCATGGCCCAGCATGCCGACTTGCTGGACTATACCTGGTGGCAGGGGGTTCAAAGCCAGATTGCTGCAGGAAAGGTGGGGGACGTCATTCCCTATCCGCAGTCCCAACGTTTTTCAAATCTGTTTGCCGACGGCGTCACACATCCGCGTATGGCGCGCCAACAGGCCGTTCCAAGTGTTTTGGCCAGCCACCCGCGGGCACTGATTGCAGGGCGCCGCCGTCCTTTGGGACGATTTTCGTTTGACAGCGACTGAGCATCGCTGCTATAGTTGCTGACTCTACTCGACGGACGCGGGGTGGAGCAGTCTGGCAGCTCGTCGGGCTCATAACCCGAAGGTCGTAGGTTCAAATCCTACCCCCGCAACCAGACAGTTTGTTCTTTAAAAATAAGTGAACCGATAGGTGTGGGTGCTGCGGGTGCAAGTAATACGCAGTACCCACGAGAAGTAAATCCGTCTAGGAAACTTTGAGTGGTCCCCTGGAGACGGGGGAAAGCAACAACAGAGATTGAACTGAAGAG
>JAJZRV010000074.1 GCA_021850135.1 Pseudomonadota bacterium
GGAGGTATTTCAGGATCACGACCCGTCGCTTCGCCGCCCTCACCGCCCTGCTGCTGTCCCTGCCCCTGGTGGCCGCACAGGCCGCCAACCCCCTGGACAACGTTCCGGAAAACATGCCTTTCGACATCCCCTACGGCGCACCGGTTTCACTGGAACAGGCCCGTCAGGCCATCAATGCTGCAGCCAGGGAAGCCGCTTCGCACCACTGGAAACTCAACATCGCCGTGGTGGATTCCGGCGGCAACCTGGTGGCCTTTGAACGCATGGACGGGGCCCAGCTTGCTTCCATCGCCATCGCCGAACACAAGGCGCGGGCCGCGGTCACCTTCCGGCGCGAAACCAAGGCCTTTGAAAACGCCATTCAGCTCAACGGCAATGCCTATGTCACCACCCTGGACGGTGTCATCGCCTCGCGCGGCGGCATTCCCCTGGTGCAGGAAGGCAAGCTGGTCGGCGCCATTGGCTGCTCGGGCGGCACGGGCTCGCAGGATGAAGTGGTTTGTGCCGCCGGCGTGGCCGGTCTCAAGCGCTGAGCGCGCAGGGGAAGCAGAGACGGATCAGTGCGGGTGGCGCTTCAGGCGAATCGAGTAGGAGGCCACCAGCACTTCCGTCAGCAGGATCACCAGCGCGAATACAAAAGAGCCGATGCCGCTGACAAAAGTGCTCAGCACGACGCGGTTGAGCTGCAGCTTCCCGCCGCTGGTTTCAGCCAGGAACAACTCCAGCACCGTCAATCCGATCATCACGCCGCAGATCACCACGAATGCCATGGAAATGTTGATCAGCCAGCCGCGCGTGGCCAAATGACGCAACTCGGTTTCAAAAACGGCTTGCTGATTGACGGTGTAACCATCCATCTCCTGCAGCCTGTCCTGCAGAAAACGCGAGCGATCCACCACGCGCGCCAGCCGTTGCGTCAGTGCAGAAACCAGGTTGGCCACGGCAGTCAATAGAAATACGGGCGCCAGCGCAAGCTGGATGCCTTCGGTCAGCGAAGTGGTGTCCATGATCATGGGGTGAAATTCAGAAGGTGGGAATATACCCCGCAAGCATCGGGATGGCTACGGCCCCCAGGATGCCGTGCAGTCCCATCGCCAGGCTGGCATAGGTTCCGGCTTCGGGGTGGACGCTGAACGCGCGCGACGTGCCGATGCCGTGTGCCGCGACACCGATGGCAAAACCGCGCTGCCACCAGATTTTGAGGCCCAGGCCGTCCAGTACGAAACGCGCCAGGATGGCGCCCAGAATGCCGGTGACCACGGCAAAGACGGCCGTCAGGGTGGGCGAGTAGCCCAGGCGCTCGGCGACCCCCATGGCAATGGGCGCCGTGACCGACTTGGAGACCATGGCCCCCACGATGGCCTGGTCCGCGCCAAACCAGTGGGCAATGCCCACGGCACTGAAAATGGATGTCAGCCCGCCGGCCACCAGGGCCAACAGCAGAGGGAAGACGCGCCCCTTAAGACCGCTCAGGCCCCGGTAGATGGGAATGGCCAGCGACACGGTGGCCGTACCCAGCAGAAAGTGGACGAACTGGGCCCCCTCGAAATACTTGGCATAGGGCATATCCAGCAATTCCAGACAGACGGCAACGAGCAGCACCGCGATGGCCACCGGATTGACGAGGGGATTGCGCTGACTGCGCATGTAGAGGGCGTACCCGATCTGGTAGGCGGTCAGGGTCAGGATCAGGGCCAGTAGCGGACTGCCTGACAGATAAACCCAGATTTCCTGGATCGGCAAGCGGTTATTCACCGTCCCCTCCGGGGCCCGTGAACCTCAGCACCAGGGCCGTGACGGCAATCGTCAGGACCACGCTTCCCAGCAACGCCAGGATCACGGCCCAGGCATGCTGCCGCAACTGGGGCAGGAACAGGATCACGCCGGTGGCAGCCGGCACGAACAACAGCCCCAGATGCTGGCTGAAGGCATCGGACACCAAGGCCATGGAATCCGGCACGTGATCGCGCGCCGCGAGAAACCCCAACAGCAGAACGAGGCCGATGACCGGCCCCGGAATATGCGGCAGGACAAAGTGGGAGACGATCTCCCCTGCCCCCTGCCACAGCAGGATCTGAACGAGCCCCGGGATCATGTCTCCAGCAGGGCTCGCAACATCCAGGCGGTTTTTTCGTGGATGTCCATGCGTTGCGTCAGAAGGTCGGCCGTGGGCTGGTCATCTGCGGCATCAGCAAGCCTGAACACCTCGCGTGCGGTGGCCGCAACCCGCTCATGACCGCCTGCCAGCAGCTCCACCATCCGTTGCGCCTTGGGCGGCGTGGCGGGCGCGTCAGGCAGCACGCTCAGTTTTCCGAAGGCCGCGTACGAGCCCGGGGCTGGAAAGCCGAGTGCGCGAATCCGTTCTGCAATCGGGTCCACGGCGTTCCAAAGCTCCGTGTACTGCCCCATGAACATGGTGTGCAGCGTGTTGAACTGGGGGCCGGTGACGTTCCAGTGAAAGTTGTGGGTCGTCAGATACAGCGTGTAGGTATCCGCCAGGAGGCGGCTCAATCCCTGCGAAATGGCCTTGCGATCTGCTGCTGAAATGCCGATCTGGAGCTGCTTTGCTTTCTTGGTCATGATGCCGCCCTCCTGTCTGTGAGATCAAGTCCAGTCCGAACCGCCACCTCCGCCCGAATCCCACGAGCCTGAATCGGAAATCCCGAAATCCTGACCACCCATGTCGCTGTTGATCATGGGGTCCTGGGAGCGGTCCATGGCGCCATGCTCCGGACCATCCACCAGCCGGTGAGCCAACGCCTCACCCGCCACCATCCCCGCGCCCAGGGCTGCGCCCGTGGCAAGGGTGCCCATCAAACCTGATCCGCCGCCACCCATCGGCGCCATGGGCTGCCCATAAGGCATTCCCCCCCCCATGGGGTAGGCGCCGCCGGAGGGCTGGCCATACAGCATGGCGGCATTTTGCTGCGACTGACGCCGCACCATCCAGATCACCAACAGCAGGGCCAGCCCGCCCAGGCCGATGATCCAGCCCCATGAAATCCCTCCCGCACCGGGTGCTGCGGGGGCCAGCCCCGAATGGCCGCCGGCCAGTTCCTGGCGCAGCTGCTGGACCGCCGTCGGATTGGCGAAGGGCAATCCGGGCTCGAGCTTTTCGGCCACCGCAAACTCGTTGCGAGCCGCCCCGATGTCCCCCGAACGTGCCAGCACCTCGGCATTGACGTAATGCGCCTTGGCGCTATTGGGGTGCTGATTGACCACCTCCTGCATCATGCTGCGCGCCTCGGCAAGGCGGCCGCTGCGGGCTGCGGCATAGACCTGATCCATCGTGGGCTCGGCGGCGGCCAGTGCAGCCTGCCCGGCGATCCAGAGTGCAAAACACAGTCGTAACCAGAATTTCATGCTGTCCTCCAACACTTTCAAAGAATGGACCGGACATTCCGACCCCTGACGTGCTCCATGATGCCATACCCCTACTAAATGGGTATTCCTGTCGTGATTACAAGGGCATGGAATGACGTTCCGGAAACATTTTATTACAAGTTGGCGGCGCAATTTCGCAATGGATTTTGATGGACATCAAAGGGAGGCAGCCGACGGACCAGTAGATTCCCCTGTGGTTTTGCCTAAATAAGAACCCCAAGGAGTTTTTTATGTCATTACGCCGCTTCGTCTCCATGCTCACTGCAGGGTCAGCGTTCGTTGCTGTAGTGTTGTCCCTGTTTCCTTCAACCGCCTCGGCAGTGCCGCTCTACGCCCGCCAGACAGGCCAGAAATGCGTTGCCTGCCACGTGGGTGGCGTGTACCCCCTGCTCACCAGTTTTGGGCGGATGTTCAAACTGACGGGCTACACCATGGGCGACCGCCCCAACCTCAATGAGCTTGAAGTCCAGAAAGATGCCCCGCCGATCAGCATCATGCTGCAGGGGGCCCGGCAGTACTACGCCAATACCTCCAACGGCCTCAACGGCGCGGCACCGGGTTCCGCCATGGACATGCAGGTGCTCAGCCTCTTTGCCGGCGGCAAGATTACCGACAACATCGGCGCCTTCATTCAATGGACCGGGCAAAAATATGGCGACACGCAAACCGGTTCGCAGTGGACCAGCGCCTCGGGCATAGACAATACCGAAGTTCGCTATGCCGACCGCATCCTGGGACCGGACAGTGACCTCGTCTATGGCGTCTACGTCAACAATCGTTCCACCATGTCCGATGTCTGGAACACCACGGAAAACTGGTCGAACGTCTTCGTGGGATTCTTCAATGGCGGCAATGCCCAAGCGCCGGTGACCTTCCTCGACAGCGCCGCCACCCAGCATGGCATGGTGGGCGTCGGTGCCTATGCATTCAAGGACAACACCTGGTATGGGGAAATGGCCGTCTATAAATCCGTCACCCACGGCCCGGCCACCTTCCTGCTCACTGCCGGTACCACAGGCATGCCGCTGATCGATCCTTCGCCCTACGTGCGTCTGGCCTATAACAAGGAAATGGGACCGCACAGCTTCGAGCTCGGAATCCACGGCATGGTGTCCTACGCCCACAACGGTACCGCAGATTCAGGCGGCATCTCCGATTGGGCTGGCACCGTGAACACCTATCGCGACGTCGCCCTGGACGGGCAGTACCAGTATGTCCTGGAGCCGCATTACTTTGCCGTCCATGGCCGGTTCAGCCACGAAAATGCAAGCTTTGCGGCCGACCAGGTGGGCAGCGCCGTATCCAACCCCACCAACATCCTGAACGAAACCTACCTGGATGCCACTTACGTCTACAAGGCCAAATACGGCGCCATGTTGATGTATCAGGGCGTGACGGGTTCGACCGATGCGCTGCTCAACCCCATGGGGCCTGCAGGCAGCCCGGACTGGAAAGCCTGGACGCCGCAGATTTTCTGGGCCCCCTGGCAGAACGTCCGGATTGGCTACCAGTACGTGTTTTACACCCAAATGGGCGGGACGACGGGCGGCAACCTCAATTTTGGCGGCACCACCTACAGCCCGCATGACTTCAACACTTCCATGCTGTATGCCAGCTTCATCTACTAATTACAGGGGACGAACATGACACGCATTTCAAAAATTCTGACCCTCTCCGCACTGGCATTGGCCGTGGGCGCCTGCGCCAACGTCGACCGCAGCCGGAATCTGGGCAATCCGCAAGTTTCGGGCTATACCCTGGCGCAACAGGTCTGCTCCACCTGTCACGGGGGCAACGGCATCAACGCCAACGGCACCGCCCTCAACCCCACCTTCCCCAATCTCGCGGGCCAACAGGCCATCTACCTGGAAACCGAGCTGCAGGAATTTCATGATCACAGCCGCAGGGATGCGGCGGCGCAGGACATGATGTGGGGACTGACCCGTCAACTCACCCCGGAACAGATCAAGGCGCTGGCGGAGTTTTACGCGCACCAGAAACCGCTGCCCAACCCCGCCCAAGGCGACCCGGTGGCGGTTGCTGCCGGACAGAAGCTCTTCATCGAGGGTGCCCCGGAGCGCTCTGTCCCCGCCTGCGCCACCTGTCATGGCGCCCGTGCGGAAGGCAACGGCCCTGTCCCGCGCCTTGCGGGACAGCATGCCGACTATCTGTACAAGCAGTTGATGGCCTTCAATGACGACGTGGGTCGGGAAAACCACCCCGAGGCACAGGAGCGGCCCCATGCGGTGGTCATGGAAGGCATCGCGCATGGCCTCACGGATGAACAGAAGCGCCAGGTTGCGGACTACCTGCAGTCCCTTCAATAACACCGCGGCTCGCTCCAGAAAAAACGCCCTGCTTTCGCAGGGCGTTTTTTTATCGCTTGCTGGAGTAGCGGGTGGGTCGTGCTGGACTCGAACCAGCGACCAAGGGATTATGAGTCCCCTGCTCTAACCAACTGAGCTAACGACCCGCGGCAGCAGAAATCAGTTTTCGTTGTTGTCGATGAAACTGCGCAGGCGCTCGGAGCGGGAAGGATGACGCAACTTGCGCAACGCCTTGGCTTCGATCTGGCGGATGCGTTCGCGCGTGACGTCGAATTGCTTGCCCACTTCTTCCAGGGTGTGGTCCGTGTTCATCTCGATGCCAAAACGCATGCGCAGGACCTTGGCCTCGCGCGGGGTCAGCGAGTCCAGGACATCCTTGGTGGCATCGCGCAGGCTGGCGTACAGCGCCGAATCGGCCGGGGCCACCGTGGTGGTGTCCTCGATGAAATCGCCCAGGTGCGAGTCGTCGTCGTCGCCGATGGGCGTCTCCATGGAGATGGGCTCCTTGGAGATCTTGAGGATTTTGCGAATCTTCTCCTCGGG
>JAJZRV010000075.1 GCA_021850135.1 Pseudomonadota bacterium
GGCATTGCCTGCGCTGTCGAAGAAGGTGCCGATGGTCGTGCTGGTCAACGGCGGTTCGGCTTCGGCCTCCGAGATCGTCGCGGGCGCCCTGCAGGACCACCACCGGGCCACCATCATGGGCGTTCAGACCTTTGGGAAGGGCTCGGTTCAGACCATCCTGCCGTTGTCCAACAACACGGCGCTCAAGCTGACGACGGCGCGCTACTTTACGCCAAGCGGCCGCTCCATCCAGGCCAAGGGCATCGTGCCTGACGTGGTGGTGCAGGAAGATGCCGATGCCGTGGAATCCACGCTGGGCATTCGCGAGGCGGACCTCGAGGGCCATCTCTCCAACCCCACCGACAAGAAGGGCGAGACCGCCAAGCCGACAGCGGCCGCCAAGCCCGCTGCAGCCCAGGATGCCGCGGCCAAGCCCGTGCATAAACCCCAGGCCAAGCTGGAAGACGGAAAGGAAAAACCCGACTACCAGCTGGATCAGGCCATTGCCTACCTCAAGGGAAAGCAATCCAAGGCCAATTGATCGAGGGGGAGGCGCCCAGGCGCCTCCCGGACTTATGGACGACACCCAACTGTTGCGCTACAGCCGCCATATCCTGCTCGATGAGCTGGGGGTGGAGGGGCAGGAAAAAATCCGCAACGGCCATGTGCTGCTGATCGGCGCGGGGGGGCTGGGTTCGCCAGCCTCGCTCTATCTCGCGGCAAGCGGTGTGGGGCGCCTGACGCTGTGCGATGGTGACACGGTGGACCTCACCAACCTGCAACGCCAGATTGCGCTGCGCATGTCCGACCTGGGGCACAACAAGGCGCTGGCGACGCGCCAGTCGCTGCTTGCCATCAATCCCGACGTGGACATCGTGACCCTGCCCGAACGGCTTTCCGGAGAAGCGTTATCCCATCAGGTCGCGCTGGCCGATGTGGTGCTGGACTGCAGCGACAATTTTGCCACGCGTCATGCTGTCAACCGCGCCTGTGTCCAGCATCGCAAGCCATTGGTGTCCGGAGCGGCCATCCGGTTTGACGCCCAGATTGCCGTGTTTGACCCGCGTACGGCGGACAGTCCCTGTTACGAATGTTTGTATCCGGAAAACGCCGTGGACGAGGAAGTGCGCTGCGCGGTCATGGGCGTGTTTTCGCCCCTGGTGGGGATCGTGGGGGCCACCCAGGCTGCCGAGGCCCTCAAGCTGCTGGTGGGGATGGGGCAATCCCTTGCAGGCCGGCTCCTGATTCTCAACGCGCTTTCCATGGAGTGGCAGCGCATTCGCCTGCCTCGCGACCCGCACTGCAGGGTGTGCGGCAGTGCGGCCGTCCACGCTGCCGCCTGACGACGGCTTTATTCAAGCGCCCTGGCGTATTCCTGCAGGTTCCAGCGCGGGTAGATGGCGAAGGTCCCCCCCGGGCTGCCTGATCGGGTCTGTCGTTGCAGGTGCAAGGCCCCCGCGTAGGCGATCATGGCGCCGTTGTCCGTGCAAAGGCGCAGTGGCGGAAAGGCCACTGAAGCTCCCCGTTCATCCAGCCGCGCCGTAAGGGCTGCGCGCAGGCGCTGGTTGGCACCCACGCCGCCTGCCACGACGAGTTGCGTCATGCCCGTCTGCGCCAGGGCCTGCTGCGCCTTGTGGCAGAGCACGTCCACCACGGCCGCTTCGAAACTGGCGGCAATGTCTGGGTAGTCTTCAGGCGGGTGTGCCTTGACCAGTAGGGAGACGGCCGTTTTCAGTCCGCTGAAGCTCAGGTTGAGATCACCGCTTTGCAACATGGGTCGCGGCAAAGCGAAGCGATCGGGGTTGCCGGTTTCGGCCAGACGGGACAGGGCGGGGCCCCCGGGATATGAAAGCCCCAGCAACTGCGCGGTCTTGTCGAAGGCTTCGCCGGCAGCATCATCCACCGTTTCGCCGAGCAACTGATACTGACCCACCGCGCGAACCGCCATGAACTGGCTGTGGCCTCCCGACACCAGGAGCGCCACGAAAGGGAAGGTGGGCGGCGGATCCCCCAGCAGCGGGGAGAGCAGGTGGCCTTCCAGGTGATGCACGCCCACGGCCGGGATGCCAAGCGCCAGGGCCAGGGATTCCGCCACCGAAGCGCCGACGAGCAAGGCGCCCGCCAGTCCCGGTCCGGCGGTGTAGGCCACGGCGTCGAGTTGGGCCAGGCTTCTGTCGGCCTGCTGCAGGGTTTGCCTGACCAGGGGCACCACGCGCCGCACATGATCGCGCGAGGCAAGCTCCGGCACCACGCCGCCGTAGGCTTCGTGCAGGGCGATCTGGGAATGCAGGGCATCGGCCAGCAGACCGTCGCGGGTGTCGTAGAGGGCGACGCCGGTTTCGTCGCAGGAGGATTCGATGCCCAGCACCAGCATTCTTGGGGTTCCTTGGTCGGGGGGAGGCCATTCTAACAGTCCGGTGACAAATCGGCGGAATTCCTGTTATAATCCACGACTTTTCCGAGCGACCCTGTTGTCGATTTAGAGGTTTGAATGCCAAACATCCGCGTAAAAGAAAACGAGCCTTTCGATGTTGCCCTGCGTCGCTTCAAGCGTGCAGTGGAAAAAACCGGTCTGTTGACCGAGCTGCGTGCCCGCGAATTCTACGAAAAGCCCACCGCTGAACGTAAGCGCAAGCTGGCCGCGGCCATCAAGCGTCGTTACAAGCGTCTGCGCAGCCAGATGCTGCCGCCCAAGCTGTATTGATTCCTGGCGAGGATGCGGGGCGTCCTTGATGCCCCCGATGCACATGAATCTGAAAGCACGCATCACGGAAGACATGAAGTCCGCCATGCGCGCCCGCGAAACCGGGCGGCTCAATGCCATTCGGCTGATTTTGGCGGCGCTCAAGCAAAAAGAAGTGGATGAACGCATCGAACTGGATGACGCGGCCGTCCTGGTCATCCTGGACAAGATGCTGAAGCAGCGCAAGGATTCCATTGCGCAGTTCGAAGCCGCGGGCCGGCAGGACCTGGCCCAGCAGGAACAGTTTGAAGTCACGGTATTACAGCAGTATATGCCCCAGGCGCTGTCGGTCGAGGCAGTGACGGCCATCGTCGAACAGGCCATCCAGGATTCTGGCGCGGCTGGAATGCAGGACATGGCCCGGGTGATGGCGCTGGTCAAACCTCAGCTGGCGGGCCGTGCGGATATGGGGCAGGTCTCGGGTCTGGTCAAGGCCCGTCTCGGAGCGCGCTAGGCGCTTCTCCGGACGGATTGAGTCCCTGCGGGGGCTTTTCACATTTGACACCGGCGGATGATTCCTCGCGATTTCATTCAGACACTGCTTGGTCGGGTTGACATTGTCGACACCGTCGAACGCTATGTTCCCCTCAAGAAGGCTGGCACCAACTATGTGGCCCGCTGTCCTTTTCACTCCGAAAAAACGCCTTCCTTCTCGGTCAATCCCGCCAAGCAGTTCTACTACTGCTTTGGTTGCGGTGCCAGCGGCACGGCCCTGGGGTTCGTCATGGAATACACGGGCGCCAATTTTGTGGATGCCGTCCACGAATTGGCACAGCAGGTCGGGCTGGAAGTTCCCGTCGAGCATGCCCGACAGGCCGTGCGCACGGAGGCCCGCCTGGATCTGGGAGAAGTGTTGCGCCGGGCAGCCGATTTTTACCGGGCGCAGCTCAAGGTGTCCGAGCCGGCCATCCAGTACCTCAAGCGCCGCGGGCTGACCGGGGCCATTGCCGCACGCTTCGGCCTGGGCTATGCCCCCGAGGGCTGGCGCAGCCTCGCCGCCGCTTTCCCGGACTACGATTCCCGCCAGCTGGTGGAAGCGGGTCTCGTGATCGACAACGACGAGGGAAAACGCTACGACCGCTTCAGGGGGCGCGTCATGTTCCCGATCCTGGACAGCCGCGGCGAGGTCATCGGTTTTGGCGGACGGGTCATTGGTGCGGGAGAACCCAAATACCTCAACTCCCCCGAAACGCCGCTGTTCGAAAAAGGGCGCGAGCTGTACGGCCTGACCCAGGCGCGCCGGGCCATCCGCGACCAGCATCGCGTCATCGTGGTGGAAGGCTACATGGACGTGGTGGCACTGGCCCAGGCGGGCGTGGAATACGCCGTGGCAACCCTGGGTACGGCCACTTCGGCGGTCCATGTGCAAAAGCTGCTGCGCATGGCCGATCAGGTCATTTTTGCCTTCGATGGCGACCAAGCCGGACGCAATGCCGCACAACGCGCCCTGGAAGTGGCCCTGCCCCACCTGGTGGATGGCAAACAGGTGTCATTCCTGTTTTTGCCCGAAGATGAGGATCCGGACAGCTACGTGCGGCAGCAGGGTCGCGAAGCATTCGAGCGGCTGCTCTCGCAGGCCACCCCGCTCTCGGAATTCCTGCTGGAAACCTTGCTGCGGGGCGTGGATATGACCCAGGCCGAAGGACGCGCACAATTTTTGCAGGCAGCCAAGGGCAGCCTTGCACAGATTACGGCGCCGGCCCTCTCCCTCCTGTTGCGAAGCCGGATTGCAGCCCTGGCCCAGGTGGAACGCCAGGACGTGGAGACCTTGATGGGCAAGGCGCCTGTCGCAGCCCAGGCCCATCCGGCCCGGCGCGTGCAGCGCTCGGCCCCCAGTTCGCTGGCGGCGCGCCTGCTGGCGTGTGTGCTGCACCAGCCCGAATTGGTGAAAACGGAGGGACTGCCCGGGGAAGAGGCGGTATTGCCCGACGAATTCGCCCTCCTGGCCGTTACCGATTTTGTCAGGCACCACGAAGGTCCCGTGAATCTCGCGGTGATCCTGGAACATTTTCGGGGGCAGCCCGAAGAACCTTTTATCCAGGAGGCCTTGCGTCGGGAATTTCCTGCCATCGAATCCAGTCCAACGGATCAATTGGTGCTGCTGTTTCAGGAAGGGCTGGCGCGTTTGAACCGGCTGTCCAGGACGCGCGCCATCGATGCCTTGCTCGCGCGCGCCAGGAATCAGGCGCTCACGGGCGAAGAAAGGCAGTTGCTTCAAGAGCTTACGATGTCTAGGCAGGGAAAATGAGGGATTATTTCTGGTTTTATGATATAATCTACGGTTTTTCAACGGAAATTCATGTCTTCTAAGGGGTGCGACTGAATATGGCTGCAGAAAACTCCAGATCTGACGCTCGGCAAAACGATGTCGAAGCGCAACGTGCGCGCCTCAAGAACCTCATCGTCCTGGGCAAGGAACGCGGCTTCCTGACCTACGCCGAGATCAACGACCACATCCCCGACGACATGCTCGATGCCGAGCAGATCGAGTCCGTGATCGGCATGATCAACGACATGGGCATCGCCGTTTACGACGAGGCCCCGGATAGCGAGCAACTGCTCATGTCCGAAGCGCCCCCGCCCGTGGCCGACGAAGACGTCGTCGAAGAGGCGGAAGCGGCGCTGTCCACCGTGGATTCCGACTTTGGCCGGACCACGGACCCCGTGCGCATGTACATGCGCGAAATGGGTACCGTGGAACTGCTGACCCGCGAAGGCGAAATCGAAATCGCCAAGCGCATCGAGGATGGCCTGAAGCACATGATCCAGGCCATCTCCTCATGCCCCACCACCATCGACGAAATCCTGATGCTGGCCGACAAGGTGGAGCGCGATGAAATGCGCATCGACGAGGTCATCGATGGCCTGATCGACGGGGAAGGCGAGGAAGAGGCCGTCGAAGTCGAAATGGCCCAGGAAGAGGAAGAAGTCGAACTCGAGGAAGAAACCGACGAGGACGAGGACGGCGCCATCGCCAGCGCCAATCTGGAACTGCTCAAGCAGGATGCCCTGGTGCGCTTCAACGCCATCCGCCGCCTCAACAAGCGCATGCGCAAGGCCCTGGCCGAAAAGGGCTCGCGCAGCCGCGCCTACAAGGACCTGCAGGAAAGCATCTCGGCCGAACTGATGAACATCCGATTTTCGGCAAAGCAGGTGGAGGCCCTGTGCAATGGCTTGCGCCGTCTGGTGGATCGGGTGCGCAGCTACGAACGCGGCATCATGAACCTGTGCGTGACCTCCGCCGGTATGCCCCGCGCGCACTTCATCAAGTCCTTCCCGGGCAATGAAATCAACGTGAAGTGGGTGGTCGAGGAAATGGCGACCCGCAAGGCTTACAGTGCCACCCTGGGCCGCTTCAAGCACGCCATCATCGAACAGCAGGAAAACCTGATCGCCCTGCAGAAGGAAGTGGGCATCCCGATCAAGGACCTCAAGGAAATCGCGCGCCAGATGTCCACCGGCGAAGCCCGGGCGCGGCGCGCCAAGCGCGAGATGATCGAGGCCAACCTGCGTCGGCGCGA
>JAJZRV010000076.1 GCA_021850135.1 Pseudomonadota bacterium
CCGATCTTCTCCGCCGCGCTCACGCAGCAGCCGTTACGATAACCCCAGGGCCGCACGCGCCGCGGGCGACGTCTCGCCCCGGCCCAGCACCAGCACCTTGAACAGCTCCCCCATTTCTGCCGGGCTGAGGAGCTTCTGCACCGCGGAAACCGCGGGCAGATAGCGGGCCTCGTCCGTCACGGGAATGTCCGCCAGCACGTCGAGCAGGCCGGCTTCGATCAGCCAGCTTGCCATGGTGCGGTAGTCCTCGAGGCCCAGGCCGTGTTGCAGGGCGGCCCGCGCCACCGCCGTAAAATCCACGTGGGCCGTGATGTCCTGCAAGCCGGGCCAGGCAAAGGGGTCGCCGTGGGCATGGTGGCGAATGTGGCACATCAATGTCCCGTCGGCGCGCTGGGGATGGTAGTACTCGCGCGCCGGAAAACCGTAATCCACGAAATAGGCCCGTCCAGCCTGGAGCGAATGGGCCAGGTTGGCCATCAGGTCGACCGCCGCCGGACAGATTTCCGTGTCGTAGGGGACGGGCAACCCCGTCGCATCAGGCAGCAGGGCCATGAGGCGCGCGTCCGTGAGCGGGCGCTCCTGCCAGACCCAGTCCTCGCCCGCCAGCGCCACCCCCAGCGCCACCCAGTGGTCGCCGCGCCAGCCCACCCGATGCACGGGCAGCGCATCGAGCACTTCGTTGGCGATCAGCACCCCCGTCAGGGACTCCGGCCAGGCCGTGCACCACGTGACACGCGCGCGCAACGATGCCGGCAGGGTGGCCAGCAGGGTCTCCTGGCGCGCACGCAAGTCGGCACTCACTTCCAGGATCAGGTAGCGCTCCGGCAAGACCCCCAGTTCATCCAGGGCGAGCAACAGGTCATGTGCCAGACGCCCGCTACCCGCGCCCAGTTCCAGCACTTCCGGCTGACGGCAGGGCTGCGTCTGCAACGTTTCGGCCACCGCGCGCGCCCAGGTCCGGGCAAACAGCGGCGTCATCTCCGGCGCGGTCACGAAATCGCCGCCGCCTCCCAGCTTGACCGAACCCGCGCTGTAGTACCCCAATCCCGGGGCGTAGAGGGCCTGCGCCATGAAATGCGAAAAATCGATCCAGCCTCCGGACGCCCGGAGGATCCGGTTGATTTCTTCGCGCAGGCGCGCGCTGTGTGCGAGGGCTTCCGGCCCAGGATGGAGGGGGTGCGGTAGAATGGGCGACATCAGGACATCATTGCGTCAAAAGGTCACATGTTAACGGTTGAACACCCCCCATCGGCAACTTTTATCCGGCTCCAGGAGCGGCTGCGCGGCGCCGTGGGCCGCGCCATCAGCGATTACCAGATGATCGGGGAAGGCGACACCGTCATGGTCTGCCTGAGCGGCGGCAAGGATTCGCACGCCCTCCTCGCCATCCTGATGGACCTGCAACGCCGCGCGCCGGTGTCCTTCCGCCTGATTGCCGTCAACCTCGACCAGAAGCAGCCCGGCTTTCCCGCCGACGTGCTGCCCGCCTACCTGGCATCCCTCGGGGTGGAATACCACATCATCGAGGCCGACACCTACTCGATCGTGCGCGAGAAGGTCCCGGAAGGAAAAACCACCTGCTCGCTCTGCTCGCGACTGCGTCGTGGCGTCATCTACCGCACGGCCAAGGCCCTGGGCGCCAACAAGATCGCCCTGGGACACCATCGGGACGACATCATCGAGACGCTGTTCCTCAACATGTTCTACGGCGGGCGCCTCAAGGCCATGCCGCCCAAACTGGTGACGGATGACGGGCACCACGTCGTAATCCGGCCGCTGGCCTACTGCACCGAAAAGGATCTTGCCGCCTACGCCCGCCACATGGCGTTTCCCATCATCCCGTGCGACCTGTGCGGCTCGCAGGACAATCTCAAGCGTGCCGCCATCAAGGAATGGCTCAGACAGCAGGACAAGGCGTTTCCCGGGCGCGTGGACAACATCTTTCTCGCCCTGCAATCCGTCACGCCATCGCACCTTGCCGACACCACGCTGTTCGACTTTGCGAACCTCAAACCCAGCCATCGGGCCGACCCCGAGGGCGACACCCTGTTCGACCCCGAAACGCTGGAACGCGGCGCCTTGCGGCTGGCTTCCATCGAAGGATCACGCATCCATTTCGTGAAGGCCGGAAACTCTGATAAAATAAAAAATTAATTTCGGGAAGCCTGATGATCATGAACCCCACGATTAAGCACCTGCCCCCCAAGAAGATCAATTCCTTCTATCCGCCGCAACGCACCCTGATGGGACCGGGACCCTCCGAGATCACGCCGCGCGTACTGGCAGCGATGTCGCTGCCGTGCATCGGCTACCTCGACCCGGTGTTCGTGGACATGATGGACGAACTCAAGACGCTGCTGCGCTACGTCTTCCAGACGGACAACCAGCTGACTTTCCCGGCCTCCGGCCCGGGCTCGGTGGGGATGGAAATGTGCTTCGTCAACATGGTCAATGAGGGCGACAAGGTCATCGTCTGCCGCAACGGCGTGTTTGGCGGTCGCATGATCGAAAATGTCGAACGCTGCGGCGGCAAGGCCATCGTCATCGAAGACACCTGGGGCGAACCCGTGGACCCCAACAAGCTGGAAGAAACGCTCAAACAGCACCCCGACACCAAGGTCGTGGCCTTCGTGCTGGCCGAAACCTCGACGGGCTGCATGTCCGACGCCAAGACCCTGGTGGAGATCGCCCACCGCTATGGCGCACTGACCATCGTGGACGCGGTCACGCAACTGGCTGGCACGCCGTTGTTCGTGGATGAGTGGGGCATCGATGCCGTGTATTCGGGCAGCCAGAAATGCCTCTCCTGCACCCCGGGGCTCGCCCCGGTGTCCTTCAGCGATCGCGTGGTGGCCCTGGTGCGCAACCGCAAGGAACGCTGCCACAGCTGGTTCATGGACCTCGACCTGGTGCTGGGCTATTGGGGCAACACCAACCGCACCTACCACCATACCGCGCCCATCAACGGACTATATGCCCTGCATGAAGCCCTGCTGCAGGTGCGCGAAGAAGGTCTGGAAAACTCCTGGGCACGCCATACCCGCCATTACCTGGCGCTCAAGGCCGGCCTCGAAGCCATGGGCCTGGAGTATCTGGTCAAGGAAGAATATCGCCTGCCGCAGCTCAACGCCGTCAAGGT
Organism: Pseudomonadota bacterium; assembly: GCA_021850135.1. Lineage (GTDB taxonomy): Bacteria > Pseudomonadota > Gammaproteobacteria > Burkholderiales > Ferrovaceae > JAJZRV01. The sequence continues at coordinate 3,140 of JAJZRV010000076.1, forward strand.
GCCCGAAGGCATTGATGAGGCGCGCGTGCGCAAGGCGCTGCTGGAGGAATTCAACCTGGAAATCGGCGCCGGACTGGGGCCCCTGGCCGGCAAGATCTGGCGCTTTGGCCTGATGGGCTATTCGGCCAAATCCGAGAACGTCATGCTGTGCCTGTCTGCGTTGGGTTCCGTGCTGATGGACCTGGGCTACCCCGTCAAGCTCGGTTACGCCGAGGCTGCCGCGCACCAGTCTTACGCCGAACAGCACGCCCAGGCGGCGCAGCAAAAAATCAAGGCAGCCTGATCAACGCTCCGACAGGTGCAGCCGGTCCCAGATCACACTGGTCAGGCCGGCTGAATTCATGGTGTAGAAGTGCAGACCGGGGGCTCCCGCCGCGAGCAACCGGTCGCACAGCTGGGTGACCACATCCAGCCCGAAGGCCTTGATGGACGCCGTGTCATCCCCGTAGCCCTGCATCTTCATGCGAATCCAGCGCGGAATCTCGGCGCCGCAGGCTTCTGAAAAACGGCTCAACTGCGAAAAGTTGGCGATCGGCATCACCCCGGGCACGATGGGCAGATCCAGCCCCACCGCCTCGCATTCCTCCACGAAGCTGAAGTACGCATCCGGATTGTAGAAATACTGGGTGATGGCGGCATTGGCGCCCGCCTCGACCTTGCGCTTGAAGTGCTGGATGTTTTCCTGCGCGGAGCGCGCCTGCGGATGCACTTCCGGATAGGCCGCCACCTCGATGTAGAAGTGGTCGCCGGTCTGCTCGCGGATGAAGCTGACCAGTTCGTTGGCGTAGCGAAACGCGCCGCCGCCGAAGGTGCCGGAGGGCAGGTCGCCGCGCAGCGCCACCAGATGGCGGATGCCGTGGGCCTGATACTGCTTCAGGACCTCGGCAACGCTCTCCCGGGTGGAACCGATGCAGGACAGGTGAGGCGCCGCAGGATACCCCTCCCCCTGGATTTCAAGCACGGTCTCGAGGGTACGCTCGCGCGTGGTCCCTCCCGCGCCGTACGTCACCGAGAAGAAGGCAGGCTTGAGCTGCGCCAGTTGACGCCGGGTATGGCGCAACTTCTCCATTCCCTCGGGCGTCTTTGGCGGAAAGAACTCGAAGCTGAAGACCTTGGGGTAACGCTGCTGGCTTTGCAAGATCGGTCCGCGCTCAATAACGGTAGTGGTCCGGCTTGTACGGGCCGGAAGCGCTGACGCTGAGATACTCTGACTGCTGCGGCGTCAGCACCGTCAGTTTGGCGCCGATTTTCTTGAGGTGCAGACGTGCCACCTTTTCATCCAGGTGCTTGGGCAGGATGTACACGCCGACAGGATACTTGCCCTTGTTGCCCCACAACTCGATCTGCGCCATGACCTGGTTGGTGAAGGACGCCGACATCACGAAGCTGGGGTGCCCCGTGGCGCAACCCAGGTTGACGAGGCGCCCCTCGGCCAGCACGATGATGCGTTTGCCGTCGGGAAACACCACATGGTCCACCTGGGGCTTGATGTTTTCCCAGCGGTACTGGCGCAACGAGGCAATGTCTATTTCGGAGTCGAAGTGCCCGATATTGCAGACGATGGCGTCGTGCTTCATGGCACGCAGGTGGTCATGGGTGATGACGCTCACATTGCCAGTGGCCGTCACGAAAATATCCCCTTGGGACGCCACCTCGTCCATGGTCACCACGCGATAGCCTTCCATGGACGCCTGCAGGGCGCAGATGGGGTCGATCTCGGTCACCCAGACCGTCGCTCCCATGCCGCGAAATGCCTGCGCACAGCCCTTGCCCACGTCGCCGTAGCCGGCCACCACGGCGATCTTGCCTGCCACCATGACGTCCGTGGCGCGCTTGATGCCATCCAGCAGGGACTCGCGGCAACCGTAGAGGTTGTCGAACTTGGATTTGGTCACCGAGTCGTTGACGTTGAAGGCCGGGCACTTGAGTTCGCCCTTCTTCATCATTTCGTTGAGGCGGTGGACCCCGGTGGTGGTTTCCTCCGAAATGCCGTGAATGTGCCTCAGCATGTCCGGATACTTGTCATGCATCACCAGCGTGAGGTCGCCGCCGTCGTCGAGGATCATGTTGGGCACCCAGCCGTCGGGGCCAAAAATGGTCTTCTCGATGCACCACCAGAACTCCTCCTCGGTTTCGCCCTTCCAGGCAAACACGGGGATGCCTGCGGCGGCAATGGCTGCCGCAGCCTGATCCTGGGTGGAAAAGATGTTGCACGAACTCCAGCGCACTTCGGCCCCCAGCGCCACCAGGGTTTCGATCAACACCGCAGTCTGGATGGTCATGTGCAGGCAGCCTGCGATGCGTGCCCCCTTGAGGGGCTGCTGGCCGGCGAACTCTTCGCGCAGGGCCATCAGGCCAGGCATTTCGTTTTCGGCGATATCGATTTCCATGCGCCCCCAGCGGGCGAGCGCGATATCGGCAACTTTATAGTCGGGAACCTGCTGGGATTGGGGAACAGCGCTCATGAACAAGACTCCTTAAATTGCGGCACGCAGGGCTTCGACCCGATCGCGGGCTTCCCAGGTGAACTCGGGTTCTTCGCGCCCGAAGTGGCCATAGGCTGCCGTTTTTCCGTAAATCGGACGCAGCAGGTTGAGTGACTGGATGATGCCCTTGGGGCGCAGATCAAAATGCTGCTGCACAAGCTCGGCCAGACGCTCATCGGAGAGCTTGCCGGTGCCGAAGGTGTTGACCATCAGGCTGACGGGTTTCGCCACGCCGATGGCGTAGGCCACCTGAACTTCGCAGCGGCGCGCCAGGCCCGCGGCCACGATGTTTTTGGCCACATGGCGCATGGCATAGGCAGCGGAACGATCCACCTTGGACGGATCCTTGCCGGAGAATGCGCCACCACCGTGACGGGCCGCACCGCCGTAGGTGTCCACGATGATCTTGCGGCCGGTGAGGCCACAGTCGCCCATGGGGCCGCCAATCACGAAACGCCCGGTGGGGTTGATCAGATAGCGGGTCTGCGGTCCCAGCAGGGCCGCCGGGATGACCGGCTTGACGATTTCCTCGATGACCGCTTCCGACAACTGCGCATGGGAGACGTCCGGGTCATGCTGGGTGGAGAGCACCACCGTG
>JAJZRV010000017.1 GCA_021850135.1 Pseudomonadota bacterium
CCGTCTGGAATTGCATGGATTCTTTGTGACTCATGAGCGAACACCATCGGTTGTTTTCAGGTTGAACGAAAAAGGCCTGTGCGGAGAGATGGGGGCGCCCCGGTGGTTTTCAAGGGGGAGAGGGCCGCCGGGTCAGGCCTTCTGACCACGCAATGCCCGCCGCAGGCGCTCCAGCCCCAACACCTGCTGGCGCCAGAGGCTCTTGCCATAATCGCGGCCGTCCAGCTGGTCCGTGATCCCGGTCGGGGGGGTGACCTCGGTGAAATTGGCCGTCCCGAAGAGGATGTCCCACACGGGAAAAAGCACGGCAAAGTTGCAGCTCAGCACGCCACCTTCGCTGCCCAGGCCGATGCCGTGATGCACGCGGTGAAAGTGGGGGCTTACAAGCAAACGCTCGCCCAGCCACCCGAAGCGCAGGGAGACATTGGCATGGGCAAAGCTTTGCAGGATGCGCGTGATCATCAGCAACAGGATGAACTGGGCGGGGGGCACGCCGATCAGAAGGCTGAGGAGGGTAAACCAGACGGCGCCCAGGAGGTCGTCCAGGAAATGCCCCCGGTCGTCCGTCCAGAAACTCATGACCCGCTGGCTGTGGTGCAAGCCGTGCAACGCCCACCACCACTCCAGCCGATGCTGGAAGCGGTGCAGCCAGTACCCCGAAAAATCCAGGATCAGGAGATAGAGGACGAACGTGGTCAGGGGCCGGGTTTCCAGGGCAGGGAAGAGGTCTTCCAGGGTGTAGGGGATGAAGCCATGCAGGCGCAGCGTGGCGTCCAGGGCGTAAGTGAGGGGCCACATCAGGGCAAACAGGACGAGCGGGATGAACCCCAGCCGATGCAGGACGGTGTAGAGCACGTCGATGCGCACCGGCTGGCGCGAGGGCCAGCGTTCCACGGGCATCAGGGCTTCGAGCGGGCGGAACAGGAGCAGCAGCAGGGCGATTTCCATGAGGCCCAGCAGGGCAAACTCGGTGGCATCGAAGGCCTGCTCCTGGTACGCCATCAGGCCCAGGGCGTGCAGGGCGGGTTCCACGACCTGCTCGAAAACCCAGGCCTGGCCCAGGGTGAAGAGTTCCACGCCGCGATCAATCAGGCTCATGGCAGCACCGCAAAGCAGAAGCCGCGGGCCTCGAGGCCCGAGATGAGCGGCTCGAATACTGCCACGAAGGGGTCGTGGCGCGAACGGATGCCCAGATGCATCATCAGGATGTCGCCATCCTTGAGGTTGTGCAGCGCGTGCTGCAGCAACGCGGCGTTGGGGTGGGTTTCCGAGGGGAGTTCGTCGCCCAGGAACCCAGCAGGCGCCCAGCCGACGTGGCGGGTAAAACCGCATTGCGGGGCCCAGGCCAGGCTTTGCGCGGTGGTATGACCGCCCGGGGCGCGCCAGAGGGGATCGAGCGTCCGGCCCGTGAGCGCGATGAAGCGGGTGTTGACCCGCGAGAGCTCTTCGCAGAAGGCGTTCTGGTCCAGTGGCCGGGCCACGCCATCGCTGCCCACGCTGAGGATGCGACCGTCCGGCAGGTCGCGCCGCAGGGTGCCGTGATGCCAGGTATGGCTGCCGAAATGGTGGCCTTCGCGCACACGCGCCCGCCAATAGTCGCCCCAGGCATCGTCCAGGGCATGGTCGCCGCGCCAGGTGGGTTCATTGGCGATGAAGAAGGTGGCCAGCACATGATGCCGCTGCAGCACCTCGGCGATGGTCTGCGCGGCAGACATGGAGCCTGTGTCCAGGGTGAGGTAGAGCGTGCCCTGGCAGGGTGCTGCAACGACGGCGGTACTCAGGCAGAGCGCTGCGAGTGCGGAAGCCCACTTCGTCATCAGCGTGAGGCGTGACTCGCAAAGAAGATGCCGTGAGGTGAGCGCCCCACCGGGATGGTACGCACCACCGTGAAGGTGGTCAGGTCCACCACAGCCACCTGCCGCAACCAGCGCGACGTGACCCACAACTGCCTGCCGTCGGCGGAGATTTCCATGCAGTCCGGCCCGCCGGGCACGGCAAAGGTGCGCTCGATGGTCAGGGTCTGGGTGTCCACGATGGAGATGGTGTCCTCGGCCCGGTTGGTGACGAAGATGCGGCGGCCATCGCCCATGGGCATGAAATTATGCGTACCCTTGCCGGCATGGATGTGCTTGACGAGGGTGGCGGTGCGCCAGTCCACCACGGCCACTTCGTCCTGGCCCATGACGCCCACCAGCAGGTAGCGGTTGTCCGGGGTCATGATGACCCCGGCAGGCGTCTTGCCCACGGGAAGGGTCCACTTGACCTGCAGGGTCTTGAGGTCGATGGCCACCAGCTGGTCGCTGCCCTGCAAGGTGACGAACACCTCGCTGCTGTCCTGGTTGAAGGTGAGGTGGCTGGGCATGGAGGGCAGGTCGAAGCGCTTGACCAGGCTGAAATCGCGCGCGTCGTACACGTCCACCCGGTCCAGGCGCAACGAGTTGGAGACAAACCAGCGCTTGTCCGGGCTGAAGGCAATCTGGTACGGGTCGCTGATGCGCGGCACGCGGCGCAGGATGTCGCCAGTGACGGGATTGAGGAAGACGAGGTCGTTGCTGACCGCGTTGGCCACGATGAGCGCGCTGTTGTCCGGCAGGCTCATCAGGTGGTGCGGTTCGCGCCCCACGAAAAACCGGTCGATGGGCTGGAAGGTGCTGCGATTGATGCGCGTGATGGTGCCGTCGCCCGAGTCGAGCACGATGACCACCTCAGCCTGGGCTGCGGCGCTGAAACCCAATAAAAATACCGCAATCCAGATCAAATACCGGCGCATGGTTTAAAATTCCGCTTTAGCCGCGTATTTTATCATTTTTTACAGGGTTCGGCCTTCATGAAATTCTGCTCAGACTGCGGCGCACCAGTGGCGCTGCGGGTTCCCGAGGGCGACAACCTGCCGCGCCACGTGTGCACCGCCTGCGAGGCCATCCATTATTCCAATCCCAAGGTGGTGGTGGGCTGCGTGCCCGAATGGCAGGGACGCATCCTGCTGTGTCAGCGAGCCATCGAGCCGCGCCTGGGATACTGGACCATGCCGGCCGGATTCATGGAAAACGGCGAAACCGCGCGCGAAGGCGCGGCCCGCGAAACCCTGGAGGAGTCGCAGTCGCAGGTGGAAGTGGGCCCCCTGATCTCGATCATCAGCATCCCCAGCATCAACCAGGTGCACCTCATGTTCCGTGGCCGCATGCTGGACGAGGCGCATGGCCCCACCTCGGAGAGCAGCGCGGTGCGGCTGTTTGCCGAGGAAGAGATTCCGTGGGACGCGCTGGCCTTTCGCACGGTCATCCACACCCTGCGCCATTATCTGGAGGATCGCCGGCAGGGCGCCACGGGGCTGCACCTCATTGACCTCGGCGCCTCTTCAGCCTGAGCATGGCATGAACCGTACGCACGACAATTTGCCCGAAGCCCTGTTCGAGATCGCATCCCTCGATCACGAGGCGCAGGGCATTGCACGCCACGAGGGCAAGGTGGTGTTCGTGGAAGGCGCGCTGCCGGGCGAAACCGTGCGGGCCCGCATCACGCGCCGCAAGGCCCAGTTCGACCAGGCCACGACGCTTGCGGTCCTGCATCCCGGTCCCAGCCGCGTGGTGCCGCGTTGCCCCCACTTCGGGGTCTGTGGCGGCTGCAACATGCAGCATGCCGACCCGGCGGCCCAGGTGGCCTTCAAGCAGCGCATCCTGGAAGACAATCTGGCGCGCATCGGGCGCGTCAGGCCGGAGGCCCTGTTGCCCACCATCCAGGGACCGGCCTGGGGCTACCGCCAGCGGGCGCGCCTGTCTGTGCGCCTGGTGGTCAAGAAAGGCGGGGTGCTGGTGGGGTTTCACGAAAAGGCGTCCAGCTTCGTGGCCGACATGCAGCGTTGCGAGATCCTGCCGCCCCACGTTTCTGCGCTGATCGTGCCCCTGCGCGAGATGGTGATGGCGCTGTCCATCCGCGACCGCCTGCCGCAGGTGGAAGTGGCGGTGGGCGAGCAGGTGACGGTGCTGGTGTTTCGGATACTGGTGTCGCCCACGCCGGAGGACGAGGCGCTGATCCGGGCCTTTGCCGACCGGTGGCAGGTGCAGGTCTGGTTTCAGGCCAAGGGGCCCGATTCGGCCCGGCCGTTTCATCCGCTGGAGGCTCCGGCGCTCAACTATTCCCTGCCGGAATTCGGGGTGGTGATGCCCTTCGGCCCCACCGAATTCACCCAGGTCAACGCGGCGGTCAACCGGGTGCTGGTGGGGCGCGCCGTGCGCATGCTCGACCCGCAACCGGGGGAGCGCGTGGCGGACCTCTTTTGCGGCCTGGGTAATTTCACGCTGGCGCTGGCGCGCAGCGGCGCCCAGGTCATCGGGGTGGAGGGCAGCCCGGCGCTGGTGGAACGCGCCCGGCAGAATGCGGCCTGCAACGGCCTGTCCGCCAATACCACGTTTGTGGCGGCCAACCTGTTCACCGCTACGGAAGACAGCCTTGCGGCGCTGGGTCCCCTGGACAAGATGCTGATCGACCCGCCGCGCGATGGCGCGGTGGAAGTGGTCAAATCACTGGGGCGTCTCCTGCCGCGGCGTATCGTGTACGTCTCCTGCAGCCCCGCCACACTCGCGCGGGATGCGCAGATCCTGGTACATCAACAGGGATACCGGTTGCGCGCTGCGGGGGTGGCCAACATGTTCCCCCACACGGCCCATGTGGAATCCATCGCGCTCTTCGAGCGCGATGGACCGTGACAACGAACTAGCGGCGATCGCCGCCGAAGGCGCCCAGCAACTGCAGCAGGCTGATGAAGATGTTGTAGATGTTCATGTACAGGCTGAGTGTCGCGGTGATGTAGTTGGTTTCGCCGCCATGGATGATCTGGCTGACGTTGAACAGGATCATCAGCGACGAAAACAGCATGAACCCGGCGCAGAGCACCAGCTGCATGACAGGCAACTGCAGGAAGATGTTGGCCACCACGGCAATCATCAGGACGATGGCGCCCACCGTCAGGAAGTTGGCCATGCCGCTGAAGTTGCGCTTGGTGGAGCTGGCGATGCCTGCCAGGCTGAAAAACACCACGGCCGTGCCGCCCGCTGCCAGCGAAATCAGCTGGCCGCCGTTACGGAAAGCCAGGGTGAATTGCAGCAAGGGTCCCAACATCACGCCCAGCACGAAGGTGAGCAGCAGGAGCAGGTATACGCCGGTGGTGCTGTGCTTGTTGGCTTCGATGGCAAAGAACAGGCCGTAGATCACGCCCAGGAACAGCAGGCTGGACAGGATCGGGCTTGCCGCCATGAAGGCAAAGCTCAGGTTGATGCCGACCAGGGCGCCGATGGCGGTGGGGATGAGCGACAGCCCCAGCAGCCAGTAGGTGTTGCGCAGCACCCGGTGTTGCAGCGAATCAAGCGCGCCAGACTGGGTGTAGGTGTTAAATTCTCGTTGCATATCAAGGAACTCCTCAATGTAAACACCGCAAAATTGCGGTAGCAGACGGGTGTAAGACTACGACAGAGACCCTTAAGTTGCAAGGTCGGGTGCGCGGATGGAGATTTCAAGGGGGGCGCCCCGGGGTCCGGGACCGTCTGACACACGTTCGTGTAGAATACACCCCCCGGAGACTTGGGTGAGTGGTTTAAACCAGCAGTCTTGAAAACTGCCGACGGGCAACCGTCCGTGAGTTCGAATCTCACAGTCTCCGCCAAGCCCATGCCCCCCTGTTTCATCGCCGATAGTGAGGGAGCGATATGAAAGGGTCCACCCTGCTCGACGACATGGATGCCTACTGGCGCGCCGCCAACTACCTGTCGGCAGGCCAGATCTATCTTTGCGACAATCCGCTGCTCAGGCGGCCGCTGGCGCTCACGGACATCAAGCACATGCTGCTGGGGCACTGGGGCACGACTCCGGGGCAGAACTTCATTTATGTGCATCTGAACCGGGTCATCAAGCAGTACGATCTCAACATGATCTACGTGTCCGGCCCGGGTCACGGGGGCCCGGCCGTGGTGGGAAACACCTATCTCGAGGGCACTTACAGCGAGATCTATCCCGATATCAGCCAGGATGAGGCAGGGCTCAAGAAGCTCTTTACCCGGTTTTCCTTTCCCGGGGGCATTCCCAGCCACGCATCGCCGGAGTGTCCGGGCTCGATTCACGAGGGCGGCGAGCTGGGATACTCGCTCAGCCACTCGTTTGGTGCGGCGTTCGACAATCCGGAACTCGTCGTGGCCTGCGTCATCGGAGACGGCGAAGCGGAAACAGGGCCGCTGGCCACCGCATGGCATTCGAACAAGTTTCTCGACCCGGTCACCGATGGTGCGGTCCTGCCCATCCTGCACCTGAATGGCTACAAGATTTCCAACCCCACCGTGCTGGCCCGCATCACCCGCGAGGAGCTGGAACAGTTGCTGCGCGGGTATGGGTGGACCCCCTACTTTGTGGAGGGGCACGAGCCTGCGTTGATGCATGAAGCCATGGCCGCGACACTGGATACGGTGGTGGCGCAGATCCGGAAAATCCAGGAGGATGCCCGCATCCACGGCAACACGACGCGGCCGCGCTGGCCCATGATCGTCCTCAATTCGCCCAAGGGCTGGACGGGGCCCAAACAGGTGGATGGCGTGCCAATTGAAGGCACCTTTCATGCCCACCAGGTGCCGCTCTCCGATCCTGCCGCACATCCCGAACATCTCAAGTTGCTGGAAGCGTGGCTCAAAAGCTACAGGCCGGAGGAACTGTTTGACGCACAGGGCCGCCTGAAGCAGGAACTGGCCGAACTGGCACCCCAGGGCGAACGACGCATGGGGGCCAATCCCCACGCCAACGGGGGCATGTTGCTGCGCGATCTGCGGATGCCGGATTTTCGCGACTATGCAGCCGAGGTGCCCGTTCCCGGCAGCCCTGGCAGGGGAGACACCCATGTGCTGGGGCGCTTCCTGCGCGACGTGGCGAGGTTCAACAGCGCGCAGCGCAATTTCCGGGTGTTCGGCCCCGACGAGACGCTCTCCAACGGCCTGGAAGCCCTTTTTGAGGTCACCCCGCGTCAATGGAACGCCGCCACCCGGCCCAACGATGAATTTCTCGCGCCCACCGGGCGGGTGATGGAAATGCTGAGTGAGCACCAGTGCGAGGGCTGGCTGGAAGGTTATCTGCTGACCGGGCGACATGGACTGTTCAACTGCTATGAGGCATTCATCCACATCGTGGATTCCATGTTCAACCAGCATGCCAAATGGCTGGAGGTCACCGCCCGGCTGCATTGGCGGCGGGAGATTGCCTCGCTCAACTATCTGCTGGCCTCGCATGTGTGGCGCCAGGACCATAATGGATTCACCCACCAGGATCCCGGTTTCATTGACCTCGTCGTCAACAAGAAGGCCGGGGTCGTGCGGGTTTACCTGCCTCCCGATGCCAACTGTCTGTTATCCGTGATGGACCACTGCCTGCGCAGCCGCCATTACGTCAATGTGGTGATTGCAGGCAAGCACCCGGCGCCGCAGTGGCTGAGCATGGATGACGCCGTCAGGCACTGCGCCGAGGGCATTGGCATCTGGCAGTGGGCCAGCAATGATCAGGGTGCCGCACCCGACCTCGTCATGGCCTGTTGTGGGGATGTGCCTACCCTGGAGACGCTCGCTGCCGTGTCCATCCTGCGCGAGCATCTGCCCGATTTGAAAATCCGCGTGGTCAATGTGGTGGACCTCATGAAGCTGCAGCCGCAAAGCGAGCACCCCCATGGGTTGAGTGACGCGGCTTTCGACGGGCTATTCACCCGGGACAAGCCGGTCATTTTTGCCTTCCATGCTTACCCGTGGCTGATCCACCGGTTGACTTATCGCCGCACCAACCACGACAACTTCCATGTGCGCGGTTACAAGGAGGAAGGCACCATTACCACCTCATTCGACATGACGGTGCTCAACGACCTGGATCGCTTCCACCTTGCGATGGATGCCATTGACCGGTTGCCCCAGACCGGCAACAAGGGTCAGGACCTGAAACAACGGCTCCGGGGCAAGCTCGCCGAGCACAGTCAATACATCAGGCGGCATGGCCAGGACATGCCGGAGATCCGCAACTGGAAATGGTAAAGGGAAAGGCGGTTCAGTGGTCGTGGTGTTCAATCCTGGCCCGCAGTTCGCGCGCCGTTTCCAGCAATCCCTCATAACCTGCGCGCGCGTGTTCGGGCAGGTCGGGGTCGCCCACCAGTACCCCCAGGGTTTCAACGACGCTATAGATCAGTCCCTTGGCCGCACCCGCCGCAATGTCGCCGGAAGACACGGCGTGATCCAGATGCTTGAGCGCGGCTTCAAGGTGTTCGGGAGGGGAGGGAGGAGTCGTCATGAGCAGTCCTATCGGTTGCGATACTTGTATGCCATGTGCCAGGAGCCCGCAGAGAAGGCCCAGGCAATGATTTTGGCCAGGTCCGACTGGATTACCAGCAGATCCATCTGCAGGGCTACCGCAAACACGGTGAGATTGAGCGCCAGGATGGCGATGAGGACGAAGACTACGTTGAAAGCGCCAAACATGGCATGGACCCCCCTGTTATTTTGTGCCTGCCCACTTGTCCAGGATGCCCAGGTGCGCCAGCACGAAGAACAGGGCAATGCCCAGAAGGATGCCGATGCCAAAGGAGATGACGACGTCGTTCATGAGGGAGCCCCCCTTCCGGTTTTACGGCCTTGATGGCACATACTACGTACAAAGGGGGGTGGGAGGCAAGACTGGAGGCTTCGCCGTGGCTGCGCCTTGACGTGGCGCACTGCACGGACGAAGCCGTCTTTCAGTTTCTGATGGCGAATCAGGCGGGGTGGATTTCGCGCAGGGCGTCGCGCACGATGTCCTTGATCTCGGCATCGCTGTGGGTGCTGAGGTAGGCCAGCAGGGATTTCTGCATGCGCGGTTCCCAGAATTTCCTGATGTGGGTGGCCACGTCTTGGATGGCCTGCTGGCGGTTGGGCATGGCTTCAAAGAAAGTGCCGATGTCGTTGGCCATCTTGAGGAGGTGTTCTGCGTTCATGGTCTTGGAGGCGTCTCGTTCAAAAGTCAGTCAATCGTTCGGGGTGCGCGTAGGCCACATGGTGGCCATTGCGGGCAAACCCCACCAATGTCAGGTTGAATTGCTCGGCCATGCGCACGGCCAGCGCCGTGGGCGCGGAAATGGCCGCGAGGATGCCGATGCCCATCTGAATGGATTTCTGCACCATCTCGTAGCTGGCACGGCTGGTGATCAGCAGCGCCCCCTGCGCGAAGTCGGTGTTCCTGCGCGCCAGCGCCCCGATGAGCTTGTCCAGCGCGTTGTGGCGACCCACGTCTTCGCGTGCCGCCACGATATGCCCTTCGGCATCCAGCCAGAAAGCGGCGTGCGTGGCCCCTGTGGCTTGCTGCAGGGACTGGTGCTGCGGCAGATCGGTCAGCGCGGCGTGCAGTGCCTTCACGGACAGCTTGAAGTGCGAAGTCACGTCACGCATGGGACGGAACACCTGGGCCAGGCGCTCCGTGCCGCACAGGCCGCAGCCCGTGCGCCCCGCCAGGTTTTGCCGCTTGAGGTCGAGGCGTGAAAAGCGCGCCTCGTCTATCCTGAGCTGCACCCGGATGCCTGCGCTGTACTCTTCCACGGCGATGTCGAGGATTTCATTGGCGGTGGAGAGGATACCCTCGCTCAATGAAAACCCGATGGCGAAATCTTCCAGGTCGGAAGGCGTCGCCAGCATCACCACGTGGGGTACCCCGTTGTACTCGATACCGATCGGGGTTTCCTCGGCCACCTGATCCTGAGAAGGGGCGTAACCGTCCTTCCAGCGCGCCACGGACAGCGCTTGCAGGGTGGGGGTGGCCAGAGGCAAAGGGCTGTCCATGGCGTGGCTCAATCAGCGTCCACCAGCGGCCGAGGCCTCGGCGACCACCTTTTCCTTCAGCAGGCGCAACTGGGTTTCGTTGAACTGGTGGTAGTTTTCCTGCCATTCGGAGGTGTGCTTCACCTTCACCACCTGCACCGCAGTGACCTTGTATTCCGGGCAGTTGGTGGCCCAGTCGGAGTTGTCGGTGGTGATGACGTTGGCACCCGATTCCGGGAAGTGGAAGGTGGTATACACCACGCCAGGCTGCATGCGCTCGGTCACCCGGGCACGCAGCACGGTTTCGCCGGCGCGAGAGGTCACGCCAACCCAATCCCCTTCCTGGATGCCGCGTTCTGCAGCGTCCTGGGGGTGAATGTCCAGGCGGTCTTCCTCATGGAACTGCACGTTCTCGGTACGACGCGTCTGCGCACCCACGTTGTACTGGGACAGGATGCGACCCGTCGTCAGCAGGAGCGGGAACTTCGGCGTGATCTTCTCGTGGGTGGGCACGTACTGGGTGATCAGGAAGCGTCCCTTGCCGCGCACGAAGTGGTCAATGTGCATCAGCGGCGTGCCTTCCGGCATGGCATCGTTGCACGGCCACTGCACGCTGCCCAGCTGATCCAGCTTCTCGTAAGTGACGCCGGAGAAGGTGGGGGTCAGACGCGCAATTTCCGCCATGATTTCCGAGGGGTCGTTGTAATGCATGGGGTAGCCCAATGCATTGGACAAGGCCACGGTGGCTTCCCAGTCGGCCAGCCCCGCCTTGGGCGCCATGACCTTGCGCACGCGGGAGATGCGGCGTTCTGCGTTGGTGAAGGTGCCATCCTTTTCCAGGAAGCTCGAACCCGGCAGGAACACATGGGCGTACTTGGCGGTTTCGTTCAGGAACAGATCCTGCACCACGATGCACTCCATGGCTTCCATGGCGGCAATCACGTGCTGGGTGTTGGGGTCGGACTGGACGATGTCCTCGCCCTGGCAGTACAGCCCCTTGAAGGTGCCATCCATGGCCGCTTCAAACATGTTGGGAATGCGCAGGCCCGGTTCCTTTCTCAGGCTCACGCCCCAGTCCTTTTCAAACAGCGAGCGCGTGGCATCGTCCGACACGTGGCGATAGCCGGGGAATTCGTGCGGGAACGAGCCCATGTCGCACGAACCCTGCACGTTGTTCTGGCCGCGCAGCGGGTTGACGCCCACGCCTTCGCGACCGATGTTGCCGGTGGCCATGGCGAGGTTGGCAATGCCGATGACCATGGTGGAACCTTGCGAATGCTCGGTGACGCCTAGGCCGTAATAGATGGCGCCGTTGCCGGCACTGGCGTACAGGCGGGCAGCTTCGCGCACCAGCTGGGCGGGAACGCCCGTCATGCTCTCCAGCGCTTCGGGGCTGTTGTTGTCGCTCGCCACGAAGTCGCGCCAGTACTTGAAGGCTTCCGCATCGCAGCGCTCGTCAATGAACTTCTGATCCAGCAGGCCTTCCGTCACGATGACGTGCGCCAGCGAATTGATGATGGCCACGTTGGTGCCCGGACGCAATTGCAGGTGATAGTCGGCCTTGATGTGTGCGCTGCTCACCAGCTCGATCTTGCGTGGATCGATCACGATCAGCTTTGCGCCTTCGCGCAGGCGCTTTTTCATGCGCGAACCGAACACCGGGTGGGCGTCCGTGGGGTTGGCGCCGATGACCAGGATCACGTCGGCCTTTTCCACCGACTTGAAGGTCTGGGTTCCCGCCGAAGTGCCATAGGTTTGTCCCAGGCCATAACCGGTGGGCGAGTGGCAGACGCGGGCACAGGTGTCCACGTTGTTGTTGCCGAAGCCGGCGCGGATCAGTTTCTGCACCAGATAGGTTTCTTCGTTGGTGCAGCGCGAGGAGGTGATGCCGCCGACGGAATCCACGCCAAATTTCTTCTGGATGCGACGGAATTCGCTTGCGGCGTGGCCGATGGCAGTCTCCCAGCTGACTTCCTGCCAGGGATCGGTGATCTTGCTGCGGATCATCGGCTTCAGGATGCGGTCCTTGTGGGTGGTGTAGCCCCAGGCAAAGCGACCCTTGATGCAGGCATGGCCTTCGTTGGCCTTGCCGTCCTTCCAGGGCGTCATACGGACGACTTCAGAGCCTTTCATGTCGGCCTTGAAGCTGCAGCCTACGCCGCAATAGGCGCAGGTGGTGAGCACGCTGTGGTCGGGCTGACCGGCTTCGATGACGGTCTTCTCCATCAGGGTGGCCGTCGGGCAGGCATTGACGCAGGCGCCGCAGGACACGCATTCCGATTCCATGAAGGGCTGGCTTTCGCCGGGCGAGACGCGCGATTCAAAACCGCGTCCGGAAATGGTCAGGGCAAACGTCCCCTGGGTTTCCTCGCAGGCGCGCACGCAGCGGTTGCACACGATGCACTTGGAAGGATCGTAGGTGAAATAGGGATTGGAGGTGTCGGCCTGATCCTTGAGGTGGTTGAGGCCCTCGTAGCCGTAGCGCACGTCGCGCAGGCCCACCGTGCCCGCCATGTCCTGCAGTTCGCAATCGCCGTTGGCGGAACAGGTCAGGCAGTCCAGGGGGTGGTCGGAGATATAAAGCTCCATCACGCCGCGGCGCAGGTCGGCAAGCTTGGGCGACTGGGTCCGCACCTTCATGCCGGCTTCGGCCGGGGTGGTGCAGGAGGCGGGAAAGCCCTTGCGCCCTTCGATTTCAACGAGACACAGACGGCAGGAGCCAAAGGGTTCCAGGCTGTCGGTGGCGCAAAGCTTCGGGATCTGCGTGCCGGCTTCGACGGCGGCGCGCATCAGCGAGGTGCCTTGCGGTACGGTCACTTCAAAGCCGTCGATCTCGAGCGTCACCATCTTTTCGGAAACGCTCTTGGGGGTGCCGTAATCAATGTCGTCGTGCAGGTGATGATGGGTGGTGTCCATGATGGGCTCCTCAGGCGGCCTTGTGCGTTTCCGCAGCCAGATTAAAGTCTTCGGGGAAATGGTCCAGCGCGGAGAGCACGGGGTACGGGGTCATCCCGCCCATGGCGCACAGCGAACCATTCAACATCGTGCTGCACAGGTCGCGCAGCAATTTTCCTTGGGGGACGGCCTCGGCTGGCGTGGCCTTCATGCGTTCGATGACTTCCATGCCACGGGTGGAGCCGATGCGGCAGGGGGTGCATTTGCCGCAGGACTCGATGGCGCAGAACTCCATGGCGTAGCGCGCTTGCTCCGCCATGTCCACGGTGTCGTCAAACACCACGATGCCGCCGTGGCCCAGTACGCCACCCTTGGCCGCGAGGGCCTCATAGTCCATCGGCGTGTCGAGCAGCGCATCGGGCAGGTAGGCGCCCAGCGGGCCGCCAATCTGCACGGCACGCACGGGACGGCCGCTTTCGGTGCCGCCGCCAAAATCCTCGATCAGTTGCCGGGCCGTCACGCCGAAGGCTTTTTCCACCAGGCCGCCGTGGCGGAGGTTGCCCGCCAGCTGGAAGGGCAGGGTGCCGCGCGAGCGTCCCATGCCGTAATCGGCGTAGGCCTTGGGGCCGCGGCAGAGGATGAAGGGAACGGCGGCGAGGGTCAGCACGTTGTTGATGACCGTGGGCTTGCCAAACAGGCCCACCAGGGCAGGCAGGGGCGGCTTGGCGCGCACGATGCCGCGCTTGCCTTCCAGGCTTTCCAGCAGGGCGGTTTCCTCGCCGCACACATAGGCGCCCGCAGCCTTGCGGATCGTGATGTCGAAGGCCTTGCCCGAACCCAGCACGTTCTTGCCCAGGAATCCTGCGGCCGTGGCGCGCCGGACGGCTTCTTCCATGACGGACACGGCATCGGGATATTCGGAGCGGATGTACACGTAACCGTGCGTGGCCCCCACGGCAAGGCCTGCAATGGCCATGCCTTCGATGAGCATGTAGGGGTCGCCTTCCATCACCATGCGGTCGGCAAAGGTGCCGGAGTCGCCTTCATCGGCGTTGACCACGATGTATTTCTGGTCGGCGCTGGCCTGCATCACGGTCTTCCATTTGATGCCTGCCGGGAAACCGGCGCCGCCCCGGCCGCGCAGTCCCGAATCCAGCACCTGCTGGACGATGTCTGCGGGCGTCAGGGCGAGTGCTGCGCGCAGCCCCGCAAAACCTTCGTGGGCCTGATAGTCTTCCAGGGACAGCGGGTCCGTGATGCCCACGCGGGCAAAGGTCAGGCGTTCCTGGTTTTTGAGATAGGGCAGGGCTTCCGTCGGTCCCAGCGCCAGCGCATGGGGCTTGCCGGCAAGGAAGCCGGCGTCGAACAGGCTCGCCACGGATTCCGGGGTGACCGGGCCGTAGGCCACGCGTTCGCCGCCCACGGTGACTTCCACCATCGGCTCCAGCCACAACAGGCCACGGGAGCCGTTGCGCACCAGTTCGATGCTCTGGCCGCGGCTGGCGGCCTGCTGCACGATGGCCTCGGCCACTTCATCCGCGCCAACGGCGAGGGCCGCCGAGTCGCGTGGCACATAAATCTTGACGCTCATGACAGCTCCTTCTTGCGAATCAGCGATTCCAGACGCTCCGGCGTGATGCGGGCGTACAATTTGCCATCCAGCTCCATGGCCGGGCCGCTGGCGCAAAGGCCCAGGCAGTACACCGGTTCCAGTTCCCAGCGGTTGTCCGCGGTGTGTTCCCCGAGGTTGCATCCCAGCAGGGCTTCCGCCTTTTCGGTGAGCGAGCGGCAGCCGCGCGCCTGGCAGGCTTCAGCCTGGCACAGCGCCAGCTTGTGCTGGGCGGGCTCGGTCTGACGGAAATGGTGGTAATAGGTGATGACGCCATGCACTTCAGCGCGCGACAGGTTGAAGGCGCTGGCGATGGTCGGGGTGGCTTCCTTGGGGATGTAGCCCAGGGTGTCCTGAACTGCGTGCAGCAGGGGCAGCAAGGCGCCCTGCTCGTCCCGAAAACGGGTGAGGGCGTCCTCAACGGCTTGCGCCTCCCGGGTGGTCATTGAATTCAAAGCGTTTCTCCTCCGGACAGTTTCGAGCCGTGAGTTGTACTACGGGACTGACGGCTGTATCATGCAACTAATTGCAACTATAAATTGACACTGAAAGCAAGATATTGGTTTGTTTTCACAAAGTTATGCCTTTTGCAGGGCAAAGTCAATCATGAATTCCGTAATCTATTTGCAACTTATTACAATTGCCTATGAAGATTGCCCATGAAGATCACCATTGAACCCGAGTATCTGCTGGCGGGCAGTCCGGCCTCCAGCCAGTTTGTCCCCTTTTCGCGTGCCCTGCGCCTGCTGCTGGCCATCGAATCCTCGCGCAACATGAAGGAGGCGAGCGCGGCGGAAGGCCTGTCCTACCGCCACGCCTGGAACCTGATCGAGGAACTGCAAAAAACCCTGGGCGGTCCGGTCCTCGAAACGGCGCCGGGGCGGGGATCGCGCCTGACCGAACTGGGGCAGCGCCTGGTGTGGGCCGAAAAACGGACCCGGGCGCGCCTCGGGCCCCTGCTGGACAGCATCGGTTCGGAAATCAGCGAGGACATCGAGGCCACCATGAGCCGGGCCCGGCGCGTGGTCCGCATGTACGCCAGTCATGGTTTTGCGGTGGCTACACTCTATGACCGCCTGCAACGGGAAGGCATTCCCCTCGATCTCAACTATCGGGGCAGCGCGGAGTCGCTGGAATCCTTTCATCGCCAGGTGTGCGACGTGGCCGGGTTTCACGTGCCGATCGGCGGACTGGAAAAAACCGTGTTCGGACGGATCCAGAAACTGTTTTCGCCCGACTCCCGCCTCATCAACCTCGCCACGCGGCGCCAGGGCCTGATGGTGGCCAAGGGCAACCCCAAGAACATCTGGGCCCTGCCCGACCTGCTGCGCCCGGACATCCTGTTCGTCAACCGCCAGCCCGGCTCCGGCACGCGCAGCATTCTGGAGATGCTGTTTGCCCAGCAAAAAATCGAGCCCAAGCGCATCAACGGGTACGACAACGTGGAATTCACCCATGCGGCGATCGGCGCCTATATCGCCAGCGGCAAGGCGGACGTGGGCATGGGCGTGGAAACGGGGGCGCGCAAGTTCGACCTCGATTTCGTGCCGATCCTCACCGAGCGGTATTTTTTCGTGTGCAACGAATCGCTCCTGACGGACCCGCGCTTCACGCCGATCCTTGAAATTCTCCAGTCCACGGTGTTTCATGCGGAGGTGGACACGGTTGCAGGCTATGATGCCACCAACACCGGCCTGATCCAGACCGTGGAAGAGGCCTTTCCCTTCAGGAGCGCGTAAGCAAATGGATTTCAACGTACTGGGCAGTCCGCTGGTTCCCTGTTCCATGGATCCCAAAACCGGTTTCTACCGTGACGGCTGCTGCCGCACCGGCCCCGAGGACGTGGGGCGACATACCGTATGCGTGGTGCTGACCAGCGAGTTCCTGGCCTTCAGCAAGTCGCGCGGCAACGACCTTGGCACGCCGCAGCCGGCCTTCGGGTTTCCCGGGTTGAAGGAAGGCGATCGCTGGTGCCTGTGCGCGGCGCGCTGGCAGGAAGCCCTGGAATACGGCATGGCCCCTTATGTCGTCCTGGAGTCCACTCATCACAAGGCGCTCGAGATCATCGCCCTGGAGGACCTGCAGCACCACGCGTTCAAGGTGCACTGATCCATGCAGTTGCGGGTGCTGTCATCGCTCGCCGAAGTGGACCCCCTCCAGTGGAACGATCTGGCCGGGGATACGCCCCCCCTGCAGCACGCCTTCCTGCACGCCCTGCATGAAAGCGGCGCCGCAGCTCCCGAAACCGGCTGGATTCCGCGCTATCTGACCGCGTGGCACGAGGGCCGGCTGGTGGGTGCGTTGCCGGCTTACGAAAAAAACCATTCCTATGGCGAGTACGTGTTCGACTGGGCCTGGGCCGAGGCCTACCAGCGCGAGGGGCGGCGCTATTATCCCAAGATCCTGGTGGCGGTTCCCTTTACCCCCATTCCCGGTCCGCGCCTCCTCGCCCGGGACCCGCAGGTGCGCCGTTTCCTGGTGCAGGGCCTCGAATCCCTGCGTGCACGCCTCGAAGCCTCTTCAGTGCACGTGCTGTTTCCCCACGAAAGCGACTGGCCCGATTTTCTCGAGGCGGGCATGTCCCTGCGCGAAGGGGTGCAGTTTCACTGGCACAACGCGGGTTATGCCGACTTCGACGCGTTTCTGGCCACCCTCAATCACGACAAGCGCAAGAAGATCAAACAGGAGCGTCGCCGCATCGCAGCGGCCGGCGTGACGTTCGAGTGGCGCGTGGGCGCACGGATCCGCGCGGAAGACTGGCTGTTTTTTGAACGCTGCTATCGCAACACCTACCGCGAACACCGTGCCACGCCCTACCTCAACCACGATTTCTTTTTTCGCCTGGGTCGGGACATGGGGGAGCAGGTGTGCCTGATCATGGCGCTGCGCGAGGGGCGGCCCATCGCCAGCGCGCTCAACCTGTGGCATGCGGGACGCGCCTACGGACGCTACTGGGGTGCGCTGGAATTCGTGCCGGGACTGCATTTTGAAACCTGCTATTACCAGTCCATTGCGTTTTGCATTGCGCAGGGCATCGCGGTGTTCGAGGGCGGAGCCCAGGGGGAGCACAAGCTCGCGCGCGGCCTGATGCCGGTGCGCACGGTGTCCTTGCACCGCATGGCGGACGCGCGCTTTGCCGAGGCCATCGGTCGCTTTCTGCAACGCGAGGCGCGGGGCATCGAACATTACCGGCACGAGCTCGAGGAACACGCCCCCTATCGCCGGGAGACCGGGGACTTACCGGGGGCCGAGTAGGCGCGCCAGGAATTTGTCGCGCTGGATGATGTGGCGTTCGTGCCGGCCGCGCGAAATGACGGCCACCCCGTCGTGGGCCTCCACCTCGAACACCAGGCGCCGACCCGCCACTTCCACCAGCTCCACGGTGGCGGTCACTTCCCGTCCGGGCGGGGTCGCCGCCTCGTGGCTGACGTCAATGTGCGTGCCCAGCGTCATCTCCTGGGGCCAGTCGAGGTACGGGTTGATGGCCTTGATGCAGGCCCATTCCAGAAACCCCACCAGAAAGCCGGTGGCAAACACTTCCGGCATGGCCACGAATTCCGGAGCCTCGGGGTAGAGGGCCGGCACTGTCTTGCTGGAAGGCACGGTAAAGGTGTGGGTGGCGCGGATGCCGGGTCTCAAGGTGTCTTTCATGAGGCTTTGCCCTCCGGGGCCGGGGTCAGCACCGCAGCCGTCTGTCCAAACAGGATCTTTTTCGCATCCTCGTTGACGGTGGGCTGGGTGTTGACGCGCTTTGCCTGCGCATAGGCGCGCACGGTGGCCGGGCGCACCGCAATGGCTTCAAACCAGCGCTTGAGGTGCGGAAAGTCTTCGAGCTTCTGGCCTTGCCGCTCATGCGGCACGATCCAGGGGTACGCCGCCATGTCGGCGATGGAATAGTCCGCGCCGGCCACGAAGGGGCGGTCGGAAAGGCGCCGGTTGAGCACGCCGTAGAGCCGGTTGGTTTCATTGACGTAGCGGTTGATGGCGTAGGGAATGACTTCCGGCGCGTATTGTTTGAAGTGGTGGTTTTGTCCCAGCATGGGCCCCAGCCCCCCCATCTGCCAGAACAGCCACTGCAGGACTTCCGTGCGACCGCGCAGGTCGGCAGGAATGAACCGGCCGGTTTTTTCGGCAAGGTAGAGCAGGATGGCGCCGGACTCGAACAGCGAGAGGGGCGCACCGCCGTCCGCCGGGGCGTGGTCCACCAGGGCGGGAATGCGGTTGTTGGGGGCGATGGCCAGAAACTCGGGCTTGAACTGATCGCCGATGCCGATGTTGACCGGGATGAGGCGGTAGGGCAGCCCCGCCTCTTCCAGAAACATCGTGATCTTGTGCCCGTTGGGCGTGGTCCAGTAGTAGAGGTCGAGCATGGCGGGGTACTCACAGGCGAAAGCCTGTTAATGTACACCAAGCGGCAGCGCGCCTCCCAGCAGACGTTCCAGCAGTTCGCGCACGGTGCGGATCTGGTCGCCGAAGGGCAGCGCCCCTGACCCCGAAAAGAACAGCCCCTTGCGGATGTCGCCGCGCAGGGCGGCTGCGAGTTGCGTGTCAATGCAGAACTGGCCCCAGTCGCGCTTGCCGTCGCGCAGGCCGCATTGGGCCAGGCAATCGAAGAGCAGGGTGCAGCGCGATTTCTGGCGTGCCACGGATTTGAGCTTGTCCTCGAACTTGAGGTAGTTCCTGAGCCAGGGGGTGGCCACCGCGCGCGCGGGCAACCCAGCCACGCTCGTGAAGGTGACGAGATCCTCGGTTCTGGCTTCGGCCAGCACCTTCTTGAAGTTGGGGTGGGCGTCGCACTCCTCCGTGACGGCAAAGGGCGTGCCCAGTTGCACGCCGGCCGCCCCCAGGGCCTGCAGGCGCACGATGTCGTCGTGGGTGCGAATGCCGCCCGCGGCGATGAGCGGAATCTGGCCCTCGAGCCCCGCGGCCTTGAAAAACGCCAGGGTCTCCGGAATGACGCGCTCGAAGTCGAAACGCGCATCGTGCAGGTCTTCCACCCGTGCCGCCCCCAGGTGCCCGCCGGCATACCCCGGATGCTCGATCACGATGGCATCGGGCAGGCGTTTTTTGCGTTCCCACTTCTTGACGATCAGCTGGATGCCGCGTGCATCGGACAGGATGGGGATCAGTGCGACGTGGGGATGGTCCTGTGCCAGGTCGGGCAGGTCGAGCGGCAGGCCGGCCCCCACCACCAGGGCGTCAATGCCGGATTGCAGGGATTGCTCGACGTAGTGCGCGTATTCGCTGACCGCGCGCATGATGTTCACGGCCAGCATGCCCTGCCCCCGGGACAGTTCGCGGGCCGCCTGGATTTCGCGGTGCAGCGCTTCGCGATTGGCCGCGTCCACGATGGCGCGGGCTTCGTTGGAGTGGCGCAGACCGCGGGTGCGGGCCAAGAGGTCGGGGTGGTGATGGCGCAGGTCAATGGACGAAATGGTGCCCACGCCGCCCAGGGCCGCCACGGCGCCCGCCAGACGATGGGCCGAGACGCCTACGCCCATGCCACCCTGCACGATGGGCAGGAGCGTCCGGCCCTTGAGGACCAAAGGGCGCAGCCCGCCGGTTTGCAACAATTGCATCATAAACTCCCCTTCTCCTGGATCGGTGGAGGCTGCGCTCTTTTTGGGAGCTCTGCTTTGATCCAGATCAAAAACGGGGCTTTGGAGGCCGTCTAAGGCGCGCCGAGCGCCATCTGTTTATAGAGGGCGGCATTGATGTCGGAAGGGGTCACAATGCCCACCACACGCCGGCCCTCGTCCACCACGGGAATGTGGTGGACCGCCTTTTCCGCCAGGGTGTGGACCAGTTCGCGGATGGGGGTGTCCACCCGGGCCGTCACCACCGTCCGGGTCATGATCTGCCCTGCTACTTCGGCCTTGTCCGAGTCGGTGCCC
This sequence comes from Pseudomonadota bacterium, assembly GCA_021850135.1. Classification (GTDB taxonomy): domain Bacteria; phylum Pseudomonadota; class Gammaproteobacteria; order Burkholderiales; family Ferrovaceae; genus JAJZRV01. Next base: position 20,196 of record JAJZRV010000017.1, read on the forward strand.
GGGGTACGCCGCAACAGGTCGCGCAGGCGCACGCCCAGTGCCGGCAGCGGCGGATGGTCCAGGGCCCGCAGGAAGTCGGTAAGCGTGACGATGCCCAGAAGCCGTCCGAAGGTGTCCACCACGGGGAGGGCGCGGATGCGGTGCAGGCTCAGTTCGGCCCAGGCATCGTCCAGCGCGGTGCTGAACGCCACCGTGATGAGGTCGCGCGACATGACGTCGCCGCACGTCAGGCCCACGTGGCGTTCAAACGCGTGGTCTACGGCCAGGTTGTAGAGTTCCACCAGTTCGCCTTCCTGCACGTCCACGAAGGCGTCGCGCGCCTTGAAGGCGAATTCCAGGTCTTCGTGGGTCAGCCCGATGCGCGCCTCGGGCAGGGCATCGCGCGTGAGGTGCGGGTTGCTGGCCGAGGCCGGGGCATGCCAGGGATAGCGGCGGCGCAGCAGCAGGTTGTTGATGAGCAGCGTCAGCAGCAGCATCACGATCACGTTGGCACCCTGGGCTGCGGCGAGGTCGCGCATCTCGGCCGGGTTGTGGGGCGCCGCCAGCACCAGCATCAGGGCCAGCGCCCCGCCGGGCGGATGGATGCAGTTGAGGCGCGCCATCAGCCAGATGGTGCCGGCGACGGCGACGGCAGCCGCGAGCGGCGGGGAGGGAATCAGCGTCATGGCGGCAAAGGCGCAGACGGTGCCCAGCAGATAGCTGCCGATGACAGGCCAGGGGGCCGCCACCGGGCTGTGCGGCATCACGAACAGGATCACGGCGCTTGCCCCCACGGGGGCAAGCAGCCAGTGCTGGCCCACGGGGAACGTATACAGCATGAGGCCGCCTGCGCCGATGAAGACCAGGGCGCCCAGGGTGGCGCGCCAGCGCTCGGTGGCGGACAGGGCTTGTGCGTCAATGTCAAAAAATGCGCGCAGGGCGCGTTTGATCGGTTCGGGCATGGTCGTCAGCGGGAGGAAAGGCCGTTGGAGACGGCCCAGACCGCCGCCTCCAGCCGGGAATGGAATTTCAGTTTCTTGAGCAGGTTGCGGATGTGCACCTTGACCGTGCTTTCCATGATGTCGAGCTCGCGCGCGATGAGCTTGTTGGACAGCCCCTGGGCCAGATAGCGCAGGATGGTGGCCTCGCGTTCGGTCAGGTCGGCCAGGTGCGGCGAGCGCATCAGGGACTCGCGGCGCAGCGCGGAGGCCAGCAGGGTGGTCAGGCCCTCGCTGATGACGGTCTTGCCGAACAGCGCCTCTTCCAGGTGGTGCAGCATGTCTTCGGGTTCGGTGTCCTTGAGCAGGTAACCGTCGGCGCCGGCGCGAATGGCGGAGACGAGGTCATGCGCATCGTCCGAAACCGTGAGGATGACGATGCGGCTCTCGATGCCCTGCGCGCGCATGTGCTGCAGGGTGGTGATGCCGTCCTTGCCGCCCTTCATGTTGAGGTCGAGCAGGATCAGGTCGGGGTCCAGCGCGTGCGCCTTGGCAATGCCCTCGTCCCCATTGTCGGCTTCTCCCACGGGATGCAGGTGTGGCGTGGAGGACAGCAGTTCGAGCACGCCCTTGCGAAACAGGGGGTGGTCGTCAATGACGAGGACGGTGGCGCTGGGGGCGGAGGCGGATGGCGGCATGATGGGTTCAGGCGCTTGCGCCGTCGTGGGCATAGGGGGTCTGGGCCACAAAGTTGAGGCTGACCTGGGTGCCGCCTTCGGCGCGCGCTTCGATGTGCAGCTGCCCCTCCAGGATGGCAGCCCGGTCGCGCATGATGGTAAGGCCGTAATGATGGCGGTTGGGAGGCTGCGGGGCCATGCCGATGCCGTTGTCCTCGATGGTGACCGCCACCCGCCGCAGGGTGTCGGAGGACAGGGTCACGCGCGCCCAGCTCGCGCGTGCGTGGCGCTGGATGTTGATGAGGGCTTCCCGAATGATGCTGGTGAGGTGGATTTCCTCGTTGGCGGAGAGCTCCATGTTGCCCATGCGCTGCTCGAGCTGGATGGCAAAACCGCAGCGGCGCGAGAGTTCGTGGATCATCAGGTCGAGCTCTTCGGTGAAGGGGGTCTGCCCGGGAGAGAGGCGGAACGTGGTGAGCAGCTCGCGCAGCTCGCTGTATGCCATGCCCAGCCCCACCTTGAGCTCCTCCACGGTGGTGAGCAGCTCGTGATGATGGGTGTCGCGAAGGCGCGATTGCAGCAGGGCAATCTGGATCTTGAGATAGGAGAGGGACTGGGCGATGGAGTCGTGCAGCTCGCGCGCAATCACCGAACGTTCCTCGTGCACGGCCAGGCGGTGCCGCTCCTCGGCGCGCCGCGTATTGGCCAGCGCCGTGGCCACGTGCCGCGCCAGCGTCTCCAGGACATGGGACTGCCAGGGTTCGAGTTCGGTGCCGGGCCGCAGCTGGAACGGCATCACGCCCTGCCACTGGCCGCCGCCCGTGAGCGGGACGCTCACGAGACGCCGTTCGCCCAGCTGATGGACGTTGGGCGTGGAGGAAGCGCTGTTGCCAAAGCAGAGGGTGCAGCCCAGGGCGTCGCACAGCTCGGCGCGCTCCGTTTCGGGGATATGGGTGGCGAGCGGGTAGGCGCGCTGTTCGTCGTTTTGCCGCACGCAGATGATGCCCTGTCCCAGGCCCAGTTCGTCTTCCACGTCCTGCAGCAGGGCCAGCAGCTTGTCCTGCGTGAGTTCGCCTTCGGACAGGCGCGTGGCCGTGCGGTAGAGCAGTTCGAGCGAGCGGTTGCTGTGCTGGAGTTCGCGGGTCTTTTCGGCCACCAGGGTTTCGAGCTGTCCGTGCTGGTGCTTCATCATCATCAGGGTGGCGATGGCAAGGCCCACGATCAGCACCAGCAGGACGCCCTGGATCCAGCGCAGCCAGCGGATCTTGGTTTCGAGGTCGGTTTCGATCAGGCGCACCAGGTCGTCCAGGTGCGTCACGAACGGGGCGATCTGCGTCTGCAGGGCATCGTGCTCCCGGGCCAGCGCGACGGGCCGGATGCGTTCTCGCCACTCGGCGCGGATGCCTGCGATGGCATCGAGCAGGGGCTGTCCGTGGGTGACGAGGCGCAGCCCGGAATCCTGCAGGGCCTCCAGGCGCCGGTCAAATTCGTCGAGCGTGCTGTCGGGTTGCGCACGGTGCCGGCCGTCGGCCTCGGATACCAGGCGCCAGGACAGCATGCGCAGCGAACCCGCGTTGTTGATGGCATTGGCTTCCCCCGCGCTGGTTTCGGCCACGGCGGCGGCGGTGAGCACGGACAGCAGCGCCAGCAGGGTGATGGCACCGATGGCCAGTCCCAGTCGGAGCGGCAAAGATTGCCGGGTCAGGCGTCGGAAAGAGGGCATGGCCCATAGGGTATATGAAAACAGGGCATTTTCCACGAGCCGGCCCATGGTCAGAATACCCACGAATAGGTAGAAGCCCCTCCTCCTGGCGTATTGTTCGGCGCTGCGGGCGCGTGACATCATGCCCTCACTGACCCCATTCATCTCTCAAGGAACGCACCATGAGCTTGTACGAACAGATTGGCGGCGATGCTGCCGTGAATGCCGCTGTGGACATTTTCTACCGCAAGGTGCTGAAGGATGCCCGCATCAACCGCTTTTTCGGCGGCGTGGACATGGACCGCCAAGCCGCCAAGCAGAAGGCATTTCTGACCATGGCCTTTGGCGGCCCCAACAATTATTCCGGGCTCGACATGCGTCGCGGCCATGCGCATCTGGTGGCCCAGGGCCTCGACGATTCACATTTCGATGCCGTGGTGGAAAACCTGGGTGCCACCCTGAAGGAGCTCCATGTGCCCGACGCCCTGATTGCCCAGGTGGCAGCCATTGCGGAGACCACCCGCAACGACGTCCTGGGAAAATAACGCCGCCCAGTCCGCAACCACTGTCCTCCTGAACATGCCGCGCATCACCTACGAGGGCACCGCGTACGAATGCGGTGCCGGCGAGACGGTCCTGGACTGCCTGACGGCCTGGGGCATCGACATTCCGTCGTCCTGCCGTTCGGGGGTGTGCCAGTCCTGTCTGATGCGCGCGCCCGGGGGGGGCGTGCCGCAGGCGGCCCAGGCGGGACTGAAGCCTACCCTGGTGGCGCAGGGGTATTTCAAGGCGTGCAGCTGCACGCCCACCGAAGATCTCAGTGTGGCCCTGCCCGATGCCGCAGGGCTCAGGCTGGCCGCTGAAGTGGTCAGCATCGAGCCGCTCAATCCGGACATCGTGGCGGTGCGCCTGCGCCCCGCACGGCCGCTGGATTACCGGGCAGGGCAATTCATCCGGCTGTTTCGCGATGCGCAGCAGTCCCGTTGTTATTCCCTGGCGAGCGTGCCGCAGCTGGAAGACGTGCTGGAAATCCACGTGCGGCAGGTTCCCGGTGGCCAGGTCAGCAGCTGGGTGCACCAGGAACTGCGCGCAGGGGATTCGGTGCAGATTGCCGATTCCGCCGGGCAGTGCTTTTACGTGCCCGGCCAGCCGGAACAGCCGTTGCTGCTGCTGGGCACCGGTTCGGGACTGGCCCCGCTCTACGGCATCGTGCGCGATGCGCTCCATCAGGGACACCGGGGGCCCGTGTGGCTGTATCACGGCAGCCCGACGCCCGCAGGGTTTTATCGTGCGGCCGAACTGCGCGCGCTGACGCAAACCCACCCCAACTTCCGCTACGTGCCCTGTCTTTCTGAAGGCGACACGCCTGCGGGCCTGCGCCGGGGCACCGTGCTGGAGGCGGCATTGGCCGACCAGACCGACTTCACGTCCTGGCGTGTGTTCCTGTGCGGCCATCCCGATATGGTCAGCCAGGGCAAGCTGCAGATCTTTCTTGCAGGGGCGGCCAGTGCGGAAATCCATGCCGATCCCTTCCTGCCTTCCGTTTCGCCGGCCGCTGCTCCGGCCTGACCCTTCCCCCGGCACCAAAGCAGTTCATTCCTTCAAAACCGACCGTCCAGCGCACCGGTCAAACGCACCGGTTTGACGCACGCGGGTCTCTCCCCTATGCTTACCATTCGCTTTTGTTATAAATGTCTGAAAATACAACTATAGTTGAAATCAAAATCAACACCACGCGGAGGCGGTACCCCATGAGTCTGGATATTCTTGCAAAGGATCACACGGTTGCAGGTCCTGGTTTCAATCGCTGGCTGGTTCCCCCGGCAGCATTGGCCATTCACCTGTGTATTGGCATGGCCTACGGTTTTTCGGTGTTCTGGCTGCCCTTGTCAAAATCGGTCGGCACGGCTTGTCCTGCCGACATGTCGTTATGGTCCGAGTTGTTCACCACCACCTGTGACTGGAAAGTCTCCAGTCTGGGCTGGATGTTCACCATGTTCTTTGTGTTCCTGGGATCGGCCGCAGCCATTTTTGGCGGCTGGCTGGAGCACGCGGGTCCGCGCAAGGCCGGGGTCGTTGCGGCGCTGTGCTGGTGCGGCGGATTGTTGATCTCGGCCTACGGGGTCTACGTGCACCAGTTGTGGATGCTGTGGGTGGGCTCGGGCTTCATCGGCGGCATCGGACTGGGGCTGGGCTACATCTCGCCGGTGTCCACCCTGGTGAAATGGTTTCCGGACCGGCGCGGCATGGCCACCGGCATGGCCATCATGGGGTTTGGCGGCGGGGCCATGATCGGCTCGCCCCTGGCCGTCATGCTGATGAACCGGTTTTCCACCGGTGCGGCCAATCCGGGCGTATGGCAGACCTTCCTCGTCATGGGGCTGATCTATTTCATCTTCATGCTGGGGGGCGCCTTCGGGTATCGCGTGCCTACCACGGACTGGAAACCGGAGGGCTGGACACCCCCGCCTCCCAGTGCCAAGGCCATGATCACGCAGCGTCACGTGCATGTTTCAGTGGCCTGGAAAACGCCGCAGTTCTGGCTGATCTGGATGGTGCTGACCATGAATGTGTCGGCCGGGATCGGCATCATTGGCATGTCCTCGCCCATGCTGCAGGAAATCTTTGCAGGCAAGCTGATCGGGCTACAACTGGGTTTCAACGAGTTGAGCCCCGACCAGAAGAAGGCGATTGCCGTGATTGCGGGCGGCTTTACCGGCCTGCTGTCCCTGTTCAATATCGCCGGCCGCTTCATCTGGGCCTCGCTGTCGGACTGGATCGGGCGCAAGAACACGTATTACGTCTTCTTCCTGCTGGGGATCGCCCTGTATAGCAGCGCCACGGCGCTGGGTCATGCAGGCAACCTCGCCATGTTCGTGCTGGGATTCTGCATCATCCTCTCCATGTACGGCGGCGGCTTTGCCACGGTGCCGGCCTATCTGGCAGACATGTTCGGCACCCAGATGGTGGGCGCCATCCATGGCCGCCTGCTCACGGCCTGGTCCACGGCAGGGATCCTGGGTCCGGTGGTGGTCAACTACATCCGCGAAGCCAACCTGGCCGCCGGCGTGCCGCGCGACCAGCTCTACGACAAGACCATGACCTACCTTGTGGCCATGCTGGTAATCGGGCTCATCTGCAATGCCCTGGTGCGACCGGTGGCGGACAGGTACTTCATGACGGACGCCGAACTGGAAGCCGAAAAACGGCTGGCACATGAACGTGCCTCTGCTGCGGCAGGTGAAATTTCCGGCGCCGTGGTGACGAGCGGCAAATCCAGTCCGGTCGTGTTGTGGCTGGCCTGGCTTGCCGTGGGGATCCCGCTGGCCTGGGGGGTGAGCATCACCCTCGACAAGGCCTGGGTGCTGTTCAGGTAAGGCCGGGGGGCGCTGCCCCCCTGGTTTCAGGATTTGCCGGTTTGTTCCAGCGCCTGGCGCAGTGCAGCCAACTCCTGCTGCAATGTGTCCAGGCGTTCCTTTCCCAGCCGCCTGAAGGCGGGTTCCAGGTAAGCCAGATGCGCGGGAAACGCGTCCTCGAAGATGCGTTGGCCGGCGGGCGTCAGATGCACCAGCACACTGCGCTTGTCGTGGGGGTTTTCCACACGGGTGATGAGCTGTTTTTTTTCCAGCCGGTCCAGCACTCCCGTGAGGGTGCCTTTGACCATCAGGGTTTTTTCTCCAATGTCGCGACAGCTCATGCCCGCCGTGTTACCCAGGGTGGCGATGACGTCGAACTGGCTCATGGTCAGGCCCAGCTTGCGGATATGCTGTCCGGAGAAGGCGTCGAAGGCCTGGTAGGTGCGGACCAGTTCGCGCAGGGCGGGAAGAAAATCCATGGTTGCAAAAATAGTACGAACGCGTACAATATAGTTTGTGTACGTACATTATACAGGAGAACATGATGGCCAAAGTCGTAGTCGTATTTCACAGTGGGTACGGGCATACCCGGAAACAGGCGGAAGCCGTGGCCCAGGGGGCAGGCGCCGAGCTCGTCGCCATCGATGCCGAAGGCAATCTCACCGAAGCCCAGTGGGCGGCGCTGGCGGCCGCAGATGCCATCATCATGGGGTCGCCCACCTACATGGGCAGCGTGTCCTGGCAGTTCAAGAAATTTGCCGACGCCACGTCCAAGCCCTGGTTTACGCAGCAGTGGAAGGACAAGATCTTTGCCGGATTCACCAATTCGGCCACCATGAACGGGGACAAGCTCTCCACCCTGCATTACCTCTTCACCCTGGCCATGCAGCACAGCGGCATCTGGGTGGGCACGGGCATGATGCCTTCCAACAGCAAGGCGGCGCAGCGCAGCGATGTAAACTATGTGGGCTCGTTTTCCGGGGCCATGATGCAGACCCCGTCAGACGCCAGCGTGGACGAGGTGGTGGCGGGCGATCTGGAAACCGCACGCCGCTTTGGCGAACGCGTGGCCACGGTGGCCCGCCAACTGAGAGGATGAAGCCATGCGCATTCTGCATACCATGCTGCGGGTAACGCAGCTGGATCGCTCCATTGCCTTCTATCGCGACGTGCTGGGCATGCATGAACTGCGTCGCCACGATTACCCCGAAGGCCGTTTCACGCTGGCCTTCATGGGGTACCAGCCCGAAGCGGAAGGGGCCGTGCTGGAACTCACCCACAACTGGGACACGGATCATTACACCCTGGGCGACGCCTTCGGCCACATCGCCATCGAAGTGGCCGATGCCGCAAAGGCGTGCGACGCGGTGCGGGCCCGGGGTGGCAAGGTGGTGCGCGAAGCGGGCCCCATGAAGCACGGCACCACGGTGATCGCCTTCGTCGAGGACCCGGACGGCTACAAGATCGAGTTCATCCAGCGAGGGACGATGGACTGATTGGGCGGGGTCGGGCGCTCTGAAGTAGAATGAGTCCAAATGAACGCCCATTTCAAACCCGCGGGACTGCGCCCCATCCTCGGCCTTGCCGGGCTGGAAGCGCCCCACGTCGTCCAGGTCCCCACCGAACCGCTGGACCAGCCCCACTGGCTGGCCTGGAACGCCCCGCTCGCCCGGCGCCTGGGGCTGCCTGGGCAGCCCACCGGGGACTGGTTGCACACGCTCTCCGGCCATCTGGAGCATCCCCCCTGGTGCAGCGTGTATTCCGGCCACCAGTTTGGCGTGTGGGCGGGCCAGCTGGGCGATGGGCGGGCCCACACCATCGGGCTGCTCGACGCCGCGGGCGTGCCGCAGGAAATCCAGTTGAAGGGGGCGGGCAGGACGCCGTTCTCGCGTAGGGGCGATGGCCGCGCCGTATGGCGCTCGTCCATTCGCGAATACCTCTGTTCGGAAGCCATGGCGGGCCTGGGCATCCCCACCACCCGCGCGCTGGCCGTGGTGGGCTCCGCCCTGCCGGTGCAGCGTGAAACCTCCGAGCAGGCGGCCATCGTCACGCGCGTGGCAGAAAGCTTCATCCGCTTTGGCCATTTCGAACACTTTGCCCATCACGGCCATCCCGACGCATTGCAGCGTCTGACGGACCAAGTCATCGCCCGCTTCTATCCGGAATGCGCGGCCGCCCCCGTACCTGCGCTGGCCCTGCTGGAAGCCGTGATCGGGCGCACTGCCGCCCTGATGGCGCAATGGCAGGCCGTGGGCTTCTGCCACGGCGTGATGAACACGGACAACATGTCCATCCTCGGGCTCACGCTGGATTACGGCCCCTTCGGCTTCATGGACGCCTTCGACCTGCACCACGTGTGCAACCATTCGGATCGGGAGGGGCGCTATGCCTACGCCCAGCAGCCGCGCGTGGGCTGGTGGAACTGCGGTGCCCTGGGCAGCGCCCTGTTGCCCCTGATCGGCGACGAGGACGCATTGCGCGAGGCGCTGGCGCGTTACGAGCCCCGTTTCCAGGAGGCCCTCTCGGCAGCCTTTCGCGCCAAGCTGGGCCTGACGCGTGCGCGTGACGACGACGACCGGCTGGTGGGGCGCCTGATGCGGCTGCTGCATCAAAACCGCACCGATTTCACCCGCTTCTTTCGCGCGCTCTGCGCGCTGCCGCGTGAGGCGGGCGCGACAGACCCGGTGCGTGACCTCGTACTGGACCGCGCCGCCTGTGACGACTGGGTGGCGGCCTACCGCGAGCGCCTGGCGTGGGAGGCGTCTGACGACGCCGTGCGCGGGGCAGCCATGCGGCGCGTCAATCCCAAATTCGTGTTGCGCAATTATCTGGCCGAGACGGCCATCCGGGCCGCGCACGAGGGCAACCTCGAGGTGCTGGCGCAATTGCAGCGCGTGCTGGAGCGCCCTTTCGACGAACATCCCGAACACGAGGCCTGGGCCGGCGTGCCGCCCGACTGGGCAGACACGCTGGCGGTCAGCTGCTCTTCATGAAGTCCCCGCGGCGCAGTTACCGCTACTATGACCTCATCATGGCCGCCTTCGTGTGCGTGCTGCTGTGTTCCAATTTCATCGGGGCGGCCAAGCAGACGACGCTGACCCTGCCCTTCGTCGGCACCCTGACCGTGGGGGCGGGCGTGCTGTTCTTTCCCATCGCATATTTTTTTGGCGACGTGCTGACCGAGGTGTACGGCTACGCGCGCGACCGGCGCGTGGTCTGGGCGGGGTTTGGGGCGCTCCTGTTCGCGTCCTTCATGGCCTGGATCGTGGTGAACCTGCCGCCTGCCCATAACGCCTTCATGGCCACGTTTCAGGGGCAGTTGGAAGGCGTGTTCGGCAACGCCTGGCGCATTGCGCTGGCCTCCATGCTGGCGTACTGGTGCGGCAGCTTTGCCAAC
>JAJZRV010000077.1 GCA_021850135.1 Pseudomonadota bacterium
CGATCTGTCGAGGTTGTAGGACACGAGGTCGCGCGTGGCGTTGTGCAGTTCGGCGGCCAGTTCCACGCCCGTGGCGCCCGCACCCACGATGGCCACCTGCAGCTGTTCGGGGCGCAACGGCGTGGTCTGGGCGTGGGCCCGCAGGAACGCGTTGACGAGGCGCCGGTGAAAGCGGTCGGCCTCTTCGGTGTTTTCCAGGGCAATGGCGTTGGCGGCCACCCCGGGCGTGCCGAAATCGTTGGTGTGGCTGCCCACCGCCAGCACCAGCGTGTCGTAATGAAAGCTGCGGGCCTCGGTGACGATGGTGCCTTCCTCGTCGCGGTAGGGCGCGAGATGCACCAGGCGCTGGGTGCGATCGAGCCCGATCATCTCGCCGATGCGAAAGCGGAAATGGTGCCAGTGGGACTGCGCGAGATAATCCAGCGCATGCACGTCCAGGTCCATGCTGCCCGCGGCGATTTCGTGCAGGTGCGGCTTCCAGAAATGGGTGCGCGACTTCTCGATCAGCGTGATCCCGGCCCGCCCCTTCCTGCCCAGCGAATCCCCCAGACGGGTCGCGAGTTCCAGCCCTCCCGCGCCGCCGCCGACGATGACGATTTGGTGCATGACCTTGTTCCAGATGAATGAGGACAGGCTCCGATTTTAAATAAAATCGCGCGCCGCACCCATTTTTCTTTTTTTCTGAGAGAATCGGGTTCCTTTTCCGTTAAATGCGTTTCCGGCCTGCGCCCATGAAAACATCCTCCCCCATCCTGCCCGTCATCCTGTGCGGCGGCAGCGGCACCCGGCTGTGGCCCCTCTCGCGCAAGTCGCTGCCCAAGCAGTTCGTCCCCATCATCGGAGACAAAAGCCTGCTGCAGCTCACGCTGGAGCGGGTGCGCGACCTTTGCGACGCGCCGCTGGCCATCGCGTCCGAAGAACACCGCTTTCTGGTGCAGGATGCGGCCGAGGCAGCCGGGGTGGCCGTGCGCCAGCTGCTCGAGCCGGTGGGGCGCAATACGGCCGCCGCCATGGCAGTGGCGGCCCTGGCCCAGCCCGCGCGCGAGGCGCTGCTGCTGTTCCTGCCGGCCGATCACCACATTCCCGACCACGCGGCCTTCGTGGCCACCGTCCGGCGCGGCATCGCCGCCGCCGAAGCGGGATACATCGTCACCTTCGGCATCACCCCCACCTTTCCCAGCACCGCCTACGGCTACATCGAAAGCGGTGGCGCCGCGGAGGGGGCCTTTCATCCGGTGCGCCGCTTCGTCGAAAAGCCGGATGCGGCCCTGGCCCGGCAGCTGCTGCTGCAAGGCCATCATTTCTGGAACGCGGGAATTTTCCTCACCCAGGCAGGCACGCTGCTCGACGCCCTGGCGCAGCACGCGCCGGACATCCTGGAGGCGGCGCGCACGGCCCTGCAGCACGGCACGCAGGACGGCTCGTTTACCCGCCTCGAACGCGAAAGCTTTGCGCGCTGCCGCAGCCAGTCCATTGACTATGCCGTGCTGGAACACCATGCGCGGGTGGCCATGGTGCCCTTTGACGGCGCCTGGAGCGACGTGGGCAGCTGGAATGCCGTGGCCGGACTCTCTCCCGCGGATGAGGCCGGCAACCGCATTTCCGGCCAGGGCCACGTGCACCACTGCCGCGACACCTACATCCATGCGCCCCACCGTCCGGTGGTGGCCCTGGGCACCGAGCACCTGCTGATCGTGGACACGCCGGACGCGCTGCTGGTGGCCCATCCCGACCATGCCGAATCCGTGCGCGACGTGGTGGCGCACCTCGACCAGCGCGGCGTGGCCGAAGCCACGAACCACCGCCGCGTGCCGCGTCCCTGGGGCGTGTTCGATTCCATTGACCGGGGCGAGCGTTTCCAGGTCAAGCGCATCACCGTCAAGCCCGGGGGACGCCTGTCCTTGCAGATGCATCACCATCGCGCCGAGCATTGGGTGGTGGTGCGGGGCACGGCACGGGTCACGCGCGGCAACGACGAGCTCCTGCTGCACGAAAACCAGTCGGTCTACATTCCCCTGGGCGTCATGCACCGGCTGGAAAACCCCACGCAGGAACCGCTGGAGATCATCGAGGTGCAGTCCGGGTCGTACCTGGGCGAGGACGACATCGTCCGTTTCGAGGACGGCTACGGGCGGAAGTAGCCCGCCAGTTCCTGGTACAGCTCCGCGCCCATGCGCGAACTCACGGCGCGCGACACCAGGGCGACGGCCATCAGGCTCAACACCATGTTGTGGCCATCCACCATTTCCATCACGATGATGGCCGAGGTGATGGGCGCCTGCGTGACGGCCGCAAGAAAGCCCGTCATGCACAGGGTCACCACCGGGATGGCGCCGATACCCGGGCCGAAGAGGGCGCTGATGTTGGACCCCACGGCGGCGCCCACCGCCAGCGACGGCGCAAAGATCCCGCCCGGGATGCCCGAATGGAAGCTCACCAACGTGGCCAGGAAGCGCGTCACCGGCGCATGCCACGGCAGCGTGGCCTCACCCGAGACCACGTGCTGGGTGATCCCGTAACCGCTGCCGTAGGACAACCCCCCACCCAGCCAGCCCAGCGCGGCGACCGCGAGGCCGCAGCCTCCCGCAAAGAGCACGGGATGCGCCGCACGCCAGCGCCACAGGGAGGCCTCGGGCCGATGCTGGGGCCACAGGATGAGGCGGCTCAACAGCCCGCCCAGCCCCCCGCAGATCGCGCCGCACACCACGATGGGCCCCACGATGTGCAGGTCCACGCGATCCACGTGAATGCGTCCGAAATAGTTGTAGTTGCCCAGCAACGCCATGGACAGCAGTCCGGACAGGATGATGCTGCTCACCAGGATGCCGCTGGTGCGGGTTTCCAGCCGGCGCCCCAGTTCTTCCACCGCAAACACGATGCCGGCGAGCGGCGTGTTGAAGGCGGCCGATACGCCCGCCGCCCCCCCGGCCAGGATGAGGTCGCGCATCCGGATGGCCCGGGACAGGGGCAGGAAGCGGTGCGCCGCGGACAGGACCGAGGCCGCCACCTGCACGGAAGGGCCTTCGCGACCTGCCGAAAAACCGCCGATCAGGGCAAAGGCCCCCAGCAATATCTTGCCCACGGCAATCCGGATCGAGACGAGATGCCCCACGGGCTTGCCCTGGCCTGCAAGGCGCGTGGCCGCGATGACCTGGGGAATGCCGCTGCCCTGGATACCCGGAAAGTATTTCCGGGTAAGCCCCACGGTGATCATGCCCACGGCCGGGGCCAGCAGGAAGGGGGCCCAGGCAGCCTGGCTTTCCAGCGCAAAGAACAGCGTCAGCGCCCCGTCCGCCAGCTTGGCAAAGGCCGCCACCAGCAGGCCCGTCAGGGCCGCAAAAAACCACAGGGTCAGGCGGATGCGCCAGCGCAGGCTGCGCCAGGGGCCACGGCCCAGCTTGATCATGCCGTGTCGTCCCCGTACATGCGGATGCAGTTTCTGCCAGCCACCTTGGCCAGGTACAGGGCCTTGTCGGTTTTGCCCAGCATGGCGTCGCGGCCCTCCGGCTGGTCCACGTGGTACATGCCCACGCTGGTGGTGAACGAAAAGCGGCGGTTTTCGTATTCCAGCGCCAATGCCTCGATGGCGCCGCGGATGCGCTCGGCGATGACGCGCAGGTCATCCCGGCTGCACCCGGGCAGCAGCACCAGAAATTCCTCGCCGCCATAGCGGCCGGCATAATCGTACGGGCGGTTGTGGCTTTCGATCACCCGGGCGGTTCCGATCAGGGCCAGGTCGCCGGCGGCGTGGCCAAAGGTGTCGTTGATGTCCTTGAAATGGTCGAGATCGAGCAGCAACAGCCCGAGCGAGCCGCCGTTGCGCGTGAGGCGGGCGAGCTCGTTGTCGAAACGGTCCATGATGCCGCGCCGGTTGAGCAGCCCGGTCAGCACGTCGATTTCCGTCAGGCGGTGCAGCGCTTCGGTGCGCTCCCTGACCCGCTCTTCCAGCTCGCGGTGGCTGTTCCTGACAAAGGCCACCATGTGCCTGAAGGAGCGGGACAGGTCGCCCACCTCGCCCTCGCCTACCAGCGGCGGCGCCACCTCGAAGTTGCCCGCCTGGATGGCGTCCGAGGCCTTCTTGAGGGACATGATGGGCTGCAGGATCCACTGGTGCAGGGCAAAACCCAGGATCAGCAGCACCATCAGGAACAGCGCTCCCAGCGCATAGGGCACATAGGAAAAGCCCTTGATGAGCCCGAGGTTTTTCTGGTCCACCAGAGTGAGGTCGTACCAGCCGATCTCCGGCAGCCGGGCCACCCCCAGCAGGAACACCCGGCCCTGGAACTCCACCCAGATGTTGGCGATGTCGTTGCCCGACCCGGCGCGGAGCTGCGTCAGGGTCTGCCGCAGTTTCTTCACGTCCTCGGGATTGAGCAGGGCATCCATCGTGATCCGCTGCGTGGATTTTTTGGCGATGCTGGCATAGTCAATCAGCTTGGGGTCGCTCGACAGCTTGATGGACAGGTCGTCGTCAATGAAAAAATTGTGGATACCCGGCTGCGTGAGGTTGACGGTCTCCGCCAGGAACTCCGACAGGTCCACGCCGGTACCGGCAATGCCCACCACTTCCCGGCCGCTGCGGATGAGCGCGTTGATCCACACCTTGGTTTCCCCAAGGTGGCGATCCTGCGCGATGTTGATCTGGAAATCCTTGCCCTGCGCGATCGTGGCGAAAAACCAGCCGTCGCCGGGATTGTCCTGGGACAGGGTGTAGCGCAACTCGTCGCCGCTGAACTGGCCGGCCGCATTGTTGAAGTAGTAGTGGCCGGAGAGGGCAAATGCCGCGAAAAAAGTATGGTCGGAAAAACGGATGCGGTACCGCTCCATCTCCGCCAGCCCGTTGCGGCGGGCCTCGGGATCGTCCTCGTGCAGGGCCATGTGCACGAGCGCCGGCTCGGCCGCCATTTTCCTGGCCAGGGCCACTTCCTTGATGAGCGGGGAGAAGGTGCGGTACTTGTCGAACAGGATCTGGCGCTCGACGAACTGCCGGCTCCAGTCGCGATTGATTTCCGACGTCATGTTCTTGAACACCAGCCAGCCGATCAGCGACGAAAACACGAAGATGCCAGTGACGAGCAGCAGAAATTTTCTTTCCAGTTTCATCCGGGGTGTTCAGGAAATGGGGTGGGTTGCGCCCATTCTCTCAAAAATCCATGGGAATTAAAGCGTTTATCCACTTTTTTTAAAATTCCTGAAACAGTGGCTATACTTCAGGCATGAATACACTCCATCACCTGTTTCAGAACAATCGCGCCTGGGCCCGTACGGTGCTGGCCGAGGACCCCGACTTCTTCAGGAACCTGGCCCACCTGCAGGCCCCAGAATATCTCTGGATTGGCTGTTCGGATTCGCGCGTGCCGGCCAACCAGATTACCGGGCTTGCTCCCGGCGAAGTCTTCGTACATCGCAACGTGGCCAACGTGGTGGTGCATACCGACCTCAACCTGCTCTCGGTCATCCAGTTTGCCGTGGACATGCTCAAGGTCCGCCACATCATGGTGGTGGGCCATTACGGCTGCTCGGGCGTGCACGCGGCCCTCAACCGGCTGCGCGTGGGCATTGCCGACAACTGGCTGCGGCACGTGCGCGACGTGCATGAAAAGCATGAGCAGCTGATGGACAGCTTTGAGGCGGGCTGCCGCCACGACCGACTGTGCGAACTCAACGTGATCGAACAGGTGCTCAACGTATGCCACACCACCGTGGTGCAGGACGCCTGGACACGCGCCCAGGACCTGACGGTGCACGGCTGGGTGTACGGCCTGGACGACGGCCTGATCCACGACCTGGGCTTTTCGGTGGACAGCAACGAGGCGCTGAAGACCGCCTACCCCAAAACCCTCGAGCGCATCCGCCAGTCCGGCTAGGGCCTAGCGCTGGCAGCGCGGGCAATACCAGGTGGAACGCTGCCCCTGGGTGATCTGGCGAATCGGGCCGGCGCAGCGCACGCAGGGCTGCCCGGTGCGGCCATACACCTGGTGGGCCTGCTGGAAATAACCCGGCGCCCCGCTGCTGTCCACGAAGTCGCGCAAGGTGCTGCCGCCCTGCGCAATGGCTTCCTGCAGTACTTCGCGAATCGTCTGCGCCAGCCGCGCATAGCGCGCCGCACTGATCCGCCCCGCTTCGCGCAGCGGA
>JAJZRV010000078.1 GCA_021850135.1 Pseudomonadota bacterium
GGCAAAGGGGCCGACATGGGCGCCGCTTTTGGCAGCGGGTCTGCCGGCGGGCTGTTCGGGGCTTCGGGCGCCAGTAATTTCCTGAGCCGCAGTACTGCCATCCTGGCCGCCGTGTTTTTTTCCACCGGCCTGTTGCTGACCTGGTATTCGGGACACAGCACGGGTGCTGCGAGCGTGATGCAACAACCGGCGCCTCAGTCGCCTGCGGCACCCGCGCCGGCAGCACCTGCAGCACCGGATTCAAAGTCTTCAGAAATACCGAAGTAACGTTTTTTCGACCCGGCCCCAGGGTCGGGAACGTGCAGTTTTTGATCGTGCCGATGTGGTGAAATTGGTAGACACGCCGTCTTGAGGGGGCGGTGGCGAAAGCCGTAGCAGTTCGAGTCTGCTCATCGGCACCATACATATTTGCGAGAACGCAATGGTGCAAAATTATTTGCCGGTACTGCTCTTCATCCTCGTGGGCTTGGCGGTGGGGGTGGTGCCACCGTTGCTGGGTAAATTGCTGGCACCCAGCCGACCCAATCCTGAAAAAAACTCTCCCTATGAGTGCGGCTTTGAAGCTTTTGAAGATGCCCGCATGCGTTTTGATGTGCGCTACTACCTCGTCGCCATCCTGTTTATCCTCTTCGATCTCGAAATTGCATTTCTTTTCCCCTGGGCAGTGGTCCTCAAGGACATCGGGCTGCCCGGCTTTGTGGCCATGATGGTTTTTCTGGCCATCCTGGTGGTGGGTTTCATCTATGAGTGGATCAAGGGTGCGCTGGAGTGGGAATGAGCCCTGCCTTGATGTTCTGCTCGGGAGGTTGTCATGGCGCTTGAAGGTGTATTGAAAGAAGGGTTCGTGACCACGAGTCTCGATACCGTCATCAACTGGACGCGTACGGGTTCGCTCTGGCCCATGACGTTTGGCCTGGCGTGTTGTGCCGTGGAGATGATGCAGGCGGGCGCGTCGCGCTATGACCTGGACCGCTTCGGCATCGTGTTCCGGCCCAGCCCGCGTCAGTCCGACCTCATGATCGTGGCCGGCACGCTGTGCAACAAGATGGCGCCGGCCCTGCGCAAGGTGTACGACCAGATGGCCGAGCCGCGCTGGGTCCTGTCCATGGGGTCCTGCGCCAATGGGGGCGGCTACTACCATTACTCCTACTCGGTGGTGCGCGGCTGCGACCGGGTGGTGCCGGTGGACGTGTATGTGCCCGGTTGCCCCCCCACGGCCGAAGCCCTGCTGTTCGGCATCATCCAGTTGCAGCAAAAAATCCGCCGTACCAACACGATTGCGCGCGTCGCCTGATGACCATGTCCTCTTCCCTCGATACCCTTTCCCAAACGTTGGCCGATGCGCTGGGAGAGGCGGTAGTCTCACAGAGCATCCGGCTTGGCGAACTGACTGTCACCCTTCGCGCTGACCGCTGGCTTGCCGCGGCACAGATCCTGCGCGACACCCTGAAATTCGAACAGCTCACCGACCTGTGCGGCATGGACTACGCCACCTATCAGGGCTGGTCCGGGCGGCGCTTTTGCGCGGTGACGCACCTGCTCTCCATCACGCATAACCAGCGCGTGCGTATCAAGGTCTTTGCCGAGGACGACGCGCAGCCCCTGCTGGATTCGGTGGTAACCGTCTGGCCCGTGGCCAACTGGTTTGAGCGCGAGGCGTTCGACCTCTTCGGCATCGTCTTCAACGGCCACCCCGACCTGCGCCGCATCCTGACGGATTACGGCTTTGTGGGACATCCTTTCCGCAAGGATTTCCCCATCTCGGGCAATGTGGAAATGCGTTATGACCCGGCGCTGGGACGCGTCGTCTACGAGCCCGTTTCCATCCTTCCGCGCGAAATCGTTCCGCGCACGACTCGACCAGAAAATTACGGGGATACCGAACGCCATGGCTGAAATTCGCAACTACACCATGAATTTCGGGCCGCAGCATCCGGCCGCGCACGGCGTGCTGCGCCTGGTGCTGGAGCTGGACGGCGAAGTCATCGAGCGCGCCGATCCGCACATCGGCCTGCTGCATCGCGCCACGGAAAAGCTGGCCGAAACCCGCACCTATTTGCAGACTGTGCCGTACATGGACCGCCTGGACTACGTGTCCATGATGTGCAACGAGCATGGTTACGTGATGGCGCTGGAAAAGCTGCTGCAGCTCGAAGTCCCGCTGCGGGCCCAGTACATCCGCGTCATGTTCGACGAGATCACACGCGTCCTCAACCACCTGCTGTGGCTGGGCGCGCATGCGCTGGACGTGGGCGCGATGACCGTGTTCCTGTACGCGTTCCGCGAGCGCGAAGACCTCATGGACTGCTATGAGGCGGTTTCGGGCGCGCGCCTGCATGCCGCCTACTACCGCCCCGGCGGCGTGTACCGCGATCTGCCCGACCGCATGCCCCAGCATCTGGCCAGCAAGGTGAGCGGCGGACGCTCGGAAGGCAAGGCTACGCGCCTCAACGAAAACCGCCAGGGCTCGCTGCTCGACTTCATTGAAGACTTTACCCGGCGTTTCCCCGGTTACGTGGACGACTACGAAACCCTCCTGACCGACAACCGCATCTGGAAGCAGCGGACCGTCGGGATCGGGGTCGTCTCGCCCGAGCGTGCGCTGGCGCTGGGCTTTACCGGCCCGATGCTGCGCGGCTCCGGTGTGGAATGGGACCTGCGCAAAAAGCAGCCCTACGAAGTCTATGCCGACATGGATTTCGACATTCCGGTGGGCGTCAATGGCGACTGTTACGACCGTTACCTGGTGCGCATCGAGGAGATGCGCCAGTCCAACCGCATCATCCGGCAATGCGTGGACTGGCTGCGGCGCAATCCGGGCCCGGTGATCACCGACAATCACAAGGTGGCGCCGCCCGCGCGGGCAAAGATGAAGGAAAACATGGAAGAATTGATTCACCATTTCAAGTTCTTCACCGAAGGGTTTCACGTGCCGGCGGGCGAAGCCCTGGCCAGCATCGAAGCGCCCAAGGGCGAGTTCTCCATCTATCTGGTGTCCGACGGCGCCAACAAGCCGTACCGCCTCAAGATCCGTGCGCCCGGATTTGCCCACCTGGCCGGGCTGGATGAAATGTCCCGCGGCCATATGATTGCCGATGTGGTCGCCATCATCGGAACCCAGGACATCGTGTTTGGAGAGGTGGATCGTTGATCATGCTGAGCCCGCAATCGAAACAACTGATTGACCACGAAATTGCCAAGTACCCCGCGGATCAAAAGCAGTCGGCCGTCATGTCCGCCCTGCGCATTGCCCAGGACGAGCACGGCTGGCTGTCGAAGGAAGTCATGAACAGCGTGGCGGATTATCTGGGCATGGCGCCCATCGCCGTGTACGAGGTGGCCACCTTCTACGAGATGTACAACCTCAAGCCCATGGGGCGGCACAAGATCACGGTCTGCACCAATCTGCCCTGCGCCCTGTCCGGAGCCACCGAGCTGTGCGACAACCTCAAGCGGCGCCTGGGCATTGGTTTCAACGAGGTCACGCCCGACGGCGAGTTCAGCCTCAAGGAAGGCCAGTGTTTTGGCGCCTGCGGCGATGCCCCGGTGCTGCTGGTCAACAACCATGACATGCACTCCTTCATGGACGAAGAGAAAGTGGATGCCCTCCTCAAGGAGTTGAAGTCATGACCCAGGTGATATTGGGCGGTCTTGACGGCGAGCGCACCTGGCGGCTCGCCGATTACGTCAAGCGCGGCGGCTACGAGGCCCTGCGCAAGATCCTGGCAGGCATGACGCCCGAGCAGGTGGTGGACGAAGTCAAGAAATCCGCGCTGCGCGGCCGGGGCGGGGCGGGCTTCCCCACCGGTCTCAAATGGACCTTCATGCCCAAGAATTACACCGGCGACAAGTACATCGTCTGCAACTCGGACGAGGGCGAGCCCGGCACCTTCAAGGATCGCGACATCCTGCGCTACAACCCGCATGCCCTGATCGAAGGCATGATCATCGCTGCCTACGCCATGGGCGCCACCCGCGGCTACAACTACATCCACGGCGAAATCTGGTCCACCTATCTGCGCTGCGAAGAAGCGGTGAAGGAAGCGCGCGACGCGGGCTTCCTGGGCAGGAACATCCTGGGCTCGAACTTTTCCTTCGAGCTCTTCAACCACCACGGCTACGGCGCCTACATCTGCGGCGAAGAAACAGCGCTGCTCGAGTCGCTCGAAGGCAAGAAGGGACAGCCGCGCTACAAGCCGCCGTTTCCCGCTACGTACGGCCTGTACGGCAAGCCCACCACCATCAACAACACCGAGTCCTTCGCCAGCGTGCCCTGGATCATCCGCAATGGCGGCGAGGCGTTTCTGGAACTGGGCAAGCCCAACAACGGCGGCACCAAGATTTTTTCGGTCTCGGGACACGTCACCCGTCCGGGCAATTATGAGGTTCCGCTCGGCACCCCTTTTGCCAGGCTGCTGGAAATGGCCGGCGGCATGCGCGATGGCCGCAAGATCAAGGCTGTGATCCCCGGCGGTTCATCCATGCCGGTGCTGCCTGGCGAAGTCATGATGCAGACGGACATGGATTACGATGCCATTGCCAAGGCGGGCTCCATGCTGGGTTCGGGCGCGGTCATCGTCATGGATGAAACCACCTGCATGGTGCGTGCGCTCGAGCGCCTCTCATATTTCTACCACGAGGAATCCTGCGGCCAGTGCACGCCCTGTCGCGAGGGCACGGGCTGGCTCTATCGCATCATCCATCGCATCGAACACGGCAAGGGGCGGGCGGAAGACCTCGATCTGCTGCTTTCCCTGAGCGACAACATCCAGGGGCGCACCATCTGCGCCCTGGGCGATGCCGCGGCGATGCCCGTGCGCAGTTTCGTCAATCATTTCCGTTCGGAGTTCGAGCACCACATCACCCACAAGCGGTGTCTGGTGGGCGCGCCCCAACGTCAGGAAAAGGTAGCGTAAGCAATGGCACTGCTGAATATCGAAATCGACGGGCGACCCACCCAGGTGGAAACCGGGCGGACCGTGATGGACGCGGCCAAACAGCTGGGCATCAAGATCCCCCACTTCTGCTATCACCGCAAACTCTCCATCGCGGCCAACTGCCGCATGTGCCTCGTGCAGGTGGAAAAGGCGCCCAAGCCCCTGCCGGCCTGCGCCACCCCCGTCACGGAAGGCATGAAGGTCCAGACCCATTCCGAGTACGCCATCAAGGCCCAGAAGGCCGTGATGGAATTCCTGCTGATCAACCATCCGCTCGACTGCCCCATCTGCGACCAGGGCGGCGAATGCAAGCTGCAGGATCTCAGCGTGGGCTATGGCGGCGTCGCGTCGCGTTACCACGAGGAAAAACGCGTGGTCTCCAACAAGGACCTGGGCCCGCTCATTGCCACGGACATGACGCGCTGCATCCTGTGCACGCGCTGCGTGCGCTACGGCCAGGAAATCGCCGGCATCATGGAACTGGGCGTGGGTGGACGGGGAGAACACTCCGAAATCCTGGCGTTCATGGACCTCACGGTGGATTCCGAAGTGTCCGGCAACGCCATTGATCTGTGCCCGGTGGGCGCGCTCACCAGCAAGCCTTTCCGCTACAGCGCGCGTTCCTGGGAGCTCACCCGGTATCCTTCCGTCAGCCCGCACGACGGGTTGGGCACCAACGTGGTGGTGCAGGTCAAGCAGAATACCCAGGTGGCCCGGGTGTTGCCTCGCGCCAACGATGACATCAACGAATGCTGGCTCTCCGACCGCGACCGTTTTTCCTATCAGGCGCTGCATAGCGAAGACCGACTGACGCGTCCGATGATCAGGCAGGACGGCCAGTGGGTCGAGACCGACTGGTCCGAGGCCCTGCAGGTGGTGGTGGACGCCTTCACCAAGGTGCGTGACGCGCACGGCAGCGAAGCGCTGGGCGCCCTGGTCAGCCCCCATCAAACCCTGGAAGAGCTCTACCTGGCCCAGAAGTTGATGCGGGAGCTTGGTTCGCACAACATTGACCACCGCGTGCGCCAGACCGATTTTTCGCTCGACGCCGTGCAACGGGGCACTCCCTGGCTGGGGGTGCCGGTGGCCCGCTGGTCCGAACTCAAGTCGTGCCTCATCGTGGGCAGCGCGCTGCGCCAGGAACAACCGCTGCTGGCGGTGCGCCTGCGCCGTGCGGTCGCCCAGG
>JAJZRV010000079.1 GCA_021850135.1 Pseudomonadota bacterium
TGAAGTTCTGCCCCAGGTCGAACAGCTTCTGCTCGGGGATTTTCTGGCTGGAGAGGGCGAGCTGCAAAATGGGCACGGTGGCCGCGTTGTAATTGAGGATGAGCGGCGGCGTGATGCCCGGCGGCAGTTGCTTCAGTACGGTCTGCGAAATGGAAGTGACCTGGGCCGTGGCGGTGCGGATGTCCACGGAGGGCTGGAAAAAGATCTTGACGATGCCATAGCCCGGCAGGGACTGCGACTCGATATGTTCGATGTCGTTGACCGTGGAACTCAGGGAGCGCTCGTAGGCGTAGATCACGCGCCCCGCCATGTCCTCCGGCTGCATGCCGGTGTAGGTCCAGACGGCGCTGATCACCGGAATGCGGATATCCGGGAAGATGTCGGTGGGCATGCGCAAGGCAGCCAGCGGGCCGAAGATCAGGATCAGCAGCGCCAGCACCGTGAACGTGTAGGGGCGCTTCAGTGCCAGCTTGACGATCTCGTACATCCGATGCTTTCCCCTAGCCTCTCAGGTGGGCGCGTACGCCTACCAACTCCCGCCGATGGCTCGTACCAGACCCACCGTGGATTGCATTCGGGCCACCTGGATATCCAGCTCCACCCGTTCCGTTCGCAGCTTGGCATTTTCTGCATCAATCACCTCGAGATAGCTCACCGCTCCCTCGCGATAGCGATTGGTGGCGAGATCATAGGTGCGGCGTGCCGCCACTACTGCCGCGGACTGATGCTGGTTTTCCTCGCCCAGGTAGCGCAGCAATGCAAGATTGTCTTCCACTTCCTTGAAGGCATTGAGGACGGTGGCGCGATAAACCGCCGTCGCTTCATGGGTTTGCGCCGTGGCCTGCTGCACCAGGGCTTCCCGGCGTCCGGCGTCAAAAATGTTGAAGAACGCCAGGGGACCGAGCGACCAGAAACTGTTGGGGGCCGTCAGGAGCGAACCGCCGCCCATGTTCTGGAACCCGCCCAGCGCACCCAGGGAAATCTCCGGGAAGAAGGCTGCGCGGGCCACCCCGATGTTGGCATTGGCTGCCGCCACCCGTCTTTCGGCAGCAGCGATGTCCGGACGCCGTTGCAGGACCTGGGAAGGCACCGTGGGGGGCACATTGGGGTAAACCGGCACCAGCGCGGCGGGCGCAATGGAAAAGCTGGACGCCGACTGACCCAGCAGGGCTGCGATGGCATGCTCATACAAGGCCCGCTGTCCCAGGGCACTCATCTTCTGGGCCTGGGTTTCTTCCAGCAGGGTCTGGGAGCGCGCCACGTCAATCCCGGACACGATGCCCTCATCATGGCGGTGCTGGATCAACTGCAACTCGCGCCGGTAGGCCTCGATGGAATCGGACAGCAGCCTGATCTGGGAATCCAGGCCGCGCAACTGGATATAGTCCGTCGCGAGCTGGGCCTGCAGGCTCAGGCGAACGGACTCCACGTCGGCCTTGCTGGCCTCGGCAAGAGCCTCGGCCGACGTAATGGCGCTGCGGATATGTCCCCACAAATCGATCTCGTATACGAAACCCGCGCCCACAGCCGTATTGCCGTAGACGTTGGGGAGGTTGGGGCCGCGCAGCGGACGACCTGCCGACTGCCGGTTGGTGTCCAGGTTGCCCACGGCATCCACTTCGGGAAACAGGCGCGCGTTCTGCCCCGACAGATAGGCGTTGGCTGCGTCGTTGCGGGCCAATGCAGCCGCCAACTCCAGACTGCCCGTTTCAAGCTGGCCTTCCATCTGGCTCAGCAGCGGATCCTGAAGAATGGTCCACCACTCTCCGCGCTTGGCCTGGTCCGCAGGTTTGGCCAGACGCCAGGGGCCATCTTCCTTGAAGGTTTCCGCCGTGGGCGTATCGGGCCGCGTGTAATCGGGAATCAGCGAGCAACCGGTCAAAGTTGCTGCCGCGAGGATCGCAGCGGTGCAGAAGGCACGTTTCATGGCTGCCGTCCCGACGACACCGGCGCTGGGGAAGCAGGTGCCGCCGTGGGTGCCTGAGCGGCAGGAGTTGCTGCGGCAGCATTGCTCACCCGGACCTGGTCCCCGTCTTCCAGGGAATCCGGCGGGCTATCCACCAGCCGGTCGTTGGGCTCGATGCCCGAGAGGATTTCCACCTCCGAGCCAAAATCGCGGCCGATGACCACTTTCTTCAGCTTGACGTGGTTGTCGGGCTGCACCACGGCCAATTGTACGCCGCCCAGGCGAAGGATCAATGCGCTTGCCGGAACACGCTGGATGGCGGCACTCTCGGGCAGCTCGAACTTGACCTCCGCATAGCTGCCCGGCGTGAGCAGCCCTTCCTTGTTGGTCACCGCAAGTTCGGCCAGCAAGGTGCCGGAACTGCCACTGATCGACCCCGAAGTGCGGGTCAGCACGGCGTTGAATTCCTTGTCCGGATGCTCCGGCACGGAGAGCGTTGCCTTGATGCCCGCCTTGATCTGCTGGGTGTAGCTCTGGGGCACCGGCACATAGAGTCGCAAGGGATCGATGCTGGCCACATTGAAGAGTTCCGTACCGCTCCCGGCATTGATCAGTGCGCCCACGTCGGTTTTCCGCGCAGTCACCACGCCATCGAAGGGGGCCACCACCCGCTTGAAGCTTTCAAAGGCCTCGATCCGTCCGACATTGGCACGCGCGGCATCCACCGCGGCTTTACGCGCTGCAAGATCGGCCACTTTCTCGTCGGCATCCTGTTGCGACACCGAGTCCGTCGTCAGCAGGTTCAGCCATCGTTTTGCCGTCACTTCGGCCAGTTGCTGGTTTGAAAGGGCGCTCGCGAGATCGGCACGCGCCTGATCCAGCTGGTGATCCAGTTCCGGCGTGTCGATGTCCGCCAGCAGCTCGCCCGCTTTCACGTGCGCGCCGATATCGTGGTACCAGCGCAGCAGGTAGCCGTTGACCCGGGCAAAAATCGGCGCATCAATGTAGGGCTGCAAATTACCGGGCAGCACCAGGGTCCGGATGCTGTTTCCGCGATGCGGCGCAATCACTTCCACCACCGGGATCGCCTGTTCCTGGGTCCAGACGTTCACCTCCCTGGCATTGCGTGTCCTGGAAATCAATCCCCATGCCACGATGATCGCCGCGATGATCAGGGCAATCACCCCGGCCCGCTTCAGGCGGGATTTGCTGACCCCTGTCACCACCTCGTGCTTCTGATCCGACTCATTCTGCATGCGACTCTCCTGTTGCGTTGGGGATTGCGCCATCCCCATCTTTATCTTTGAACCTATCCCTGGAATGCACCAGGCTGAAAACCACGGGCACGAAAATCAGGGTGGCCAGGGTGGCCACGGACAACCCGCCGATGACTGCACGACCCAGCGGGGCGTTCTGCTCGCCACCCTCGCCCAGGCCCAGCGCCATGGGCGCCATGCCGATGATCATGGCCAGCGCCGTCATCAACACCGGGCGGAAACGGGCAAAGCCTGCCTCCACAGCCGCCCTGGCTGCATCGTGGGTTTCCTGCAGCCGCTCGCGGGCAAAACTCACCACCAGGATGCTGTTGGCCGTACCTACGCCCATACACATGATGGCCCCGGTGAGCGCCGGCACCGACAGGGTGGTGTGGGTGGTGAACAGCATCCAGACGATCCCGGCCAGGGCCGCCGGCAGGGCCGTGATGATCACGAAGGGATCCAGCCAGGACTGGAAGTTCACCACGATCAGCAGGTAGATCAGCACCACGGCCGCCATGAGGCCGAACAGCAAACCGGAGAACGCGGTTTGCATGATCGGCACCTGCCCTTGAAGCTTTACGGAGGCACCGCGAGGAATCTCGTCCTTGCTGGCATCGATCAGGGCCTGGATGTCCGTGGCCACCCCGCCCAGATCACGCCCCTGAATGGCGGTGAAAATGTCAAAGGAAGGCTGAATGGCGTAATGCGTCACTACCGCCTCGCCCTTGTCGCGCGTGATCGCGGCCAGACCACCCAGCACCTGCATGGTTTTTGCTCTTGGTGAGGTGACGGGAATGTTCTCAAGCGCCGATAGCGTGTCGGTGCGGTACTGCGGCGTCTGCACCACGATGGGGTAGGACACCCCGTTGCGCGGATTGAGCCAGAAGGTAGGCGCAATCTGCCCGCTGCCCGACAGGGTCGCTACCAGACTGTTGGTCACGTCCCGCTCGGTCACCCCCACCGTCCAGGCCCGCGAACGGTCCACGTCCACGTTGAACTGGGGATAGTTGGTGGACTGCTGGATGCGCGCATCCGCGATGCCACCCACGTGCTCCACCCGACGCAACATGTTCTTGATATAGGCCAGGTTGGCATCGTGGTTGGGCCCCTTGATCTGGATATCAATGGGTGCGGGCGCGCCAAAGTTGAGGATCTGGCTGACGATGTCGGCGGGCAGAAAGGCAAAGGAAGCCCCTGGAAACTTCTCCGGCAGGAGCGAGCGAAATACCTTGACGTAGTTTCCGGAGGGGGCGTGCCCCTCCCTCAGGGAAATGAGGATATCCCCATCCTGCGGTCCGATGGTGCCCGTATTGCTATAGGACTGGTTGATCCCGCTCACGGACAATCCGATGTTGTCCACGATGCTCTCCAGCTCCGCCTTGGGAATCTGCTGGCGAATCACGTTCTCGATCTTGTCGAACAGGCTCGCGGTCTCCTCCACCCGGGTGCCCACCTGGGCGCGCACATGGATCTTGATCTGCCCTGCATCCACGGCAGGGAAAAAATTGCGTCCGAGGAAAGGCACCAGCAGGAACGACAGCATCACCGCCGACATGAACCCGATAACGAACAGTTTGCGGTTGCCCATGACCAGCTCCAGCAACACGCGATACTTTTCCCTGAACCCCGCAAAGACATGCTCGAAACGCCGCTGGAAGCGGGCCAGGCGGGACTGGGACGCATGCAATGCCACCTCATCGTGCGGCTTGAGCAGGAAGTTGGCTGCGGTGGGCACAAAGGTGCGCGACAAAATAAACGAGGACACCATGGCAAATACCACGGCTTCGGCCATGGGCACGAACAGGTAGCGTGAAACCCCCGTCAGGAAGAACATCGGGATGAACACGATGCAGATGCTGAGCAGCGAGACGAGCGCAGGTGCGACGATCTGCTTGGCGCCGTCAATGATGGCCGTCTCCACCGGCTTGCCCTGCTCCAGATGCCAGTTGATGTTCTCGATGGTCACCGTGGCATCGTCCACCAGAATCCCCACCGCGAGCGCCAGCCCCCCCAGCGTCATGACGTTGAGCGTCTCTCCCATGGCAGAGAGCGCCGCTATGGAAGAAAGCACTGCCAGGGGAATGGATGCCGTAATGATGATGGTGGAACGCCAGCTGCCCAGGAACAGCAGGATCATCAGGCTGGTGAGCGCTGCAGCGATGATCCCTTCGTGAATCACGCCGGAAACCGCGGCCTTCACAAACAGCGATTGGTCGCCCACGGCGTCGAGTCTCAGGTCGCTGGGCAGGGTCTCCTTGAGTTTCGGGACCATTTTTTTGATCCCGGCGATGATGTCGAGGGTGGAGGCTGCGCCGTTCTTGAGCACGGTCATCAGCACGGAACGCACACCGTCCACCCGCACCACGTTGATCTGCGGGGGAAACCCGTCACGCACGTGCGCCACGTCGCGAATGAAGATCGTAGTGCCGTTGGCCTGCTTGATGGGCAGGTTATTGAGCTTGTCGAACTCGTCCGGGCTGTCGTTGATCTTGATGTTGTACTCGAATTTCCCGATCTTCTGGGTACCGGCGGGAATGATCAGGTTCTGTCTTGCCAGCGCAGCACTGACGTCTGCCGGTGACAGTCCCTTGGACTGCATGGCCTGCGGATCCAGGTCAATCTGGATCTGGCGGACCTTGCCGCCGTAAGGCGAAGGAATGGCGCTGCCGGCCACCGTGGCGAGCTGCGGCCGGATGAAGTTCTGCCCCAGGTCGAACAGCTTCTGCTCGGGGATTTTCTGGCTGGAGAGGGCGAGCTGCAAAATGGGCACGGTG
>JAJZRV010000080.1 GCA_021850135.1 Pseudomonadota bacterium
GGAACAGCCCGGGTTGCGCCATTCAAACCCCGCCTCCACAAAAATCCTGTCCAGCCCCTCTTTCTCGGCCGCCGCCTTGACCAGGCCCGAGCCCGGAACCACCAGCGCCAACTTGACGCTGGACGCCACCTTGCGTCCTTTCAGGACGGCTGCGGCAGCGCGCAGGTCTTCCAGGCGGGAGTTGGTGCAGGAACCGATGAACACCTTGTCGATAGCGATATCGCTGATGGCCATGTTGGGCTGCAGGTCCATATAACGCAGGGCCCGCTCCATGCCTTCGCGCCGCGTGGGATCGGGTTCCTGCGCCGGATCGGGCACCCGGCCATTCACCACGGCCACCATTTCGGGCGAGGTTCCCCAGGTGACCAGGGGTTCGATCGTTTCGGCGTCCAGGGTCACGACCCGATCGAAGCGCGCGCCCTCGTCGCTGTGCAGGGTGCGCCAGTAGGCCACCGCAGCGTCCCACTGGGCGCCTTGAGGCGCGTAGGGACGCCCCTTGAGGTAATCGATCGTGGTGTCATCGGCAGCCACCATGCCCGCACGCGCACCGGCCTCAATAGCCATGTTGCACAGGGTCATGCGCCCCTCCATGGACAGCCCGCGGATCGTTGAACCGGAAAACTCGATGGCATGCCCCGTACCGCCTGCCGTGCCGATGTGACCGATGATCGCCAACGCCACATCCTTGGCCGTGACACCGGGCCGCAGCGCCCCTTCCACCTTGACCTGCATGGTCTTGGCTTTGCGGGACAGCAGCGTCTGGGTGGCCATCACGTGTTCGACTTCTGAGGTGCCAATACCCATGGCGAGCGCGGCAAAAGCGCCGTGCGTGCTGGTATGGGAGTCGCCGCAAACCACGGTCATGCCGGGCAGCGTTGCCCCCTGCTCGGGCCCGATGACATGGACGATACCCTGGCGGTGATCCCCCATGGGAAATTCCGTAATGCCGTAGTTGCGGCAATTGTCGTCCAGGGTATCCACCTGCAGCCGGGAAACGGGGTCCGCGATGACCTTCTGGTTGGTCGTCGGGGTATTGTGGTCGGCCGTGGCCAGGATGGAGCCGACGCGCCACAGTCCGCGATGGGCAAGACGCAGACCTTCGAAAGCCTGCGGACTGGTCACTTCATGAACGAGGTGCCGGTCGATGTAGATCAAGGCCGTGCCATCGGATTCTTCGCGAACCACGTGAGACTGCCAGAGTTTTTCGTAGAGCGATAAGGGATTCATAGAGTTACGGCCTCAAATAGACCGTAAATTATGACATAGTGCGCCCGGGCCGAACAGATGCCAGGCGCGCCAACCCCTTCAGGAACGGCTGGCGGGAATGCGTTGCAGGGGGGAGACGACGTCGGCATTCTGCGCCCGGTGGCGCAGGGCATGGTCCATCAACACCAGCGCCAACATGGCTTCGGCGATGGGCGTGGCACGAATGCCCACGCAGGGATCGTGGCGCCCCGTGGTCTCGACCGTCGCGGGCTGTCCCGACAAATCCACCGACTGCCTTGGCAGGCGGATGCTGGACGTGGGCTTGATGGCCATGCTGACCAGGATGTCCTGCCCGGTGGAAATTCCGCCCAGGACCCCGCCGGCGTGATTGGAGAGAAATCCCTGGGGCGTCATTTCGTCACCATGCTCGGTACCTTTTTGCGCCACGCTGGCGAACCCTGCCCCGATTTCCACGCCCTTGACGGCATTGATGCTCATCATGGCATAGGCGATCTCGGCATCCAGCCGGTCATACACGGGCTCGCCCCACCCTACGGGCACCCCGCTGGCGACCACGTTGATCCGGGCACCGATGGAGTCGCCTGATTTGCGCAGGGCATCCATGTAGGTTTCCAGTTCGGGAACCCAGCTTGCATCGGCTGCAAAGAAGGGGTTGGCATCCACCACGGCCCAGTCCCGGAACGGGATGACATGCGGACCCAACTGGGCCAGATAACCCCGGATGCTGACGCCATAGCGTTGCCCCAGCCATTTCTTGGCAATTGCCCCGGCAGCCACGCGCACCGCGGTTTCCCGGGCCGAGGCACGCCCGCCGCCGCGATAGTCCCGGATGCCGTATTTTTGCAGGTAGGTGTAGTCCGCGTGCCCCGGACGAAAGGTCTGGGCGATCTTGCTGTAATCCTGCGAACGCTGGTCTTCGTTGCGGATGAGCAAACCAATGGGCGTGCCCGTGGTCCGCCCCTCGAACACGCCGGAAAGAATTTCGACCCGATCAGACTCACGACGTTGCGTGACGTGCCGTGACGTGCCGGGTTTGCGCCGATCCAGTTCGTGCTGAATATCGGCTTCAGTGAGTTCCAGCCCCGGAGGGCAACCATCCACCACACAACCCAGTGCCGGGCCGTGACTTTCGCCAAAGGAAGTGACGCAAAACAACCGACCCAGGGTATTGCCGGACATGCAGGGGAACCTCGCCTAATTGATCGCCAGAGTTTAACATAGCGCATTGGGCGGTTTTATAACTACCCTCACCAAGGACGCATCGGCAGCCCTGACTGCCGACAGAGAGGATTCCATGCTGGACGACCTTCGCAAAAACGCGCTGGACTACCACCGCTACCCCACCCCCGGAAAAATCGAAATCAGTGCAACCAAACCGCTGACCACCCAGGCCGACCTCGCGCTGGCCTACAGCCCCGGGGTGGCCGCTGCCTGCGAGGCCATCCAGGCCGATCCCGCCGAGGCGCGTTTTCTGACTGGCCGCGGCAATCTGGTGGGCGTTGTCACCAACGGCACTGCCGTACTGGGACTGGGGGCCATCGGCCCCCTGGCTGCCAAGCCCGTCATGGAAGGCAAGGCCGTACTGTTCAAGAAGTTTGCCGGCATCGATTGCTTCGACATCGAGCTCAATGAGACAGAAGTGGACAAACTGGTGGACGCCATCGCGGCACTGGAACCTACTTTCGGCGGCATCAATCTGGAAGACATCAAGGCCCCGGAATGTTTTGAGGTGGAACGCCGCCTGCGCGAACGTCTCAAGATTCCGGTGTTTCACGACGATCAGCACGGCACTGCAATCATCGTGGCTGCCGCCATCCTCAACGGCCTCGCCGTCGTCGGCAAGGACATCCGCAATGTTCGCCTGGTCACTTCGGGGGCAGGCGCTGCCGCCCTGTCCTGCCTCGACATGCTGGTGACCCTGGGCCTGCCGCGCGAACACATCATCGTTACTGATCTTGCAGGCGTGGTTTACACGGGCCGCAAGGAGCTCATGGACCCCAACAAGGCGCGCTATTGCCAGGACACCGCTGCCCGCACCCTGGCCGAAGTCATTCCCGGCGCGGATGTTTTCCTGGGCCTTTCCGCAGGCGGCGTGCTCAAGCAGGACATGGTGCGCACCATGGCGGATAAACCGCTGATTCTGGCACTGGCCAATCCCGAACCCGAAATCATGCCGGACCTTGCACGTGCCGTGCGCAGCGATGCCATCATCGCCACCGGACGTTCGGACTACCCCAACCAGGTCAACAACGTCCTGTGTTTCCCCTTCATTTTCCGCGGGGCCCTGGACGTGGGTGCAACCACCATCAACGAGCCCATGAAGATCGCTGCGGTCCATGCTATCGCCGAGCTTGCCCGGGCCGAGCAGTCCGACATCGTCACCGAGGCCTATGGCAGCCAGCCCATGGCTTTCGGCCCCGAGTATCTGATCCCGAAGCCTTTCGATCCGCGACTCATCGTCAAGATCGCCTCGGCAGTGGCGCAAGCTGCCATGGAAAGCGGCGTGGCTACCCACCCCATCGAGGATATGGACAGCTATCACGACCGTCTCAACCAGTTTGTCTATCACTCCGGGCTTGTCATGCGCCCGGTATTTGCCCGTGCAAAAACCTCGCCGCGACGCGTCGTGTTTGCAGAAGGCGAGGATGAGCGCGTGCTGCAGGCCGTGCAGACGATCTGCGATGAACACCTCGCACGCCCGATCCTGATCGGTCGTCCCGAAGTGATCGAAATGCGGATCAAGCGGCTGGGACTGCGCATCCGGGCTGGCCAGGAGTTCGAGCTGGTCAACGTCAATTCCGATCCGCGCTATCGCGAGTACTGGCAGCTCTATCACCAGATCATGGAGCGCCACGGGGTGACCCCCCAGCTTGCAAAGCATGAGGTCTACCGGGAACCCACGCTGACTTCGGCACTCATGGTCAAGCGCGGCGAAGCGGATGGCATGATTTGCGGTTGCATCGGGCGCTATGCGGCTCATCTGCATTACGTGAAGAAGGTCCTGGGCCTCAAACCCGGAATATCCACCCCCGCGGCGATGAACATGCTGCTCAATCCCAAGGGAACGTTTTTCATTTGCGACACCTACGTCAATCCCGACCCTACCGCGGAGCAGATGGCCGAAATCGTCGGCATGGCGGCGGAGGAAGTCCAGCGTTTTGGCATCGTGCCGCGAGTGGCCCTGCTTTCGCACTCCTCGTTCGGAAGTTCGAACTCAGCGTCATCGCTCAAGATGCGCAAGGCGCTCGAGTTGATCCAGAAACGCTTGCCAAAACTTGAAATTGACGGCGAGATGCATGCAGATGCCGCCATTTCCGATGAAATTCGGCAACGCGTCATGCCGGGTTCGCGTCTGAAAGGACGCGCCAATCTCCTGGTCATGCCGACGCTGGACGCCGCCAATATCGCCTACAACCTGGTCCGGGTCATTGGCGACAATGTGACGGTCGGCCCCATTCTGCTGGGCGTCAATGCGCCAGCGCATATCCTGACGCCCACGGCCACGGTCCGTCGCATCATCAACATGACCGCCCTGACCGTCGTGGACGCACAACATCGCTAGGCCCATGATGACCCCACCCCTGCCGCGCCGGCTCCGTCCCGGCGCCACGATCGGCATCTGCGCTCCCTCCGGCTTCATCACCGAGCCGGGTTCATTGGAAATTGCGATCCTGTATCTCACCGAACGCGGCTACCGCGTCGTGGTGGCACCGCACGTCAACGACCGATGGGAATATTTTGCCGGAACGGACTTTGACCGCCTGAACGATTTCAACGCGCTCATCCGCGACCCCGAGGTGGACATGATTCTCGCCGCGCGCGGCGGGTACGGCTTCACGCGCCTGTTGCCCGGTCTGGACTTTGAAGCCATTGCGCGCTCAGGAAAAGTCATTGTGGGGTTCAGCGATCTGACCGCCCTGCATCTCGCCCTGCTCGCCCAGACGGGCATGGTCAGCTTTGCAGGCCCCATGGCCTGTCCTGACTTTGGACACCACCAGCGCAGCGTGCTGCATCCAGTGCACTTTGAACAAATGTTGCAGGCGGTCACGCATCTCACGCCGCCGATCAAAATGCCCTTCTCTGCGTCGGACGGCGAAGCCGGCCGCCTGCTGCGATCCCAGATTGGTTCGGGGATCGAAGGCACCCTCTGGGGAGGCAACCTCTCCATCGTGGCGCATCTGGTGGGGACCCCCTACATGCCCTACCTTGAAGACGGCATCCTGTTTCTGGAAGAGGTCAATGAGGAGCCCTACAAAATCGAGCGGATGCTGCTGCAGTTGCTCCACGCCGGCATCCTGCAAAAACAGCGCGCCATTCTTCTGGGACAGTTTAACCGTTGTGAGCCGACAGCCGCTTCGGCTGCACCGTACACGCTGAAGAGCGTCGTTGATTTCCTGAAAGGGTGGATTCATGCGCCGGTGCTGCAAAACCTGCCCTTCGGACACGTGCGCGACAAAATCACGTTGCCTGTGGGCGGACATGCAGCAATCAGCATGCTGGACGAGCGGCACTATCAACTGCAGCTGAGCGGCTATAACGCCTGAAGCAGGGGCACTGCGGCATGGCCCCCAAACGCAAAAAGCCCCGCTGAGAGAACAGCGGGGCTTTTTGTTAGCCTCGTGAGAGGCGAATGGGGAGTCTGGCGGTGACCTACTTTCGCATGGGCAATCCACACTATCATCGG